>CAZYEA010000064.1:7505-19214 GCA_964646485.1 uncultured Acidobacteriota bacterium
TTCCGTCCGAGCCAGGCGAGTGCCGCATCCACGGTCTCGTTAGCCGGGCGCTCCGCCCCGCCCGCCGCGGGATCGTTCGCCTCGTGAAAGCCCTCGCTGAACTCGTCGAAGCCCTCGCTGAAACCGAAGCTCCCCGCCACCGGATAGGCCGAGACGAATCCGCCCGTCCGGTAGCCCTCCCGCTTCAGTAGCGTGGCGAGGTTCGGGTGGGCGGCGCTCAGGGGGAAGATCACGTTGTCCCGAACGCCGTGAACCGGCGGATAGAGCCCGGTGAGAATCGTCGAATGCGACGGTCCGGTCAAAGGCGCCGAGGCCTGAGCGCGAGCGAAACGCACGCCGCGCGCGGCGAGCGCGTCCAGCACCGGGGTGCGCGCCTCCCGGTTGCCGTAGGCGCCCACGTGATCCGCGCGGAGAGTGTCGATGGTGACGAGGAGAACGTTCGGCCTCTTTGGCGCGCGACCCCGCGCGAGGAAGACGGTGGCGAGCCCGAGGATTCCCACGCCCAGCAGGCCCCACCAGACTCGGCGCCGGGAGCGGACCGGAGGCGCCGGCGCCTCTGGCGGCACACCCTCGGGCGCCTTTGCGGCCGCCCGTTTCTTCTGCCGCGCCATCGCTCTCGATTCTATCCAGAAAGAAAAAAGCCCCGGGGAAACGCCCCGGGGCCTCACTACTGCGCTCGGCCGATCAGAACTCGAGCCGGACGCCGATACGGGCGACCCGCGGATTCAGAAGCTCATTCACGGTGTTGAAGGAGCTGTTGATGCCGCCGGTGCTCGTCGCGTTCACTTGCCGCGAACGCTGGAGCACGTTCCCGCTGTTGAGCACGTTGAACAGGTCGGCGCTCACCCGGAGCGCCACCTTCGGGGTGACCGTGATCTTCTTGGCCAGGCGCAGATCGACATCCCAGAGGTCGTCGAAGCGGATGCTGTCGACCGATGAGGTGGCGAGGGCGCGCGGACGGCCATCGGCGCCGGCGGGAAGACGCATGATCACCACGAACGGATAGCCTTGGCGGCCCTGGACGGAACCCGCCAGGTCGAAGCCGTGAGGCAACTGGTACAAGGCGCTCGCGGTGAACTGCCACTTCGAGTTGAAGAACGTGTCCGTCTTAGACCCGTAGGACTTCACGATGACCTGCCCTCCGTCGACAAAGGGGCCGGCGAGGGTGCCGCCCGCGGTGTTCTGCGTGCGGGTCGGATTCTGGACCGCGTTCGGTCCGTCGAAGTGCTCGGTCCAGTCCATGAAGGCAAAGGCCGCCCTCATCATCCACTTGTTGGCCAGGCGCTTGGTGGCCGAGAGCTCGACGCCTCCATAGCTCGTGTGATAGTCGGGCCGGTTGGTGAGGAAGCTTCCGCCCGTCACCTTGGCCGCGTCGGGCGCGTAGGCCTGAGAAGTGAAGACGCCCTGCGGCGTGGTCACGGTCACGGGTGCGCCCGCGGTGTAGTCGGCGCGAGTGAGACCTATGCGCGGATTCCAGCTCGGGACGTTCGTGCTCTTGCGCCAGGTGTAGGCCGCACCCACCGCGAAGTTGGCGGCCAGTTCGCGGTCGATCCCGAAAATGATCTCGTTGTCCCGGTTCGCCTTGTAGTTGGGGTCGATCTTGTTGGGCGACACGTTGCTGCCGAGCGCGGCCTCGTTCACGCCGTTCGAGTACTGAATGCCCTGGTTGAACAGGATCTCGTCCCGGGTCGCGAGGTGGTCGCCGTTCTTGTCCACCCAGTTGTAGGCCACGTAGGGGTAATACGTTCCCGCTGCGTTATTGCTGGTGGTCTCGAACGAGTTCAACTGACCCGCGTACTTCGCGTAGGAGGCGCGGACCACGGTCTTGCGCGCTTCATCAAGAGCGTAGGTCACGGCCACACGGGGCGAGAGGTCTTTCCACTCGATCCCCTGAAGCTGGCTCGGATCCACGGTGACGGCCGGGAAGAGGTCGGGGATGAGCCGCTGCGCGGGCGCGGTGCTCGCCTCGTTCGCCGCCGTCTGGATGTCGTAGCGGACGCCCGCGTTGATGGTCAGCTGGCCCTTGGTGAAGGTATCGCTCAGGTAGACGTCGGTGTTGGTTCCCTTGAAGAAGGCCACGCGGTCGCGGTAGAGGAGAACCACCGCGTCGTCATCGCCGTTCTTCTTCGCGACCGAGCCGTTGCCAGCGTACCGGGTGCTGGAATGAACCGGGTTGGCGCGATAACCGAAGCCGAACCTCAGCTCATGGTTGCCGCCGAGACCTTCCTTGAAGTAGCTGCCGCTCACGTCGACCACGTGCCAGGGCCGCAAAGACCGGTAGCGCAGGGACGACCCGTAAGCGGTGTCCGTGGTGAAGTCGATGCCGCCCGACTTGTCGATGCCGCCGCGCGGGTCGAAGCCATAGCCCCACCCGAAGTACGCGTACTTGGCGTTCAGGAAGAAGTTCGCGCCGAAGATGTGGTTGTCCTCGATCTTGAACAGGCCCTTGAGGCCGGAGAAAGGCCCGAAGTCGGGCCCGAAGTCGCCCTGGTCGAAGAGGATGGAGTCGGGCTCGGTGCCCGCGTAGCCGGGAGAGCGTCCGAACTTCTCCTTCTTGCCGTAGAAGTAAGAGGCCGAGACCATGTCGTTCTTGCTCGCCTGCCAGTTGAGCTTGGCATTGGTGTTCTTGAGCAGGGTCTCGTCGTGGGTCTGGGCGATGCGGATGACGTCGATGTCGTTGCGGTTGTACGCGGCCCAGAACCAGAGCTTGTCCTTCACGATCGGTCCGCTGACGTCGACGCCCCAGTCGAGGATCTGGTCGATGCGGTCGGCGGCCCGGTCGGGATTCGTCGCCACCGCGATGCGGGGGTCGGTCTTGAGGTCCTCGGGGACGTTGTTCGACTGGAGCTTGTGGCTGCTCAGGTAGGAGCGAGCGGTGGCGTGGAACGCGTTGGTGCCGCGCTTGGTGATGAAGTTCATTCCGACGCCGCCCGTCATCATCGAGAGGTCGTTGCCGCCGGTGTCGACCTTGATCTGGTCGAAGGCGTCGAAGTCGTAGTACATCGACGAGCAGCCGCCGCAGGCGGAGTCGGTGATGACCACACCGTCATAGGTGTAGACGGCGTCGGCCGCCGAGGCGCCCTTGGCCGCGAATACGGACTGCTGGCCCGCCTCGTTGCCGGCGATGCTCACGCGGTCGACGAGGACGCCCGGAACCGTCTTCAGGACCGCCCAGGGATCGCGCGACTGCGGGGTGTCGGAGAGCTCGGTGTTGGTAAGGGTGGTCGAAGTGCCGACCCGCTTCACGTCGATGACGGGGGCTTCCGCGGTGACATCGAGAGCCTCGGAGAGCGAGGCCATCTTCAGCGGGAAGGTGAGATTGACGTTGGCGCCGGCATTCACCGTGACCTCGCGGCTCACCGAACCGAAGCTGCTCATGGCGATCACCAGCTTGTAGACCGCGGGGTCGAGATTGAGGAAGCGGAACTCGCCCTTGGGGCCGCTCGTGATGGTGCGCGCGCCCGTTCGGTCGCTGGTCAGGGTGATGCTCGCTCCCGGGAGAACCGCGCCGGAGCTGTCCGTCACGGTTCCGTAGATGTTTCCGCCCGTGGACTGGGCCCAGGCGCCTGGCGCCGCGGCCAGGATGAGTGCCAGGACAAGTCCGACAATCTTCTTCATGGGTACTGCCTCCTGAAACAGGTGCCGCCCGAAGGCGGCGGTTGGTAGCGGACGTCTTGCTCGTCCGAACCAAGCAAGCTTCAGGCCAGAGCGGCAATCCCTGAAAAGGCGGACTTTAGGGGAGCCGCTGAAGCCACGGTCCAACCAGCCGGATTCCCCAACCTTTCCTTGGAGCGCCCATACAAAAAGTCGATGGGAGTCAGACGAGGTCAGCCGCCGACCGCCTGTCGATACCGCCGCATCTCCCCTGGATAGCGGCTCCTCGGCGCTTCCCTGAGGAACCTCTCCACATAAGGACGAGCCTCCTCGACACGGCCCCTATCCAGAAGAACGCGGCACAGATTCGAAAGGGTGTCCCATTCGTTCGGGTTGATCTCGATGGCGCGCTGCCAGTGGGCGATGGCCTCGTCCGCGCGCCCGGTCTCGAAGGCGATCACACCGAGCGCGTTGTGCGCCCGCGAGACCTCGGGATCGAGGGCGATCGCCTCCTCCATCAGCGTTCGCGCACGCGGATAGTCCTTGACGAGCAGGTACACGGTTCCAAGATTGGACTTCGCCTGTGCGTTTGTGGGATCGAGGGCGAGTGCTTTCTCGAACGTCTTCACCGACTGGTCGACCCTCCCGGCCTGGGCGAGAGCGGTTCCGCGGACCATAAGAACTTCCAGATCCGGTTGTGCCTGCGAGGCGTAAGGCTCGAGGACCGCCGCGGCTTCAGGGGCGCGGCCGGCTTCGGTCAGGTACGCGCCCAGGAGTGCGGCCACACTGCCATCTTCGGGTCCCGCTTCCACAGCCTTTCGCATGGACGCGATCGCTCCATCGATGTCCCCGGTCTCCCGCTGCAGAAAGCCCAGATACTGCTGGGCGAGGGCCATGCGGGGGCGCGCCAGAACCACTCCCTTCGCTTTCAGGAGGGCCGAGCCCGGATCTCCCGCCTCGTAGAGGCCCACCACTTCCTCGAGGTCGGCGTCGAGTCCGATGAGCGTCTTGGGATCGTCGGCGACGGTGAAGTGGGTCTTGAGCGAGGCTGGTCCCGCGGCCGAGAGGTAACCGAGCGCCCGCAGACGTTCGCGGGTCTCCGTGGTTTCGCCGCCCCGTTGGAGCCCCCGATCGGCCGCACGCCGCCTCGCAAGTTCGGCGCGCGCCGAATCGAGCGCCTGGGGTTCGGTAGCGGCGAGGTTCTTGAGTTCGTGAGGATCGCTCGAAAGATCGAAGAGCTCCGGAATCGGCAGGTCGATGATCTTGTGGTGGTCGCGGACCAGGCCGGCGAGGGGAGCCCAGCCGCGATTGAGCGCGGAAGACATCGCTTCGAAATACGCAGGTTCGGCCGCGACCGACACGCCGTTCGACGCCGGCAAGAGGCTCCGGCCCGGAAGGTCGGCCACAGGCTCGAGGCCAAGCGCATCGAGCACGGTCGGCAGGATGTCGATGTGCCGGACCGCGGTCGCGACCTCGCGCGCGCCGAGGATGGCCGGGGCGTGGATGATCAGGGGCACACGCAGGGTGGTCTCATACGCGAAGATCCCGTGAGTGGCTTCCCCGTGCTCGCCGAGGCCCTCACCGTGGTCGCCGGTCAGGATGATCAGGGTGCGATCCTTCTCTCCCTGCGCGAGCAGCGGCTCCACGAGCGGCTGGAGCAGGGAGTCCACGTAGGACACTTCGCCGTGATACAGGTCTTTGGCAAAGCGGAAGGCGAAAGGCTCGGGCGGCGCATAAGGAAAGTGGGGCTCGTAGAGGTGAACCCACACGAAGGTCTTCGCACTCCCCTGCGCACTCATCCAGGCGCGCGCCGCCGCGATCGTGGCCGCCCCGGGGCGCTCCTGCATCAGGAAACCCGCCCGCTTGTCGGGATCACCGAGGCGGTCGTCGTAGACCGAGAAGCCTCGATCGAGGCCGAAACGCGAATCGAGCGGGAAGGCGCTCACGAAGGCAGCGGTCCGATAGCCGGCACCCGCGAGAAGAGTGGCGAGGGTCTCCATCGTTGGAGGGAACCGGAAGGCCGCGTTGTCACGGATGCCGTGGTGGAAGGGATATCGGCCGGAGAGGATGTTCGCGTGCGAAGGAAGGGTGACCACGTTCTGAGCGCGCGCCTCCGCGAATCTCACTCCTTCCCTGGCCAAGAGGTCCATCCAGGGCGTGGCCGCGCTCTTGTTTCCATAAGCGCCCACCGCGTCCGCGCGCAATGTGTCGATGGTGATGAGCAGGACGTTGAGCCCCGGGTCGCGCCGGATCGCCTTCGACCCGGAGGGTCGGAGTCGATAGGCGGTTCCGAGGAGCACGAGTATGACGACGGCCACCGCGAAGCCGACCCGGCGTCGCGACCTCGCGGGCTCGAGGACCGGGAGACCGGGCCCGTCCCCCTGCCTCCGGTTCGTGGTCTTCTTCCTGCCCATTCCGGACTCTCATCTTAAGGGCCGGCCTCCCCTGACCCGCCTAAGATGGCGGCCTTCACGAACCGGAGGCGATCATGGACTCACGACGCGGCTTCATCAGGGACATCGGCGCCTCGCTCATCGCCGGTTCGGTCGCGAGCGAGGCCCTCGCTCAGTCGACCGCGGTGGGCCAGGCGAAAGGCAAGCGGTCCGGTTCCGAAGCTCTCCTCCTCGACAATCCCCATCACCCCGAGCCCGCACCCCTGGGCGTGGATCGGCTTCCTCTCGCCTGGTACAGGCGACAGGCGGCGAGGATCCGCGAGGCGGCTTTGGCCCGCGGAGTCGACGCGGTGGTCCTCGGAACGGATGACAACATCGTCTACTTCACCGGCTGCTTCCGCGGCAGCGGCGAGCGGTCGACCTGGGTCGTCCTTCCCACGAAGGGAGCCGAGGCGAACGAGACCGTCTACTGGTACTCGCCCGGCATCGACCGCGACCTGATCCAGTCCTGGTGGTGCACCGAGAACGAGTATTACTTCTGCTATCCCCACGCCGAGGGCGGGTTCCCCAATCGTGGCGTGTTGAAGCGCGGACCTCGCGTGGACCTGTGGGCGTGGATGCTCGAGGGGCTCAAGAAGCGCGGCTACGACGGAAAGACCATCGGCCTCGAAGGCGAGCTCGTCCCGTCGAAGGCGGCCACCTTCGCGCGCGTCCTCCCGAGCGCGAAGTTCGTAGACATCTCCGACCTCGCGATCCGAATGCGCATGGTGAAGACCCGCGAGGAGATCGCCCTCACCCAGCGCGCCTATCGGTATTTCGACCGCATCCACGCCTTCGCACGCGACTTCATCCTCGAACATGGGACGAACACGACCGACTACCAGATCGGGCAGGCGCTCTCGCAATTCGGCATCAACCTCCTGATGGCGGACGTGAAGCGCGACGGCAGACCGCACCGCGCCGTGGGCATCGACGTCACCTCGAACTATGTACGCACCGGGGTGGCGACCGCCTACCCTCATCCGAATCAGTTCTTCCACGCGAAGGTCGAGCGCGGCCGCCCGCTCTACGTGAACTGCGACATCCTCCTCGGCGGCTACGGCGGCGAGTGTTACCGCAACTACGTCATCGCACCCTCGCCCCCCGGCCACGACCGTATGTGGCAGGTGGTGGCGGAGACCGTGGAGATCATGGTGGAGAACGTGAAGCCGGGAGTTTTGTGCTCCGAGATCGCCTGGAAGGTTCATGAGCATCAGATCAGGAATGGGATGCAGGACTTCATCTATCACCGCCCGGGCCACGGTCAGGGGCAGAACTACGAGGGACATCAGCCCCCAAGCCTGGCCCTCGGCGACGACACCGTGATCGAGGAAGGCATGACCTTCTCCGTCGAACCCGGGCTCTACGACGAGAAGAACGGAATCGGCATCAACCCCTCGGACCTCCTGCTCGTGCTCAAGGACCGCTCGGTCCGGATGAGCCGCGTGCCTTTCTCGAAGGAGTGGAGCTTCCTCCGACTCAACGCCTCGTGACCTCCGGTTCGTGGTGGCTCTTCCACCACCACACAAACCCGATCAACATCAAGCTCAGCATCGCGACCACGATGATCGGATGATTCCTCGCCCACACATCGAAGTGCTCCACCCAGCCGATCGCCTCGTCCCCGTAGGTGGCGCCCAGGACCGACCAGATCACATACCGTAGCCCTCGCGAAAAGAAGATGGTCGCGGCAAACTGAAGCCGCGGCATGGCGAAGATTCCCGCCGCCAGCACGAAGCCCTTGAAGGGCATGGGCGGCGGCGAGAGGGCGGGGACGGCGATGGCGAGAAACCCGTATCGGGTGAGCAGCATCTCGGCCTTGAGGAGCTTGGCGGGGGCGATAAACCTGGTGGCGAGCTTCTCCCCGCCGCGTCTCGCCACCTCATAAGCCATCTGGCAGCCGATGACGGATCCCGCCGCACTCGCAAGCACGTACTGCCAGGCGCTGCCCGCATGTCGGGCCGCGCCCGTGACCACGAGCAGATCGCTCAGCTCCGGCAGGGGGATGAACGAGGTGTCGGCCACCGCCACCAGGAACATGCCGAACCAGCCAAGCTTCGGCACGGCCACTTCCTGGATCCAAAGGACGAGTTCGTGCACTGGGGATACTCTAAGGCGGCCCCGTCACGGCGGGCCGCCGGGCGTTCGCTTCTGCGCTACTTTCCCGCGATGGCGAGAAGGGTGATGTCGAACCGGATCGTGGAATTTGCCGGGATGGAGCCCACGGCCTGGCCGCCGTAGCCGAGGTTCGGCGGAATGGTCAGGCGGCGCCTCCCTCCCACCCGCATGCCCACGACACCCTGGTCGAAACCCGCGATCACCTGACCCGATCCGACGCGGAACGAGAAGGTGCCGGCGTCGAACTGCGCCCCGCTGGTCAAGGTGCCGACGTACGAGACGGTCACGGTGTCTCCGGCGGCCGCGGTGGCGCCGGTCCCGATGGTCACGTCCTCTACCCCGAGAGTGCCGGTGCCGGTCGAGGGGGAGGGGGAGGTCGATCCGCACGCGGGCAGGAGCGCGGCCAGAGCAAGGACCGGAATGAAGGCGAAAGGAGTCTTGGTCAATTTCATCGGGCGCGGAGTTTACGCGGCGGGCAGGCGCCGCGCGCAGTCAACAGCGTTCCTGCTCGGCCTCGGAGAGCTCGTGGGCCACCTCGTCGGCGAGGCGCGCGATAAGCGGATCATGGGTGAGCGCGAGCCCTTCCTCGGCGACGGCCAAGGCCTCTTTGTAACGTCGCTCGCCCCGCAGCACTTCTATGAGCTGCGGATAGACGATCGAGGCCGCGCGCACGTCCTTGGCTCTGAAGGCGGCCACGCGGGCGTCCGTGAGGACGGCGAGCCGGCTGGGCTCCGTGGCGAGCTCGACCCGCGGACGGGACAAGGGCCCCGACTCCTCACGGCTGCGTCGCAGGGCGGTCGCGATGAGCGCGGTTGAAATCTCGGTGGTGGGCGCTCGATCGGGGGTCACCGGCTGGCGTTCCCGCATGCGCATGTATTCCTTCAAAGCCAGGCGCGTGCTGGGGAAGGCGAGCTCATCCCACGGGATCTGCAGGGGGTCGAACGTGCGCACCTCGGTGCTCTCATCCCCCACCGCGGGCGCTCCGGAGAGGACGCGGGCCGCGAAGGTCACGACCACCACTTCGCTGTCGGCGAACGAGTAGGCGCCGAGGAGTCCGGTGATCTCGACCTCGAGGCCCACCTCTTCGCGAGTCTCCCGCACCGCCGCCTGTTCCAGGGTCTCGCCGCGGTCGACGAAGCCTCCGGGATGAACCCAGAACCCGGCCCGCGGATCGATCTCGCGCCGGAGGAGGACGATGCCGCCGTCGTGCTCCACCACCGTGCCCGCCGCAACCTTCGGATTCAGGTACAAGACGAACAGGCACCGCGTGCACACGAGCCGTTCGGGCTCGAAGTCCTTGAGGCGGCGGCGGCCAAGCGGCGCCCCGCACTTGGGACAGAACTTGAACCCGGGATCACTCAGCATCGCGCGGAAGGTTATCAGTCGCGGTCGGGCCCGGCCGTGATTCGGTCGCTACAGCTTGTACGCGTCCTTGCTCGGCCGCAACGGCCGCTGCAACCAGTGCGGCCTCCGCGTCCCATCCGGCGAGAACTTCCCCGCCGGCCGCGTCTTTGCCATCCAGGCCTCGTAGTGCGCCTTCGACTTTTCGAGGTCGACCACGATGTCGCCGTAGCGATCGCCTTCCCGCGCCTTCTCCACCCGCACCGCCTGGTGCCAGCAGTGCATTCCCGAAACCGGGTCGGGCTGGACCGGGAACGTGAGGTTCTGATGGACGCCCGCGTCGGTCCACCACACGCGTGAGAGGTCCGCGTCCCGCGCATCGACGTGCGCCTCCACCCCGGAAAGCCGCCGCAGCATGTAGGCCGACTTGTTCCGCTCCATCGCTACCGTCGCCATGGACTGCCTCTGGCCTTCGCCCTGTTCGAGCTTCCACCGGCCCATGTGATGCGAGCAGGCGACCACCCCGGGCTTGATCCCTTCTGTGACCCACGCCTTGACCACGAAAGATCCGATCCTTGTGGAGACGCGAACGAGGTCGCCGGTCGACACTCCAAGCCGCTCCGCGTGCGAGGTGTGGATCCACAACGGGTTCGAGTGGGCGATCTCCGCGAGCCACTTCGAGTTCCCGCTGCGGGTGTGGATCTGGATTGGGATCCGGAAGGTCGGAATCAGTGGCAGCTCGCCCTCACGGAGGTTCTCGGGATGGACGTGGCTCTTGATGTACGTGGGGATCGCGGATTCCGGGTACCCCCAGGCTTTCAGGGTCGGCGAGTAGAACTCGAGCTTTCCGGATGGGGTTGGGAAGCCGCGCAGCACGCGGCCATCGACATCGATACCCACGGCCCGCCGCCCCGCGGAGTCGGCATCGGGCACGGGCTGAGGCGCCACGTTCAGCGAATCGGGTTTGGGCGAGGCCGCATAGACGCGCCCGAAGCCATCCCGCGCCACATCGATGAGCTCCGCCGCCGGGACCTCCTCGGCGAACAACTGCCCGATCCCGCTCTTGATCTCATACGCCCCGTATCGCCGCATGAATTCGCCGGGCTGGAGTTGCTCGGCCGCGGCCTTCGCGGGCAGGCCTGGCACGGAGTTCTCGAAAATGTGGTCGTAGTATTCGTCGATCGAGAGCTTCCTGCCCGCGTCCTTCTTCGACTCGAAGAACTTGCGAATGCCGAGCGTGCCGTCGGGATCGATGCGCCACGAGAGGTCGATCCACATCTCGTTCTCTTCCCACACTTCGCCGGGGTTCACCGCGCGCGTGTCGCCCGTGCCGCCCAGGTCTTTTCGCAAGCGGCGTTTCGCCTCCTTCAGAACCGGCTGACGGAAGCCGATCCACTGCGCGTCCTGGGTCTCGTAGGAATGCAGGTCGTGGCGCTCACTCCCCACCCCCATGGGCAGAATGTAGTCGGCGAAGTACGCGGTCTCGCTCCACGTCGGAGTCAAAGCCACGTGCAGGCCGATCGGCGAATCGTCCCTCGTGAACTGGTCGATCCAGGAGAAGCCGTCGGGGTTCGTCCACACCGCGTTGTACACGCGCGAGAAGTAGACGTCGAGCTTGCCCCGGCCCTCGCGCAGGAAGTGCGGGAGCAGAATCGACATCTCGTACATGGCGAGCGGGAATTCCTTCGGCCAGGTGAGCTCGTTCCACGTCCGGGGATGCGGCGGCAGGTAGATCGGCTTGGGAACGAATTTGTTCCAGGTGTTGGGATACGTCCCGCCCTCGCAGGCGACCGCACCGAGCAGGCAGTTGAGGAAGAAGAGGGTCCGCGCGACCTGCCATCCGCCCTCGGCCCCCGCCGCGGCCGACCGCCAGTTGTGGGCGGCGAGTTTCGTCCCCGCCTTCGACACGATCTCCGCGATCTCGCGCAGGGCGCCTTCGTCGACGCCGGATTCGGCGGCCGCGAAGGAGAACGAATAGTGCGAATACGCCTCGGCGAGCGCGGTTTCGAAACTCTCGAAGGTGCGCGGCAGCTCAGGCCGCTCGGCGGCCAGGTACTGCTCCCAGTTCCAGAACTTCCGCATGAAGTCGGCGTTGTAACGCTTCCGCTTGATGATGAAGTTCGCGATCGCGAGGAGGATGGCCGCCTCGGACCCGGGGTAGGGCGCGATCCAGTGATCGGCGTGGGTGGCGGTGTTGGACAGGCGCACATCCATCACGATCAGC
>CAZYEA010000065.1:0-18822 GCA_964646485.1 uncultured Acidobacteriota bacterium
AGGAGAAGGCGCATGCGATCACTCGCCCCCACGATCCGCTTCCCGTCCTCCTCGAGGCGGGTCAGATTTCCGGCGGCCGCATCCCGCAGCATGTAGCCGACATAGGCCCGAATGGTGACGAGCGGCGTCTTGAGGTCATGAGACGCGGTGTAGGCGAATCGCTCCAGCTCGGCGTTCTTGGCCTCGAGCTCCGCGATGAGACGGTCGCGCTCCGCCTCCTGCACCCGCATCCGCGCGTTCCTGGCTTCCAGCTCGAGGTTGGCGGCGGCGAGCGTGCGTTCTCCGGCGAGCGCGCGCTCGAGGCTGTCGCGAAACGCGCGCACCAGGAGCCTCGTGAAGGTCGCAACCCCGATGAGGACCGCAGCCACCGAGACGTAGTCGATCCAGTCGGCCCGGGCGGCGGGAGGCGCCCCGGTCCAGCCCGTGTGCTCGGCCCAGGCCACGAGGGCCAGGCCTCCGAGCACGAGAGCCAGGGAGGCGAGGAAGGCGGCCGGACGCAGGAGCAGGCCGGCCAGGAGGATGGTCAGGGGAAAGCCCATCATGGCTACATCGTGCAGGCCCAGGCCGACGATCTGGAGGCTCGTGCTGATCAGAGCCGCCGTGATGGCGAGGGCAAGACCTGCCGCCTCGCCTCGTCCCGCGCGATTCAGGACCCAGGCGAGGAAGACGCTCAGATTGCCGCCGGCGAGCAGAACCAGGCCCGCGGTGGGCGACGAGCCCTGGCCGAAGAGATTCACGACCCCCGCGCCGTTGGCGATGATGAACAGCGTCAGCATCACCGCGCGGCGGGTGCGATCCAGGCGGCGCGCATCGTCGTCCACCATCTGGCCGACGCTGTCCGGTGACATGGGGGTCCTCTATCCGGCCGGGATGACTTCGATCTGGAACATCCAGGGCCACTTCTTGCCGGTCACGAAGACCCGATCACCCGCCCGGTCCCAGGCGATGCCGTTCAGCACATCGCCCTCGGGCCCCCGGGCCTCCGGGCGCAACAGGCCGGTGAGATCGATCCAGCCGGTGACGTGGCCGGTTTTGGGGTCGATCCTGGCGATGCGGTCCGTTTGCCAGACGTTCGCCCACAGCTCGCCCCTGATGAACTCGAGTTCGTTCAACCGCTCCACCGGCCGGCCGCCATCGGTTACGGGAAGGTCGCGGATCGTCTTCTGCGTCTTCGGATCGAGGAAGAAGAGGTGCGACGAGCCATCGCTCATCACGAGGTCGGCGCCGTCATAGGCCATGCCCCATCCTTCGGTGGGATAGGTGAAGGTGCGCAGGCGCTTGAGCGTCGTCTTGTCGTACGCGAACCCGACCTGCGATTGCCAGGTGAGTTGCAGCAACTCGTCCCCCACGAGCGCAAGGCCCTCCGCGAAGTACTGGGGCTCCACCGCGATCTGCTGGATCACCTTACCGGTCTCGGGCGTCACCTTGCGCAGCGTGGACTGGCCGTTCAACCCCGTGCTCTCGTAGAAGATGCCGTCGGCAAAAACCAGGCCCTGAGTGAACGCCGAGGGGTCGTGGGGATACGCCTTCACCACCTTGAAGCTGAACCTCGGGGCGCGAGAGGCCGGTCGCGTCGAGGGCGGAGCCTGCATGCTTTCGGACGAGCATGCCAGAACGAAGGCCAGGGCGGCGGTTCCGAGCGCGCGGGCGCCGGCGGGGTTCCGGAACATCTATTCTCCTTTGGGGCGGGGCTTGCGGCCGCGACATTAGCATCCCCCGGGGAGCGCCTTGAACCGCGGGGCTCACCTTATCGAGGACGGCCGCAGGTTGTAATCGATGTCCTCCACGCTGATCTCGATGTAGTCGTAGGCGGGGGCGCCCTCGGGATGCCACCGGCCCACTCCCGTAGCGCTGAGGCGATGCGGGCCGAAGGAGCGGTAGTCGCGAAGGGGCGTCGACCAGCGCATGGGCGTGAACGAAGTCCCGTCGTGTGACCCTTGCAGGCGGTCGTCGGAGACGAAGTCGACGAGTTCGCCGGTCTCGTTGAAGATGAGGACCGCTTCGACCGTGACCGAGGCGTTGGTGAACCGGCCCGAGACGTGCAACGGGTCGATTTCCCGCCACTCGATGGGCGCATCGACGAGCGCGCCGGGCGCGAACACGCACATGTCGTTGAAGAGGGTGACGGTCTCGGCCCTGGTCATCTCCGGCCCCCGGGCGTCGACCATCGGCACGAGGGCGGCGACCCTCACCCTCATGGTGGCCTTGCCGGCGGAGAAGCGGTGAAAGACCACGAAGGGCACGCCGAGCTTCGAGGCGGTTATTAGGAAGAAACGCGACGCGGGACCATAGAAGTTGTACTGCTCGCCGGTGAAGTCCATCCAGGCCTCATCGGGACCGCCGCGGATTCGTCCCTTGAAGGTGAGGTGGAAGTTGCGGACGCGGGGCTGCCCCAGAGCCCCGCTCACGCGCAGATACTGCCTGAGTGCCGCCGGGAGGTGTGCCGCATCGACTTCGCTCAGGACGGAGGCCGCGGCGCTTCGGCCGAGGCCCTGGGCCGCGTCCGCCTCGAACTGGGCCCGGAAGCTCCAGGGGCCCGAGGAGGCGAAACCGAACAGCACGCCGCCGAGGGCGACCACGTTCGCGAGAGTACCGAACTTGGCATCGGTCCATGAGTGGAAGATCACCGCCTGCGAAACCAGGATGGCGAGAGCTCCGATCATCCAGAAACCCTGAGGCCACGCCCACAAGGCCCCGACCGTGGCAAGGAACAGCACGGTGGCGAGGAGCCAGGCCGCCCCCTGAGGACGCGAGATCTTCAGGGTGAGCTGCGGGAGGTCGGCATACTGAAAGGCCTTGGCGAACCCCATGAGGTGGATGAGGCCGTGGATGAGAAGGAGTGCGGCGAAGAGGGGCTTCATGTCCGACGGAGTCCCTTAGGGGGATGGAGCCGGACGCCTGGGCGGAGCCTCCGGCTTTCCGAAGAGAAAGCCCTGCAGATACTGGCAACCGAGCTCGGTCAGGCAGCCCCGCTCTCCCATGGTCTCGACGCCCTCGCCGACGAGGGGCACCCCGAACTCCGCGCACATGGCCGCGAGGGAGCGGACCAGGGTCTGTCGGTAGGGATCGAGGTCGATGCCGCGCACGAGGGCGAGGTCGACCTTGGCGAAATCCGGGCGGAGCACGGTGAAGCTGTTCAGGCCCGAATGACCCGAGCCCATGTCGTCGACCGCGATGCGGAAGCCCAGGTCCCGCAGGGTCGCGACCTTCTCGTGCAGGTGCTGCACGTGGTCGAGGGCATGGCGGTCGGTGACCTCCAGAATCACGCGTGGAGCCAGGCGGGCGAGCGGATTGCCGGGACTGAAGAGCTCCTCGTCTTCGAGTTCGACACTGTGGACGTTGATGAAGATCAATCCCTCCCCCGTGAGGTCCAGACTGGAGGCCAGGTCGCGGACGCGGCGGCCCAGGAGGGGCACGCGGCCCAGTTTCTCGGCCACATCGAGGACGCTCGTGATGCTGGTGAAGCGGCGAGAGAACGTCCGGCTCAGAAGCTCGGCGCCCACGACCGAGAGGTCCGAAGCCCTGACGATCGGCTGGGAAGCGAGCCAGAGCCCGTCCAGGGCCTCGGCAAATGCCGCTTCCATGGAAGCGGGGTCATCGACGAACTCGGACTCCGGCTGGGTCAGCAGAATGGCCTCTCGCCTCCATCGCGCGAGCCGCGCGGAGCGAACCGCCTGCCGCATGGCCTCGGCGACCTCGCCCAGGCCCGCGGACTTCGCCACATAGCGGAAAGCCCCGGTGTCGACCGCTTCGATCGCGGTATCGAGGCTCGGCGACCCCGTCATCAGGACCACCGGGATGTCGCTGCCCTGGGCGCGGATCAGCCGCAGCATCTGGAGGCCGGTCTGGCCGGGAAGAAGGATGTCGCTGAGGATGGCCTCCACCTCGCCCCGGCTTGCGATCTCCAGGACGGACTCCGCGGAAGCGGCCTCCACCACGTTGAAGCCCGCTCCGCGCAAGCTGTCCGAGACCACCGTCCGGACGAACTCATCCCCATCGACAACCGCGATCGTCGCAGCCCGACCCTCGTCCAGCACCGGCACACGCGCGCTCATCCTGGGACTCTGTTCCGAAATGGAGTATCCCTGCGATCGCCGCCTCAAGAGAATGAGTCAAATGCACCGGCGTCGAGTTGTAGGGGGACCGGGTCAGTCCACGGGGCAGGAGCCAGAGACTCGGCCGCAGCTTCGGCGGCTCCGCTAAACGAATCGCCGATTCACTCGGGCGATTCCCACTTCAAGAAGACTCGCCGAAGCGGAGGCCGGGGGGTTGTAGGGGGGGCCGGGTCCGTCTACCGGCCCCCCCTACCTAAACTACGTCCCGGGTACGGCGCCGCCGTCCACGGACAAGCAGTGGCCGCTGATGAAGCTGCCCTGGTCGCTTGCGAGGAACACATACGCGGCCGCGATGTCCTCGACCCTGCCCATACGCCCGAGCGGAGTGTGCTGGACCATTGACTCGAGGGCTTTGGCCGGCATCTGCCGCACCATCTCGGTTTCGATGAAACCGGGCGCGATCGCATTCACGCGGATGCCGTGCTTCCCCATCTCCCGCGCCCACACCCTGGTCATGCCGATGACCCCGGCCTTCGTGGCCACGTAGTTGGTCTGGCCAAAATTTCCGTAGAGGCCGACCACCGACGACGCGGAGATGATGACCCCCTGCTTCCGCGCGATCATGTGCGGCGCCACCGCACGGGTGCAGAGGAAGACCCCGCGCAGGTTGACGTCGATGACCAGGTCGAACTGCTCGTCCGACATCACGGAGACCTGGCCGTCCTTCACCTTCACCATCATCCCATCGCGCAGGACGCCGGCGTTGTTGATGAGCACATCGATCTGGCCGAAAGCCTCCACCACCTTCGCGGTGGCCGCGGCCACGAGCGCCGCGTCGGCGGTGGAAACCCGGATGAAGAGAGCCGCAGAGGCACCCGCGGCCTTGAGGCTCGCCACGATCTCCGCCTCGTCTCCCTTCACGTCCCACACCGCCACCCGGCAGCCCTCGGCCGCGAAAGCGTGTGCCGTGCCCTTGCCAATTCCCGCGGCCCCGCCCGTGACCACGACCGCCTTGTTCTTGAGTCCAGTATCAATCATCGTGCCCCCGTTTCTAGCATCTTTGAGGCAGGCAAACCGCAGATGCAAACGCATCCCCCGCGGCCTGTGGTGTACGCTGCACGCCAACAGGGATCTCCCGATGGCCCGCGCGGAATTCGAGGCGTTCACGAAATCGCTGCTCATGAACTATCGGCGGCAGCCCGCCCGGGCCGATCCGCCTCTGGCGCGTTGCCTCAGAGTGAAGAAGGTCGAGCCCGGGTCGCTGGCCGACCGGATTCTGCTGGCTCCAGGAGACCTGCTCGTCTCCATCAACGGCCAGAGTGCTGGCACCCTGAGTCCGAAGCTCTGGCGCTCCCCCGCGAAGATCCGCGAGTACATCTTCTACTCGCCCGCTTCGCGTGAACGCATCGAACTCACGGCTCCCGGGGTCGATCCGGGGTGCGAACTGGGGCGAACCCCGGAGCTGATTCGCGCCTCCTACAAACCCGAGAGCCGCGACCCCGAGCCACTGATGGAACTGTGGGAGGCCGGGGCCTTCGCTCCCCTCGTCCAGCTCACCACCGCCGCTCTTCAGAAGGGCGACCCCGACACACCGCTGCTCGTTCTCCACGGCGCGGGACTGTGCGAAACCGGCCAGCGCGACGACGGAATGAAGTACATCACGCGCTATCTCTCCGAATTCGTACGCCACTGGACCACGGAGTTTCGGGGCATCGGCTTCTACTACTTCGGCCTCGAGAAGCTGCGCGCTCAGGATATGAACGCGGCCGCCGAGATCCTGGCTCAGGCGTTCGCGGACCTTCCCATCGACCGAGTGGCTGACGCAGTGGCGAGCCTCGGCGCTCCGCGCCCCTCCCCCGCCATTCTGTGGGCCGGGAAGAGCGTTCCTGGAGACTACGAGCTCGCGACGCTCGAGGGTCCACGCAAGACGGTGACGCTCTCCGAAGCCCTGCTCGCCCTACGCGAGGGCCATCTGCTCCTCCTGTGTCTGCTCGACGGCTATCGCGGAAACGGGCCCTACAACCAGTTCATCGAGCGCTATCGAACCTTCATCCGCGACTTCAAGCCTTTCGTGGGCCCGCTGCATGTGATCACGGAGATCAAGGATCGCTACCCCGACCGTCCGCACTACTTCGAGGCTGAAGACAAGGCGCGGGCGGAAGGCCCGGTGGAGGTCCTGTTCGATCCGGAGGGCGAGCTGTCCGTGGCCTATGGCGTCAAGGTCAGCCCCTTCGTCATGGCCGTCGACCACCGCGGCCACGTCCTCTCCGAGGGTGAGATGGACGGAATGGAGATCTGGCGGGCGCTCGTGGCCGGAAACAAATAGAGACGCGCGCTGCCTACTGGACCCGGCCTTCGCTGCCGCGAAGATCGATCACGTTGAGGCCAAGGGCCGGCAACACGCTTTCGAGGCCATCGGGCGCCCCCGGTTCCAGGATGACGTTGGTGACGCCCCATGAGAGGAGGCGGTGCGCGAAGGCCTCGGGCTCATGGTCGAGCAGGTCGCCCAATCCGTTGAGGTGGTCGGCGAGGGCCTGCGACCTGCGCGACACGAGCCCGGTCACGATCTTCCGACGATGCTGGGTTTGAAGCAGCACCGCGAAGCCGTCGAGGGTGGTGAGCGGGAGGTTGCACACGTAGCCGGGAACGAGCCGCGTCAGATCCAGAGGCGAGACAAAGGCTTTCGCGAGCGGACGCGGGGACCACATCTCTAGCCCGGCGCACAGCGCGAGGGCTCCAACCGTAAGCGAGCCGCGGCGTCCACGGCGTTCGAGGCTCGAGAGAAACCGGACAGCCGGAATGGTCAGAAAGAACAGGGCGAAGAGGACACAGCGCACCGGCGTGCGCCCCATGGAGAAGGGTGGAACCGACATCAGGAACGAGTAGGGCATGGGCACGCCGAGATCCGACTCGAGAACTTTCAGGGAAGGGCCGAGGCTCAAGATCAGGAAGGCCGCGGCCATCACTCCGCACAACCGCGTCCAGAAATCCCGAACGCGCACGAGGCCCAGAAGCGCCGCACCCGCGAGCACGTAGCCGAGGAAGGCCTCGTGTCCTCCCACACCCTTGCCGATCCGGCGGTGGAGCGGCGCCATGAAAGAGAGCCAGGGCTGAACCGAAGGATCAGGGGTCACGAACGACGTGAGGTTGGCCGACCAGAAGCTCGCCTGACGCGGATTCATCGGCTGGGCTCCACCGTTCACCCAAGCCAGTGCAAAGGGCGAAACCAGGATGACCGCGAGGGCGAGGGCGGCCCCAATCCGCGCCGCGCCCAGAGCCTTGAGTCGGATGAGGGCCTGGGCGCGCGTGTCACCGCGGCCCAGGACAATGGCCGCCAGCGCGAGGAAGGCCACCCACGCGAAGGCGATCAGCTCCCCGAAGTAAGGACCGCCGCCAAGCAGGAAGCCCACGAAGAGCACGGGCCCGAGCCGTGGTCGCTCCCACAGGCTCACCAGGCACCACCCGAGCAGGGGAAGGATCGCGGCCACAGAGAGGTGATTGAGGTGCGGAGCGTGGAGTTGGGCAAAAGGCGAGAAGGCGTAGCCGATGGTGACGGCAAGCGAAGCGAGAGGGCTCGCTCCGATTCGGCGCAGGAAGCCATAGGTCGCGAAGGCGAGCGCCACGTAGCACAGGCCAATCGCGATCTTGTAGGCCACCAGCGGGTAGAGCAGATCCTCGCCTCCAAGGACCGCCCGGACCACGGCGGTGACCGGGAAGAAGGCGGGGGTCAGGACGTGAGCAGCGAGCGAGGTTCCGATGGGATGGAACACCATGTCCGAGTGGAGGGGCGAGCGTCCGGACGACACCGCGCGCTCGACGCTCCACATGTTCCAGACGAGCTGGCCGTAGTCTGTGCCCATGACCGGAATGCCATCGAGCGGCCACACCTGAGTCCAGGTGAAGAGGAGCGCCAGTGGAATCGAAAGCAGGGCGGCGGCCCCCAGTTCTCTTGATGAGGGAGACGGGGTCACGACTGACTATCGCGCTTGATCGGCTCCAGGGTTAGCGGCACGGCCCGGAGCTTGTCGGCCCGGCTCTTCGCATCGTCATACAACCGTAGTTGCACGCGGGAGGGTTCCTCCCCCTTGCCGGGCTTGCGGCGCAGGTAGGCGCCGTCCGGCTGCAGCACCCGCGCCTTCTGGTTGTCTTCGAAGAGCCAGTCCAGAATGGTCGAGAGCCGCTCCGTCGCGTCCTTGGAGGTGATCCGAGTCATGAGCTCGATGCGCCGATCGAGATTTCGCGGCATCCAGTCAGCACTCGCGAGGTAGTGCTCCTCGTCGCCGCCGTTCCAGAAGTGGTAGATCCTCGAGTGCTCCAGGTACCGGTCGATGATCGACACCACCTCGATGTTCTCCGAGACCCCCTTGAGTCCGGGGCGCAGGCAGCAGATCCCGCGCACATTGAGCTTGATCTTCACTCCCGCCTTCGAGGCGGCGTAGAGGGAGCGGATGATGTCCTCATCGACCAGGGCGTTCATCTTGGCCCGGATGAGGCCGGGCTGCCCTTCCTCGGCCCGGCGGCGCTCGCGATCGATCATGGAGAGGATGCGGATGCGCAAGGCCATGGGAGCCATGGTCAGGCGCTGCATGGAGGGCGGGTCGGAGAAGCCGGTGATGGCGTTGAAGAAGGCGGAGAGATCGCGGCCCAGGGTGTCGTCGGCGGAGAGCACGCCGATGTCGGTGTAGAGCTTCGAGGTCTTCTCGTTGTAGTTGCCGGTGGAGAGATGAACGTATCGGCGAATCCCCGCCGGCTCGCGACGGACCACCAGGGTCGCTTTCGCGTGGGTCTTGAGCCCGCGGATGCCATAGATCACGTGGGCGCCCGCGTCTTCGAGCCTGCGGGCCCAGCGGATGTTCGAGGCCTCGTCGAAGCGCGCGGTGAGCTCCACCACCACCGTAACCTGCTTGCCTCCCTCCGCCGCCGCCACCAGAGCCTTCACCACCTCGGAGTCGGAGGCGGGGCGATAGAGCGTCTGCTTGATGGCGAGGACCTGGGGGTCGGCGGAAGCCTGCTTGACGAAGTCGAGGACGGTCTCGAACGACTCGTAAGGATGATGGAGAAGAACATCGCGCCTTGAGAGCACCGCGAACAGATCCGCGGACTCGGTGGGGAGCAGGCTCAACTGCGGCCGGTGCCTCGGGTCGCGGTAGGAATCGAGCACGGGAAGGTCGAGGATCTGGAAGAACAGACGCAGGTCGAGCGGGCCCTGGATGCGGTACACCAGCGGCTCGGCCCCCGGAAAACGGGAAACGAGCTGAGAGAGCAAGGGCTCCGAAGCCCGCGCGTCGATGTCGAGACGGACCACCTGCGATCGTCTTCGGCCCCGGACTTCGTCTTCGACCTGGGAGAGGAAGTCATCGCCCCCGCCCTCATCGTCGATGTCGAGTTCGGCGTCCCGCAGGACCCGGAAGGCGGCGACGTCCCGCACGGCCTGGCCGGGAAAGAGGGTGCCGAGCTGTGAAAGGACCACGGTCTCGAGACGCACGTACGTGGAGTCCGCCCCCGGAACGCGCACGAGGCGCGGCAGCACCGCGGGCACGGGCACCACCCCGAGCCGCAACTCTCCGTCCTGCTTCTCGGGATCGGCCTCGAAGAGCACGGCGAGGTTGATGGAGAGCGAGGGCAGCATCGGGAAGGGCCGGGCCGCGTCGATGCCGAGAGGGGTGATGACGGGCAGGACTTCGTCCTTGAAGAAGCGGACGACGCCCGCGCGCAGGGTGACGTCGAGGTCCGAGAAGTCCACAATGCGGATGCCGATGCCTTCGAGGCTCGGCAGGATGTCGCGCTCGGAGATCTCGTGCAGCCTTTTCAACTGCAGAGCCGCCATCTCCTTCACCACCGCGAGCTGCTGGGCGGGCGAGAGCCCGGCTGAATCCGGAGCGGTGTCGCCTTCGGCAATGGCGTTCTTGAGGGAGGCCACCCGCACCATGAAGAACTCGTCGAGGTTGTTGGTGACGATGGCCATGAACTTGCAGCGTTCGGCCAGGGGGGTCGCCCCGTCTTCGACTTCTTCGAGGACGCGCGCGTTGAAGGAGAGCCAGGACAGCTCGCGGTTGAAGAAGATCTCGGGGTCCTGCGCCTTGCGCCGGGTCTTGTGCCGGGGGGTCATCAGGAATCTCCTTTGCTCACTTCGCGGAAGATGACCCGCCGCCCGAAGGCATCCTGGAAGAAGTCGCTGCGGGCGAGCAGGGCCAGGCGCTCCATGGTGAGGTCCCCCACGCCCTCGACTTCGAAGGCCATGACCCCGCCCTCGGATCGAACCCGGACGTTCTTCACCTTCTGCTGGTGGTCGGCGTCGAGGGCGTTGGCGAGCCGGAGGATGGAACCGAGCTTGTTCACCACGATCTTGGCCTCGCGGTCGAGGGCCATGTAGGGAATGTGGGAGCGCTGGGGCAGACCGCGGCGGTGATAGCGCGCGATGTTCGAGACCACGAGCAGGTCATCGCGGGACATCCCGAAGATCTCCGACACTGAAATGAGGTACTGGGAGTGCTTGTGGTGCGCGCGCAGGTTCACGAAAAGGCCGATGTCGTGCAGGAGGGCCGCCACCTCGAGCAGGAGGCGGTCCCGCGCGTCGAGGCCGTGCTCGGCCTTGAGCTCATCGAAGAGGCGCAGAGCCAGATTCGCGATGTTGCGCGCGTGCTTGGCGTCGTAGTTGTACTTCTCCCCCACCGCGCTCGCGCTCGCGAGGACCTGCCGGGAAAAAACCTCGATGCCGAGTCCCGCCTCGGAGCGGGCGAGGTCGAAGATGAGACCGTGCCGCAGGGTCGCGTTCGAGACCGTGATGTCCTGCGCCCGGGTGGCCTGGATCAGCTCCGAATAGACCAGAAGTGCGGGCACCAGGGTCTCGGCCTCGGCCTGGGACAAGCCGTAGGTCGCGAGGATGGTGTCGACATCGAGGGCCGCGATCTCGGCGCAGGCCTTGAGGAAGGTTTCACGCGGCACCGTGGAGGGAGACGAAGACTCCGCCGCCCCCAGCACGCGGGCCACGAGCCGAGCGTCCGCGCCGAGAGCGATGAAGTGCTTCACCGAGTCGAGAGGAAGCTCGCGGCGGATGTCGTCGACGACGTTCTTGATGTGCCGGAGGATGAGCTTCTGGAAGTGGGTCGGGGTTCCCTGGAAGGCCGCGAAGCTCTGGCGGAGACGGATGGAGCCGATGGCGTACGTCCCCGAGTGCGCGGGCTCGCCTTCGTGCAAGGTGGAGAGGTCGGCGCTTCCGCCCCCGACCTCAGCCACGAGACAGGTCTCGGTCGCGAAGTCGGGCAGCGACTTCAAGGATTCGCGGACGGCAAGGTAAGTGAGGCGGTTTTCCTCGGAGCCGTCAATCACTTCCACGTCAATCCCGGTGCGCACGCGAATCCGATCGAGGACGGTGTCGCGGTTGCTGGCCTCGCGCAGGGCTGAGGTGGCGACCGCGCGATAGCGGACCACGCCCAGGGTGTCCATGATCGAGCGGAAGCCCTCGAGCGCCTGCAGCGCGGCCTCGACCGTGGGCTGGCCGATGCGGCCGCTGGTGAAGGTGTCCTTGCCGATGAGGACGCCGCGCGAGGCCTCCTCGACGATGCGCATAGCGTCGCCCTCGCCCTCGGCGATCACGAGACGGACCGCCGACGCCCCCAGGTCCAAGGCGGCAAAGGGTTTGGGCGGCTCAGGTGGGGGCGCTTGCGCCCCCTCCTTGGGCTTTCGGGTGAGTGTTCGCTTGCGCGGGGCGGCCATTGAAAGGGATTCTAGTCGGCATCCCCTGGGGGTGGAGGATCTGAGCCAAATGCTTCACTTTCTCCGAGCCGCCTGGGAGATACTGGTTCACATGACTGCGCGCATTGCCCCGCTGGACGAGCCGCTGAAGCGCTTCCTGGAACTCTTCGCGAAGGCCCGCAAGGAGGAGACTCACGACCCGACCGCGGTGGCCCTCGCCACCTCGACCATGCACGGACGGCCCTCGGTGCGCATGGTGCTCCTCAAGGGCGTCGATGCCCGCGGCTTCGTCTTCTTCACCAACTACCAGAGCCGGAAGGCGACCGAGATGGAGGCGAACTCCCAGGCCGCCCTGGCGTTTTACTGGCCGGGGATGCAGGTGCAGGTCCGCGTGGAGGGCACCCTCGACCGGGTGAGCCCCGAAGAGTCGGACGCCTACTTCGAATCGCGGCCGATCGGGCATCGCCTCGGAACGTGGGCGTCAGAACAGTCGCGCGAGGTCGACTCGGCGGAAGATCTGGCGCGGAAATTCGAGGAGGTCGATCGGCGCTTCAAGGACCGCGAGGTCCCCCGCCCCGCCCACTGGGGCGGCTACCGGATCACGCCGAATTCTGGTTCGGCAAGGAGAACCGGATGCACGAACGAGAGCAGTACACGAGGGCCGGGAACGGCTGGACGGTCAGGCGACTCCAGCCCTGACCCGCCTGGGCCTTCCCGCTACGCCGCGGGCGAGGGCTCGGGTTGGGGCTCGGTGCGGCGGAGGACGCGCTTCAGGGCCACCGTCCAGTCGTCGAAGAGAGCGTAAAGGACGGGGATCGCGAGCAGGGTGAGCAGGAGGGCGAAGGTCTGCCCCCCGATGATGACCACCGCGATGGATCGATTGGTGGCGGAGCCAGCACCGCTCGAGACCGCGAGCGGCATCATGCCGGCCACGAAGGCGAGGGTGGTCATGAGGATCGGCCGGAGGCGGTCGCGGTTTGCCTGCAGGATGGCGGTCGCGCGGTCCATGCCTTTGGCGCGCAGGTTGTTGGCGTGATCGATCTGGAGGATGCCGTTCTTCTTCACCACCCCGAAGAGCACCATGATGCCGAGGGCAGAGTAGATGTTGATCGACTGGTTGAAGACCACGATGGCGAGAAGCGCAAACGGAATGGTCATGGGCAAGGCCATGAGAATGGTGATGGGATGCAGCCAGCTCTCGAACTGGGCGGCGAGCACCAGGTACATGAAGATGCCGGAGGAGATGAAGGCCAGGAGGAACGCGCTCGCCGCGCGGCCCTGTTCCTTCGAGCGCCCGGTCAGGCCATAGGAGTACTCCGCGTCCATCTTGAGGCTGGCCGCCTTCGCGTTGAGAGCCTGAATGACCGCCTGCTCCGAGAAGCCCATCTTCAGGTTGCACGTGACCAGCACCTGACGCGTGCGGCCGATGCGATTGACCACCGCCGGACCCTTCGATTCCTCGAAGCGCACGAGGTCGCCGAGACGCACCGACCCGAGCCTGGTCGACGGCACCCGGGTCTCCGCGATCTGCGAGGGGTTGCTCCGATCAAGGTCCTCGGAGCGGATCCACACGTCATACCGCTCCCCGCCCTCGTAGTAGTCGGAGATCTTCACGCCGCCCACCATGGCGTTCATGGTGGAGGCGATGTCCGAAACCCGGACGCCCAGATCGGCCGCCTTCTCGCGATCGATCACCACCCCGAGCTCCGGCTTCCCGGTCACGAGGTCGGTGTCCGCGTCGACCACGCCCGGAACCTTCTTCATCTCCTCGAGAAGAACCATCGAGTACTCCTCGAGCTTCTTGAGGTCGGGCCCGCCGACCCAGAACTGGATGGTCGCGTTGTTGCCCGAGCCGATGACGTTCACCTGTGCCACTGACGCGCGGATTCTGAGATCCTGATACTGGCTCAGGATGTTCTCGCGGACCTTCGCCTGCACTTCGAACACGCTCACCGTGCGGGCAGTGAGGTCTTTCATCTTCACGTAGATGCTGCCCAGGTTCTGGGTGCGCAGGGGATCCGCGCCGATGGTGGTCAGGGTGGCCTCGACACCGTCGAGGGCGCGCACCTGCCGGCCGATCGACTCCATAAGCGTCTTCGACGACTCGAGCGACCAGCCTTCGGGGGCGCGCACCAGGATCTCGAACTGGCCCTCGTCGTCGGTGGGCAGGAAGTTCTTGTTGGCGATCCGGCCGAGGGGCGCGCTCGACAGGGTGACCAGGGCGATGATGACGAGCATGGTCTTCCGATGGCCCATGGCCCAGCGAAGCATGGTCATGTAGGCCCACTCGACCCGGCCGTAGACGCCGGGAGCGTGCTCGTTGAGAGCGTGGACCGGCACCACGACGTCGTCGCCCTTGGGAACGCGCAGCCAGCGCGAGCAGAGCATGGGCGTGATGGTGAAGGCGACGATGAGGGAAATGAAGATCGAAAAGCTCATGGTGATGCCGAAGCTGCCCATAAACCGGCCCACGATGCCGCCCATGAAACCGATGGGCAGGAACACCGCGATGAGCGACATGGTGGTGGCCATGACCGCGAAGCCGATCTCGCGGGTGCCCTCGATGGCCGCTTCCCGGGGAGGCATGCGCTTGTCCTCGAGGTGGCGGAAGATGTTCTCGATCACGATCACCGCGTCGTCGATGACGATCCCCACCACCAGGGTGAGGGCGAGCAGGGTGATGGTGTTGAGGGTGTAGCCCATGTACTTGATGGCCGCGAACGCACTGATGATGGAGGCGGGGATGGAAAGGGCGGCGATGAGGGTGGGGCGCGATCGCTTGAGGAACATCCAGACCACGGAGGCGGCCAGGATGGAGCCGAGGATCAGGTGTTCCTGGACCGCGTGGATGGCGGTCTTGATGAACTCGGACTGGTCGCGCGCGTAGTCGATCTGCCAGCCTTTGGGCAGCCGCGAGCGCAGGGCCTCCACGCGTTCGCGCACCGCGGTGACGGTGGTGACGGTGTTGGCGCCTGACTGTTTTCGCACGAGGATGGTGACCGCGGGCTTGCCGTTCCAAATCGCGGTCGACTCGGGGTCCTCCTGGCCGTCCTCGATGCGGGCGACGTCCTTGAGCCGCACCGGCACCCCGTTCCTGGTGGCCACCACGATCTCGCCGAACTCGTCGATCGACCGCACCCGGCCGTAGGTGCGCAGGGACAGGTCGCGAGCCCCCTGCTCGACCTTGCCGCCCGGGAGTTGCAGGTTCTGGGCCTGGATCGCCGCCACCACCTGGGCCGCAGGAACCCCCAGGCTCGCGATGGCGCCCGCGTTTGCGACCACCCGCACCTGGCGCGCCCTTCCGCCGATGATGCGGGCCTGGCCGACACCCGAGACCGTGCCGAGATTCCGCTTCAGAACCTTGTCGCCGAACTCGGTGAGTTCGCGGAGCGAGGCATCGCCCGAGAGGATGACCGCGATGACGGGCGTCGCATCCGCCACGATCTTTTCGACCACCGGAGGCTCGATGCCCCGGGGCAACTGGAAGGTGGCGCCGTCGATCCGCTCGCGCACTTCCTGGGCGCCCACGTTGCCGTCCTTCTCCAGGTTGAAACCCACGGTGACCACGGAGAATCCGTCGGAGGAGAACGAACGCAGTTCATCGATGCCCGAGATCGAGCTGACCCCGTCCTCGAGCTTCTCCGAAATGTCCGTCTCCATTTCCTGGGGGGCAGCACCCGGGTACTGGGTGGTGATGGTGACGAAAGGAAAATCGACGTTGGGGAAGCGGTCGAGACCGAGGGTGGTGTACCCGAAGGCGCCCACTACGACGAGAGTGAGGATCAGAACCGTCGCGAAGACGGGACGCTCGATGCAGATTTCAGCGAGTTTTTGCATGGAGGCTCACTTGCCGGTCAGCACGCGCACGCGGGCAAAGAGCCCGGGGCGGAGCCTGAGATCGCGATTCTCGAAACGGGCCTCGGCGAGGAAGGTGCGGGTGGAAGGGTCGATGGCGCCACCCGCCACCGAGATCACTCCCTGAAACTTCACGCCCGGGTAGGCATCGACCTCGGCCTCGACGCTCTGGCCCCGGCGGACCAGGGTGAGATCGGTTTCACGGACTCGGAACCGGAGCTTGAGCGGTGCGAGCTGAACCAGCACGAAGGCCGGAGTGGCCTCGGCGAGGCGCTCCCCCACGTTGGTCCGGCGCTGCTCGATCACCCCGCGAAAGGGCGCCTTCAGCACGGCGTCGTGGCGGCGCGTCTCGGCGAGGCCCAGGCGGGCGCTCGCCGCATCCAGAGCCGCCTTCGCCTGACCGTAGACGCTGGCCGACCGCAGGTTCGCCGCCTCCGACACGGAGCCCTTGGCCACGAGTTCGGCCTTCCGCTGGGCATCGCGCTCCGCCTCGACGAGGGCCGCCTGGGCGCGGGCGACCTCCGCCGCGGCCTGCTTCACCTCGAGGTCGAGATACTCGGTCTCGAGTTCGAGAAGGGTGGCCCCCGCCTCGACCATCGCGCCCTCGTCCACCATGACCGCCTTGACCCTTCCGCCGATCCTTGCCGTGAGCTCGGAGCGCTGGGAAGAGACGAACTCGCCGGAGTACCGCGCCGAGAGCGCCGCCGAGTCCTGACCGGCCTTCTCGACCGCGGCCGCGAGTTCGCGCACATCGCCCGGGAGCTTCGAGGGGGGGCTGCCCGCGGGGGTCTGCGCGAAGGCGGATACCGCCACGAGGGAGAGAACGGCGCTCAGGATTCTTGGGGTCATGTCGATTCTCATTTGAAGTTTTCGAGGGCGGCATCGGCCAGGGAGCCGGCGGCGAGCCAGGCCGAGGCCTCGGCCTGCAGCACGGCGAGCCGGCCCTGGATCTGGGCCCGACGCGCTTCGGAGAGGCCCGACTCGGCGGCCTCGACGTCGAGGGCGGTCGCCTCGCGCTGCTCATAGAGGTCGCGGGCCTGCGCGTACTCCGCCTCGGCCGCTTTCACCTGTTCGTCGGCCAGCGCTTCGGTCCGGCGCGCGGACTCGAGCAGAGCCAGGGCCTGGCGCACATCCTCGGCGGCCTGGCGCTTCGTCTCGGCGAGGGTGACCTCGGCCTGGTGGAGCCTGGCCGCGGCGATGCGGACGCGGGCGCCCACTTCCCCGCCCTGAAAGACGGGAACGGTGAAGCGGAGGGCGGCGTAGCCATAGCTGTCCGAGGGGAACGACGACTTCTGCCTGATGTAGCCCATGTCGGCGGTGACCACGGGAAGGTAGGCCCCTTTCTGCTTCAGGACCTCGAGATCGGCGATGCGGACATTCGTCTCCGCCTGCTTCACCTCGGCGCGATCGAGGGCCTTTGCTTCCAGGGTCGAGGATCCGGGCACGGGCAGGCCGATCCGGGTGGTCTCGTCGAGTTCGCCGAGCTCGGCGTCGCCCCCGTCGATGGCGAGGGTCATGCGGAGGCGCGAGCGGGCCTGAATCGATTCGGCCTCGGCCGCGGCCACCCGGCGCAGGGCGGCTTTGTGAGCGGTCTCGGCGCGGAGAACGTCTACCTTCGTGACTTCGCCGACCTCGAAGAGCGCCCGGGCCTGGACGATGCGCCTCTCGGCGAGGGCGGCCCCCTGCTTCTCGACTGCCATCAACGCGCTCGCCTGGACCGCGGCGGTGTAGTCGGCGATCACGCGAAGGGCGATCCGGTCCCGCGCGCCGCGCTTCGAGTCGCGGGCGAGAGTGATGCCCTCCTTCGACTGATAGTAGAGCCGGAATTCCCGCCGGCCCGCATAGATCGGCTGCTGCAGGGTGACCCGGGCGTTCCAGTCGGTGCCGGGCAGAATGGTCCGCGAATCCTCCACCGAGCCGAACGAGACCTCCTCGGAGTTCTTGATCAGGCTTCCAGTGATGTTGACGCGCGGGAGAACCAGGGACTTGGTAGCCACCCGCTGAGCCTCGGCCGCCTCGATCTCGTCGTCGGCGCGCAGGACCAGGGGCGCCCGGGCGAAGGCGAGGTCGAGGGCGGCGCGCAGGGTCAGGCGAGGCGTGGGGGCGGCAGGAGCCGCGGAGAGAGCGGCCTGGCTCGTGAGAGCCGCGGCCAGAATCAGATGGATCATGACTTCTTTCTTCTTCCTGAGAGTCCGTTCAGCAGGAGGTCGGACAAAAACTCGGCGTCGCTCTCCAGGCTCGGACCGGCGGTTTCCGGAATGCGCCGGATGAGCACGCCCGCGACGGTTTCGGAAAGGAAGAGGGCGAGGCGGGACGCGTCCTCCTTCTCGCCGCACTCCTGTTCGAAGTATCGAGTCAGGCGGTCGACGTAGGCCCGCTTCTCGGGAGGCGGGCTCTTCTTCGCAGCGTGGCAGAAAGGGTCGCGCCCGTTCGGGAAGCGCAGCTCGAAATGGACCTTGTACAGATCGCGGCGCTCGTCGAAGAAGCGCAGGGTGGTGAGGACGACCTCGCGGATGGTCTGGTCGAAAGGCAGGTTCCTCGCGAACACCGCGTCGGTCTTGGCCATGAGCATGGTGAGACCGCCCTCGCTCACGCGGTGGAGCAGCTCGTCGCGATCCTTGAAATACAGGTACAGCGTCCCCTTCGAGATCCCCGATTCATCGGCGATGTCCTGCATGGTCACGGAAGCACCCTTGCGGGCGATGGCGCGGAGGGCGCCCTCCGTGATCGACTCGACGCGAAAACGCTCGAGGACGGCTTCTCTCGTATCTGACGGGGTGGTCACTTTGATTACCGGCCGGTCATTCTACTGACCACTCGGTCATCCGCCAAGCAGAATTTTCGCCTAAGTCGAAGCTGTGGGTCCCACCCGGGCCTGGTATTCGGCGGCCACGCGCCATGAAGCGAAGGCGAAAGCCGCCTGAGAGGCCAGGTTGATCACGAACTCAAACAACTGAATCCAAGGATTTTGAGAGGTGAAGAGCCGGAGCCCCAGGATCAGTGCGGTGACCGCCGCGTTCGCGGCAAACAGCCCCGCCGCCATGTGGAGCTGACGCTTCCAGCCGAGTGCTCCCGCGGCGAAACAGGCGGCTGCCGTGGCGAGGAAGCAGAGGGCCGCGAGGGTGCGCCTCCACCAGTCCCCCGAGTCCTCCACCCAGAACGCGGCGATGAGTGCCGTCCACGAGATGAGAAACGGACCGATCCAGGGATCCCGTTT
>CAZYEA010000066.1:0-18769 GCA_964646485.1 uncultured Acidobacteriota bacterium
GTTCACCATCGGCTGGGCCTGGAAATCGGACTACGGCGATCCCGACCTCAAGGATGACTTCGAGGTGGCGCTCAAGTACTCACCGCTCCACAACCTCCGACCCGGGGTGGCCTATCCCGCGACTCTGGTCACCACCGGGGATCACGATGATCGCGTGGTGCCGGCCCACTCGCACAAGTTCATCGCCACCCTCCAGGCCGCGCAGAAGGGCAGCGCTCCGGTGCTGACCCGCATCGAGACCAAGGCGGGCCACGGCGCCGGCAAGCCCACGGCCAAGATCATCGAAGAGCGCGCGGATCAGTGGGCCTTCCTCACCAAAGCCCTTGGCATGAAGTGATCCCGGCCTCTCTCCTTCTTTCCGCCCTGGCCCTCGCGGCCGCGCCCGCCGCGCCCGCGTGGATCGAGGTCGCGGGTGCCAACCGTGTCGTTCGCGTCGTCACCGATTCGGGGGAGAAGGCGGGGGCGAGGACCGCGCTGCAGCTCGCCCAGTTCGACCGCGCGCTGCAGAAACGATTCGCCTGGATCAAAGGGCCCGATGAAATCCCCCTCGTCGTGTTCGCCTCGGCCGATGAGTCCATGGTCCGCTCGATGGCGCCCGACACCACCGACGCCGAGAAGGACAACGCCTTCTCCTCCTATCTGGCTGGCCCCACCCAGCACGTGGGGGCCCTGCGGACCGACCTGCCGGAGACCTCCGACAAGGATCGCAGTCCGACCCGCGGCTTCTTCCGCGGGCGCGCGGCCTTCCTGGTCGAGCGGTCGCTCGGCACGTCGGCGCCGCCCTGGCTCGCGCGTGGTCTTGTTGCGTTCCTCTCGGACGCGGTGGTGAAGGAGAAGGAGATCCAGGTCGGCCGTATGACCGCAGCCGACGGGAAGGCGGCGGCTCTGGCTGCGCCGGCCTCGGCCGAGTTCTTTCGCGCCGCCCGCTCCCCCGACCGGAGCGTCGACCTCCTCTCCGGTCTTTTCATTCACTACCTGCTGGTTGGAGACAACGGCCGCAACGCCGCGGTGCTGGACGCCTTCGTTCAGGCGCTTTCGGCGGACGACCCCGCGGCCGCGCAGGCGGCGCTCGTGAAGATCACGTCTCTCTATGCCGGATTTCCAAAGTACCTTGCGGCCAGAAAATTCGCGGCCCTGAAACTGCCGGCCGACCCTTCGATCCTCCCCGCCTCGTTCACGGTGCGGCCTCTTCCCCTGACCGAGGCCCTGATGCTGCGCGCCGAGGTGCTGTTCGATCTCAACCGTCCCGTGGATGCACGCGGTCTCCTGCGGGAGGTGAAGGCCGCCGATCCGACCCTCGTCCGCCCGCTCGAAATCGAGGCCGTCCTCTACGAGCGCGAGTTGCGCGCCTCGGAGGCGCGCAAGGCGATCGAAGCGGCCATCCAGCTCGGTTCGAAGAATGCGAGCCTCTACTATCGGCTGGCCCAGCTCCAGTGGACGAAGGCGATGACGAAGCCGCTCCTTCAGTCGGTGCAGAAACTGCTGGAGACCGCGCGCGATCTCTCCCCAGGCGATGCGAACGCGCTCTCGTATCTCGCCGAGATCCAGAGTGACCAGGGTCTCTCCCAGCTCGCACTCGAGCACGCCCAGCGCGGGGCCGCCTCGGCTCCATCGGACGTCTACGCGCAAATGGCGCTCGCGCGAGCCCAGTGGAATGCGAAGCAGACCGACGCGGCCCAGGCTACCGCGAAGAAGGCCCTGGTTCTCGCGAAGCTCCCTTCCCAGAGGCAGCGCGTGCAGGAATTCGTGACCTTCGCCACGAGGAACAAGGCCCAGCAGGCGAAGGGCACGAGGCCCTGGACCAGCCAGTTCGGACCTCCGCCCCCGGGTGCTTTCGGAGCCGCCCGGTCCACCGGATCCGATCGCGTCAGCCTTGGCGCGGCGCGCACCGACTCCGCCGACGCCTCCGCCGTCACGGACTGCTTCGCGAATCGCAGCGACGTCGCCTGCGCCCGCGCGGTTCCGGCCCTGGAGGCAGCCTGTGCCGAAAAGCAGCCGACCTCGTGCGTCTCCCTCGGCTCGCTCTACGATGGCGGCTTTGGTATCGCCCGCGATCGTAGGAAGGCCGCGGCCTTGTACCGGACGGCCTGCGACCTCGCCGACAAGGCCGGCTGTGCCCGCCTGGCCGTGCTCGAGGCCCAGGGCCTGGGCGTGCCGAAGAACGCGGCGCGGGCCACCAAAACCCTCGAGTCGCTGTGCACGGACAAGGTTCCCGAAGCCTGCCTGGGCCTCGCCCAGTTGTTGCAGCGAACGGGCTTCGCGACCGACCGCGAGCGCGCCCGCACGCTCATGAAGGCGGCCTGCGACCTCGGCTCCCAGGAAGCCTGCGGCGCCCTTCCTGCGCGCTGAGTCCGTCGCACCCGCGGCTCGCCAAAGAGCTGCGAGGTTCTTGCCGAGGCCAAGCCTCGCCTAAGGCTTCGCTGTCGCGGCTTCCTCTATCAGCTTCGAGACCAGGCGGCTCAGGTCCTTGTCCCGAGCGTCTCCGACGTGGACTTCGCCGAAAGCCCGGTCCCGGATTTGCCCGCGGCCGTCGACCACGTAGATCGCCGGCCAGTACTCGTTGCGCAGGGCCCGCCAGTAGTCCATGTGGTTGTCGAGAAAATGCGAGTGGGCGCCGAGGCCGTGCTCGCTCACCGCCGCCTCCACGTTCGCGCGCTTCCTCTCGTGGTCGAACTCCGGAGTGTGGACGCCCACGATCACCAGGCCTCGCTCGCCGTAGCGCTTCTCCATCTCCCTGACCCAGGGGATCGTGCGCACGCAGTTGATTCAGCCGAACGTCCACACGTCGAGGATCACCACCTTCCCCGCGAGCGCCTTCAGGCTCTGGGGAGGTCCGATCCACAGCTTCGGGTCCTGGGAAGGAAACTCGGGCGCCGGCTCGTACCGCGCGGGCTGAACGGAGGCGGCGAAGGCCATCAGCACCGACGCGACCAGAAGGCGGAAGCGCCCCCGGTCCGTCATTCGGGCGGCTGCTTCACGAAGGCCGCGGAACGCGCGGCGAGAATGGCCTGGATCAGTTCCTCGGGCGCCTCGTTTCGCGCCGGGGCGTCTTTCTTCTCAGCCGCCTGAGCCACCGTCAGTGTCGTCCGATAGGACGCGAGGTACTTCCGGCACGAGGCGCACAGAGCCAGATGGCCGGAGAACAAGACCCGGGTCTGCAGGTCGAGAGACCCGTCGAGGAATTCATCGAGGAAGCCGTACAGGTCGCGGCAGGTCATCATCACGAGACGCGCGCCTCGAATTGCTCCGCCAGGAGCTTGCGCAACGCGTGGCGGGCCCGGTGGAGTCGCACTTTCACCACCCCTTCGGTCACGCCCAGGACCTCCGCGGTTTCGAGGGTGTCCATCTCCTCGATGTCGCGCAGGAGCAAGACGGTGCGGTAGATGTCGGGGAGGCGGTCGATGCAGCCGCGTACGAATTCGCGGGTTTCACGCGCTTCCACCATCTGAAGCGCGCTTGGCGAAAAATCCTGCGGCGGCACGCGGGCATGCCCGTCGTCCCGGAACGACGGCAGCAGGTCGTCGATCGACTCCTCGGGCCTGCGCTTTCGCGAGCGCAGGCGCATGAGGGAGGCGTTGACCGCGATCCGATGGAGCCAGGTCCCGAGCTGGCTCGTCCCCTCGAACCTGGCCATGCCCCGGAAGGCGGAGACGAAGGCTTCCTGAACCGCGTCCTTCGCCTCCTCGTCGTTGCGCAGGATCCGCCGGCAGACCGAAAGCATCCGGCCCGAGTGCGTTCGCACGAGAGTCTCGAAGGCGTCTTCCCGTCCCATCCGCAGCGCGGCCAGGAGTTCGGCCTCCGGCGGAGAGGGCGCGGACATGGGGAAAACTTAGCACGCGAGAATCGCGTGAAACAGAGGGATGGGAGGTCACCAGATCTAAGATGCGCGCGCCCGGCCCGGGGTTTCCTGCTCGCCCGGAAGAAGAACCCCCTCTAGCGCCGGGCCAGAACGACCCGGTCGAGGCGCAACGCCTCCCCGACCGACCAGGCCTGGAAGGGGCAGCCTCGGGGCTCGTGCGGAAAGTCGCCCTCCGCAATCTCCGGCAGGTGGCCAAGTCCCTGCGGATCGAGGGTCTCGAGGAAGGGATCGAGGAAACGTCGCCGTGCTTCCTGTCTCGTCGCCTCGGAGTCTCCCTGCGTCCGCACCCAGGCCTCCACAAAGGCCCCCATCAGGTAGGGCCAAACCGTGCCCTGGTGGTACGCGGTGTCGCGGGACCACACTCCGCCGCGATAGGCCCCGCGATACTGAGGGTCGTCGGGTGAGAGGGAGCGGAGGCCCGCAGGGGTGAGCAGCTTCGCCTCCGCCAGTTCCACCACCCGCCGGGCCCGCTCGCCGTGAAGGACCTGAAAAGGAAGGCCGCCCACCGCGAACACGGCGTTCGGGCGTACGTGGCCGTCGACCCGTCCCGGCACGTGATCGCAATCGACCACGTCGTACAGGAACCCCGTCTCCTCGTTCCAGAACCGCTGATTGAACGCGTCCTGCGCGGTCTCGGCCCAGCTTCCGAGCCGGGAATCGAAGGCCTCGCCGATTCTCAAGGCGTTGATCCACAAGGCCTGGATCTCCACCGGCTTGCCGATCCGCGGGGTCACCACGTGATCGCCGACCTTCGCGTCCATCCAGGTGAGCTGCACCCCTGGCTCCCCGGCCTGGAGCAGGAGGTCGCCGTCCATGCGGATCCCGTGGCGCGCCCCCGAAGCGTAGCCGCGCAGGATGCCCACGATGGCGGCATTGAGGCTCCACTCCTCGATGGTCGAGGCCACGAAGCCCGCGCGCTTCTCCGCCAGTCTCAACTCGTGCACGGCGATCACGAACCACAGCGAAGCGTCGACACTGTTGAACTCCGGCGTCTCGCCGGAGTCGGTGAACCGATTGGGGAGCATGCCGTGGGACACCGAGCCCGACCACTGCACGAGGATGCGCCGCGCGTCGCCCAGGCGCGCGGTCGCGAGGCAGAGTCCGCGCAAGGCGATGAAGGTGTCGCGGCCCCAGTCGGTGAACCACGGGTATCCGGCGAGGATGGTCCGGCCTTCGCCGCGCGCGACCACGTAGGCCGAGGCGGCGCGGAGGAGGGGAGAAGGGTCCGCTTCTCTCCGCGCCTTTTCATCCGCGCGCATCGAGGCCACCCGCGACTGGAGAGACTCGATGTCGAGCCCGCGCGTGGCCTGGTCCGTGCCCAGGATCAGGAGAGCTTCGCCGTCGCCCAGGTCGAACGTGAAGGTCCCCGGCGCGCCCAGGTCTTCGACACTGTCGAGGCCCCGGTCCTTGTCCGCGGTGTAGAGGAACTCGCGGTACCAGTAGCCCTGGGCCGTGAACTTTCCATTCGAGACCGCGACCACCCCCGGCTCGGCGGCGTAAGGCTTGAAGGTCGTCCGTCCGGCCGCTTCGTCGTTGTGGGCGGTGAAATCGAACTCGGCGTTCTCGCGATGGAGCGCGTGATAGTCGCGCCCGGAGAGAAACGGACGCACGATCAGCCTCGCCGCCCGCGCCTTCTCGGCGCCGATCAGCCGAAAGGACAGCACCACCAGGGGCAGGCCGCGCGGAACCATCACCGAGTGTTCGATGGTTCGGCCCGCGCCGAGATCGTAGGTCCAGCAAGGCCATAAGGAGTTGTCGAACGTCGAGGGCGCCGGCCGGCCCTCGTGTCTCACGATGGGCGGCTCGGTTTCGAGGGTGGGCTTGTAGGTCTGCGAGGTGAGGGCCACGGTCTCGCCGTCCTGCTCCACGACCGCGTCGATCCCGTTCACCAGAACCCTGCGATCGGTGGGAGGGGTGCGTGCCACCAGGAGGAGCGCGTGATAGCGCCGCGTACGCCGGCCGTCGGAGGTGTGCGAGGCGAAGCCGCCGAGGCCGTCTGTTTCAAGCCATTCGAAATCGGTTCCGGTCATGGATTCGCCTTACCCCTTCTCTTTGCCACGTCCTCGATGCAGCGCAGGGCGAGCGTCGTCCAGCCCGTCTGATGGGAGGCCCCGAAACCCCGCCCGGTCTCGCCCGAGAAATATTCGTAGAAGAGCACCAGATCCTTGAAGTGAGGATCGTTCTGGTACCGCGGATTGTCGCCGTGGCAGGGACGCCGGCCCTTCCCGTCGGCGAGGAACGTGGAGGCGAGGCGCCGCTCGATTTCGATCGCCGCCTCCTTGAGGTTCATGAGCACGCCCGACCCAGTGGGGCACTCGACGCGCAGGGTGTCGCCATAGAAGTCGAAGTAGCGTCCCAGGGCGTCCGCCAGGAGGTAGTTCAGGGGGAACCAGACCGGTCCGCGCCAGTTCGAGTTGATGCCGAAGGCCTTGGTCCGCGAATCGTCGGGCGCGTACTCGGCCCGGTACTCGCCGCCTGGAGCCTGAAGCACAAAGGGCTCGCGCTGATGCCGCTTCGACATCGACCGGACCCCGGTGGGACCGAGGAGGGAGGTCTCGTCGAGAACGTGCCGGACGACCTGGATCAGTTGCTCGCGTGAGGGAATGGCGAGAATGGCGCGGTCCCGGCGGTCCCGGGCGCGCCGGTCCTGGGGAAAGTCGATGTGGGGTCGTTCGCTCAGGTACAAGTCGACGCGGGCCTGGAGTTTCGGGAGGTGCTCTAGCGAGCGTCGCTCCAGCACGTGCACCGCGAAGAAGGGCACGAGACCCACCATGGACCAGATCCGGACCGGGGTTCTCACCCCATCGACATTGATGTGGTCGAAATAGAAGCCGTGCTCCTCGTCCCAGAGCCCGCGTCCGTCCGCCCGGTTCACCGCTTCGACGGTGGCCGCGAACTGCTCGAAGAACTCGACGGCGAGATCGTCATAACCCGCGGGATCCTCGCGCCCGAGTTCGAGGGCCATCTTCAGCATGTTGAGGGCGAAAAAGCCCATCCAGCCGGTGCCGTCCGCCTGCTCGAGATAGCCGCCGAGGGGCGGCGTGACCCCGCGCTCGAAGGCGGAGATGTTGTCGAGCCCCAGAAAGCCGCCCTTGAGGAGGCGGTTGCCGGCGATGTCTTCGAGACTGCGCCACCACCGGAAATTCCGGACCAGCGAATCGAAGGTGGCGCCCATGAATCCGAGCCCATCCGGATGGGCGGCGCCCCCGCTCATCTCGAACACGCGCAGGCAGGCCCAGGCGTGCACCGGAGGATTGACGTCGCCGAAAGCGAACTCGTAGGCCGGGAGCTGGCCGGAGGGATGGATGTAGCGCTCGCCCAGGAACAGCGACAGCTGGTCTCTTGCGAACTCCGGATCGACGGCGGCGAAGGGGACCATGTGGAAGGCGAGATCCCAGGCCGCGTACCAGGGGTATTCCCACTTGTCGGGCATGGAGATGATGTCCCGATTGTCGAGGTGGGCCCAGTCCCAGTTGCGTCCCTTCCGCCTTGGTGGGGGAGGCTCGGGCTGCGCGGGGTCGCCCTCCAGCCAGTCCGAGACGTTGAGGTAATAGAACTGCTTCGACCAGAGGAGAGACGCGTAGCCCTGCCGAAGGACGTTCTTCTCGTCCGCGGTCGCGGCCTCGGGGAGGATCGCCTCGTAGAAGCGATCCGATTCGGACGCGCGCGCCCTTATGGTCTCGTCCACCTGACGCAGGCCCATGCGGGCCTGGACGTCGGCCTCCGAGGCGAGCCGGAGGGGAAGGGTCACGGATTCGCGGGCGGGGATCACGAGGCGGTAGTGGGCCCCCGCCTTGGTCCCGACCTGGGCCGGATTCACGACGTCCGCGGCGCCGTCCACGAGATGGCGATGGAAGGCGTCTTTCACGAAGGGAGTCGGGCTCTTCGAGCCGAACAGACGCTCCATGTTCGTCTCGTTCTCGGTGAAGAGGAGCTGGGGTTCGACCCCGTTCGACGAGACGCCCGCCTCCCACAGGAAGCGGCCGAGTTCCCCATGAGCAAGGGCGACGCAGCGCCTCGCTCCGAGCCACATCCGCGGCTTCGGGTCATAGCCCGGCTGCCCGTCGCGGCCCCATGACCAGGTATTCCGGAACCACAACTGGGGGATCACATGCACGAGGGCGTCCTCGCCCGAACGATTGGCGAGGGTGACCCGCATGGCCAGGTCCCGGGGCGAAGCCTTGGCGTACTCCGCGGTGACGTCGAGGTAGCGGTTGCGGTCGAAGAGGCCCGAGTCCTCGATTTCGAACTCGGGCTCGGTGATGTCGCGGCTCCGGCCCTCGCGCACCAGCCGCTCGTACGGGTAGGGCCCGAGCGGGTACTTGTACAGAGCCTTGAAGTAGGAGTGGGTGGGAGTCGAGTCGAGGTAGTAGTAGAGCTCCTTCACGTCTTCGCCGTGGTTTCCCTCGGGGGCGGCAAGACCGAAGAGCCGTTCCTTCAGGATCGGATCGCGGCCGTTCCACAGGGCGAGCCCGAAGCACAGCCGCGCGTCGCGGTCGCAGAAACCGAGGAGTCCGTCCTCGCCCCAGCGATAGGCGCGCGAACGGGCGTGATCGTGGGGGAAATAATCCCAGCAGGAGCCCAGAGCCGAGTAGTCCTCGCGGACCGTGCCCCACTGACGCTCGGCCAGATAGGGCCCGAAGAGCCGCCAGTCCTCTCCGGTCGTGACCTCGCGCTGGACTCGGGCGTGCTCGGCGGTGATCACGCCCTGATTCTAGGCAGGACGCGACTCGGGCAAAACCAAAGGCGCCTTCCCCCTGTCGATGAACCGTTTCAGCAGGGCATCGACGCTCAGGGCCCCGGCCCCCCGGATGACGAGCCAGGAGAGGAAGACTCCGAGGACAAAGGGCGCGACGTCGGAGAGGCCTACGTCCCCGGCGCGGGTGAAGGCGTCGACGAAGGTCTGGCGGTCGGCGGTGAGCAGGGCCACGATCATGGTGGAGGAGAGCAGGAGGGCCACGATCCGGGTGAGGGCGCCCACGAGAAGGAGAAGGCCGCCGTAATACTCGAGCCGCGATACGAACGCGGCGTTGAGCTCGGGAAAGGGAATACCGAGATCAGTGAAGAAGTTCACGGTGTTCTCGATGTTCTTGAGCTTGCCGCTTCCCGAGTCATAGAAGGCGAATCCGACCACGAGGCGGGTCAGGATCCCGGGCACCCAGTCCAGGTAGCCGAGAAGCCTGTAGGCCAGATCGATGGTTTTTCGAATGGTGGAAGCGCCCATGGAATGTCTCTCCTCTTTAACGAGATCGTACTGCCGGTTCTGATGTTCGCCTTGCCCCATGCGTTACGTGGCCTCGTCCGCCCCCTGGGCCCTCGCGTCGTCGGCCGACCGCCGGAGAGGCACGATCGGCCCCTTCCACTCGGGGATCTTCGCGGTCAGGGGGCCGTAGAGGCGGCGCAGGGTTTCGAAGTCCTTTTCGATATCGCCGGTGGGAAGCAACACCTCGTCGAAGATGCCGCCCTCCTTTTTCGCGTAGTCGATATAGCCGAGGACGATCGGGACTTTGGCCTGCAGAGCGATGTAGTAGAAGCCCGTCCGCCAGCCGGTGGTGAGTTTCCGCGTGCCCTCAGGGGCGACGCCGATGGCGAAGGTCTCGTGCCGGTCGAACCAGGCGACGGCCTGGCTCACGAAACTCTGATTCCTGGACCGATCGAGGGGAATGCCGCCGCGCCTCCTCAGGAACCAGCCGAGGGGACCCTTGAACAGGGAGTCCTTCCCGAAGAAGGAAAAGTTCAAGTTGAGCATCGACGCGGCCCCGATCAGGAAGAAGCCATCCCAGTTGGAAGTGTGGGGCGCCGCGATGATCACGTACTTCCGGTACGCGGGGGTCCGTCCCGTGCACTTCCACCCGAGCAGGAGGTAGATCACCCGGCCGATGAACGCCACCCCTTTGGATGCCCTCCGGGTCTGGGGAATCCCGCCCGCGGCCATGCTCTTTTCCATAACCAAGAAACCGAACCCGCTCACTTCGAGGAACTTATTAGCGCGACTATAGTTCGAGGCCACGGCCCCCATGGCCGTCTCCTGCCAAATGCTCTCCATCTACACCTTCTTCCTGGGGCTCGGGTTTGCCTTCGCCGCCCCCTTCTTTCTCTGGCGGGGCCGCGGAACCAATCGCTACACCGCGAACTTCAAGGAGAGGTTCGGGGCGCTGCCTGTCTACCTGAACGTCGACTCGGACCGGTCCATCTGGATCCACGCGGTGTCGGTGGGAGAGGTTCTCGCCTCGCGGATCCTGGTCGAGCCCCTCAAGAAGCGCTTCCCCCGCCATCGCATCTTCCTGTCCACCTCCACGGTCGCGGGCAACGCGGTGGCGCGGCAGCGCGTTCATGGGATTGACGGCCTGTTCTACGCGCCCTTCGACTTCCCCTCGCCGGTGCGGAAGGTTCTCGACACCCTTCGGCCCGACCTGCTGGTCATCGTCGAGACCGAACTCTGGCCCAACCTGATCCATGAGGCCCACGCGCGGGGCACGAAGATCGCGCTCGTCAACGGCCGGATTTCGCCCCGCTCCTTCCCGCGGTACCGCAGGATTCGCGCGCTGCTCAAGGGCACGCTTTCCAAAGTCGATGCCTTCTTCATGCAGGCCGAGCCCCATGCGGAGAGGATTCGGGCCATGGGCGCCCCCGAGGCGAAGGTCAAGGTCACCGGCAACCTCAAGTTCGACGCGCTCGACACCGGCCGGCCCAAAGAGCGGCTCAGCCGGATCATCCTTTCCGAGCCTTCAAGGCCCATCGTAGTCGCGGGCAGCACGGTGCCGGGCGAAGAGGAGATCGTCCTCAAGGCCTACCTGATGGCGCGGGAAAAGGTGCCGAATGTGGGCCTGGTTCTCGCTCCGAGGCACCCCGACCGCTTCGCCGACCTGCCCGGCATCGTCGAGGCCGCGGGCCTGCGCTGCGTGCGCCGTACCGACCTCGAACCCGGCCAATGGAAGGCGGGGGACGTGCTGCTGCTCGACACTCTGGGCGAGCTCGCCTCCGTCTTCTCCCTGGCCACCGTCGGCTTCGTGGGCGGGTCGCTGGTGCCGCAGGGCGGACACAACGTCCTCGAGGTTTCGGCGAGCGGGGTGCCTGTGCTCACCGGGCCGAATATCCAGAACTTCCAGGAGATCGCCAACGAGTTCCACCGCGAGGGAGCGCTCGTCTTCGTGAAAGACGCGCCTGAGCTCGCTCGCGAAATTGTCTCGTTCGTGACCGACCAGGCCCGGCGCAACGAAGTGGGCGGCAAGGGCCGGGCCTTGATCGAGCCCAATCGCGGCGCGCTCGGCCGGACGGTGGACGGCCTCTCCGCCCTCATCAATTGAGGCCTATTGCCCGAGGTGCAAGCGATTCTGGCCCCGCTGGGGTGGGCGTACGGTCTTGGAGCCGCGCTTCGCCGTAGCGCCTATGCCCGCGGCCTTCTGAGGCGCGAGCATCTGCATTCGCCCGTGATCAGCGTGGGCGGCCTCGCCATGGGCGGGTCGATGAAGACTCCCGCGGTCATCGAACTCGCTCACGCCCTCGCTTCCCGCGGTCCCGCCGTGGGCGTTCTCGGCCACGGGTATCGGGGCGCCGATCCATCACCGGTCGTGGTCTCGGATGGCGCCCGCCCTCTCGAAACCGTCGATCGGGTGGGGGATGAGGCGCTGCTCCTCGCCCATGAACTTCCCGGATTCCCGATCGTGTCGGGTCGGGACAAGGTAGCGGCCGGACGGCTGCTCGAGTCCCGCTTCGGCAAGATGATCGTTCTCGTCGATTCGGGATTCCAGCACCTGCGACTGTTCCGGGATCTCGACATCGTGTGCGTCACGGAAAGGGATCTGGGAGCCCGGGTTCTGCCCGCGGGGATGCTTCGTGAGTTCCCCCGCACTCTCCGCTCCGCTCACCTGATCTTCACCGACCGCGAGACCGACGGCCCGCGGGTGGCCGCGTTGCGCGCGGCGCGTCCCAAGGATGTGTTCTCCCTGGCCCGGAGCGCTTTTGGATTCTTCGCTCTCGAAGGCACGGGCGCCGAGGTCACCCCTCCGGCGAAGGCCTTCGTGGTTTGCGGCATCGGTTGGCCCGAACGGTTCGCGAGCGACGTCGCCGCGCGCGGCGTCCCCGTGACGGGGAAGCGCTTCTACCGCGACCATCACCCCTTCACGGAGACGGACCTGAAGCTGGTGGCTGACGAGGCCGAGAAGGCCGGCGCCACCGCGGTGGTGACGACCGCCAAGGACGCGGTGCGGATTCGTTCGTGGCCGGGTCCGATGCCCCTGCTCGTGATGTCGGCCCGCCTCGATATCGAACGTCTTCCCCAGGTCCTGAAACGGATCGACAGCGTGATCCTCCAGCGGATCAAGGCGGGGCGTTGATGGGGCGGAGGATCCGCTTCGCCCTGGAGTCCTTCGCTCTCTGGGCGTTCAAGATCCTGGCCCGGGTGATTCCGCGGAATCTGCTGCTGCGTCTGGGCCGCGCGCTCGGCGCGCTCGTGGCCGAAATCGACCGGAAGCATCTTTCGATCGCCAAGGACAATCTGCGACAGAGCTTTCCCGACTGGTCGGAAGAAGAGGTCGACCGAACCGCGCGCGGAGTCTGGATTCACTTCGGCGGCGTGATGTTCGATCTCGTTCGAATTCTGGCGAAGGGGCCGTCGACGGTCGAGGCCCTGGCCACAATCGAAGGGCGCGAGCACGCGGAAGCGGCGCACCGATCCCCGAACGGAGTGGTCCTCATCACCGGCCATTTCGGCAACTGGGAGACCCACGGGATCGTTCACGCCAAACACTTCGGATCGATCGGCGTGGTGGCCCGGCCGCTCGATAACCCCACCCTCGATCGGGCCATGACCCTGTTGCGGGAGAGTGCGGGGAACGAGGTGATCGAGAAAGAGCACGCCATGATCCGGTCCATGCGCCGGCTGAAGGCGGCCCAGGGAGTCGCCTTCGTGGTGGATCAGAACGTGCAGGAGAAAGAAGGCATCTTCGTGAACTTCTTCTCTCGCCCGGCCTGCACCACGCCCTTCGCGGCGAAGCTCGCGATCAAGACCGGGGCTCTGGTGCTGCCCTGCCGGGCGGTGATGACCGAGGACTTCCGCTATCGCGTGATCTACGACGCTCCCATCGACCCCCGCACTTTCGGCGAGGGCGACGGCGCGGTCCTGGCCCTCACCCAGGCCATGATGAACGCCACCGAGGGGTGGATCCGCGCCAATCCCGATCAGTGGCTCTGGATGCATCGACGGTGGCACACGAAGAAGAGCACGCCCGGACCCTCGCCGGAAGCGGGGAGTGCTGCGGCATGAGCGCCGCGTTGCCTTCGCGGATCGCGATACGCGCGCCCAACTGGCTGGGCGACGTGGTCCTCTCGCTCCCCGCGGTTCGCGACCTCCGGCGCGCGTTTCCGCACGCGCAGATCCGCGTGGTCGCGCGCCCTTCGGTTTCGCCTCTCTATGAGGCGGTGCCCGAGGTCGACGGGGTGATCGAGGCGAGCGGCCTGCGGGCGGAGACGGCGGCGCTTCGCGGTTTCGATCTCGCTGTACTGCTCACCAACTCCTTCGGCACCGCACTCGCGGCGCGTCTTGCCCGCGTTCCCACCCGCTGGGGCTACGCCACCCAGGGCCGCGGCCTGCTCCTGACTCACGGTGCGCGCGTGCCGGGGGACGTCTCGGGACGCTCGCAGGTGCATTACTATCGGGCGATGCTTGCCGCCATGGGCCTTCCCACGAGCGACGCCCTCGACACCTCCATCACCCCTCTCCCGGCCTGGAAGGGATCCGCCCGGGCGCTCCTCGGGCCGGGCCGTTTCTTGGGCATCGCGCCGGGAGCTGCGAAGGGTTCGGCGAAGCAATGGCCGCCGGAGCGATTCGCCGCCGCTGCCGATCGGCTCGCCGCCGAACTCGGCGCGGGGACGGTCCTCCTCGGCGCGCCCGCCGATCTGGGCGCCGCGAATGCCGTCGCCGGCGCCATGAAGAGTCCGGTTATCAACCTCTGTGGAAAGACCGACCTGCGGACCTTCGTCGGCCTCGTGGCGTCGCTCGATGGCCTGATGGCGAATGACTCCGGCGCCATGCACATCGGCGCCGCGGTCGGGATTCCCACGGTCGGCATCTTCGGCCCGACCAATCCCTTAGAGACGCATCCCATAGGAGCGCGGGCCGGGTTCGTGCGCGGGGTTGCCGAGTGCTCACCCTGCAAGCACGTGACCTGCCCCATCGACCACCGGTGCATGACCTCGGTCGCTCCCGACGCCGTGGCCGACGCCCTTCTTCGCGAGGTGCGGTCGTGAGCCGGCCGGCCATCTTCTTCGACCGCGACGGAACCCTTTCGCGGGAAGTGGGCTACGTAAACCACATCACCCGATTCGATCCCTTCCCGTTCGCGGTCGACGCGATCCGCGCGGTGAACGCGGGGAACCGCCTGGCCGTGGTGGTCACGAACCAGGCGGGGGTGGCTCGCGGGTACTTTCCGGAATCGCTGATCAAGGAGATCAACCGCGTTCTCCAGGATCGTGCGGAGTCGTCGGGCGCGCGGATCGATGCCATCTACTACTGCCCCCATCACCCGTCCGCGGGAGCTCCGCCCTATCGCCAGGACTGCGATTGCCGGAAGCCAAGGCCCGGGATGCTGCATCGGGCCGCCGCCGAACTCGACATCGACCTCTCGAAGTCGTGGGTCGTGGGCGACCGCCTGGGCGACCTCGAGCTCGCCTGGAACGTGGGCGCGCGGGCTTGTCTGGTGAAGACCGGCTACGGCCTCGGCGAGATCGAGTATTGGATGCCCGGCTGGAAGCGTCAGCCGGACCTCGTGGCGGAGAACGCGCTCGATGCCGCTCTTCGCATCGTCGAGTCCCACTGATGACCGCGTCTCACCTTCCCAGCCAGGAACGGCTTCTCGCCGTGGTCGCCGCGTTCCAGGGGCGAAGGATCGCGGTGGTGGCCGACCTGGTCATGGACGAGTTCCTCAATGGCCGGGTGGAACGCATCTCGCGCGAAGCGCCGGTCCTGATCCTTCAGTACGAAGGGTCCGATCTGCGCCTGGGCGGCGGCGCCAATGCGGTCCACAACATCAAGACCCTGGGCGGCGATCCTTTTCCCGTGGGCTTCGTCGGCAACGACGCCACCGGACGGTCCCTCATGGCCCTGCTGAAGCGCAAGAAGATCAAGACCGTCGGGGTGGGCCGGGCCCGGGCCTACGGCACGCCCCTCAAGACGCGCGTTCTCGGGGGCGGGTTCCATTCCACCCGCCAGCAGATCGTGCGCATGGATCGCACCCAGCCGCTTCCGGAAACCGCCCATCGCTGGCGTGAGGGCCATGTTCGAAAGGCGCTCGCGAAGATCGGCCCCGTGGACGGTGTGCTGGTGAGCGACTACGGCCTTGGACTCGTGAGCCCGGAGGTGCTGAAGCTGTCGACCGCCTTCGCGCGGCGGCACCAGGCTCCCCTGACTGCGGATTCGCGTCATGCCCTGCTCGGGCTCGCCGGAGTCACGGCGGTGACGCCGAACGAACCGGAGGTCGAAGAGGCCCTCGGCATCTCCATCGGCCATGACAAGAAGAAGCTCGAACGGGCGGGCCGCGCCCTCCAGGCCAGGCTCAAGACTCCCTCGGTCCTGGTCACGCGGGGCAGCGACGGCATGTCCCTCTTCGAAGCGGGGGAGCCGCCTCGTCACATCCCGGTCTTCGGCAGCGATGAGGTCGCGGACGTCACCGGCGCCGGAGACACCGTGATCGCCACCTTCACCCTCGCCCTCGCCGCGGGAGCGTCGGCCTTCGAGGCCGCGCACCTCGCCAACATCGCGGGCGGACTCGTGGTCATGAAACGGGGGACGGCCACGGTGTCGGCCCGGGAATTGCGGCAGGCTATCCGCCACGCGGAGTTTGCGTGAGCGCTCCCTTCCGCCGCGCGGCTTCGAAGATCACGACGGTCGAGGCGCTCCAGAAAGTCTGCGACGAGGCGCGGAGCGCGTCCCGGACCATCGCTTTCGCGAACGGCTGTTTCGACCTCCTCCATGTCGGTCACACGCGGTACCTTCAGGGCGCCCGCGCCGAGGGGGACCTGCTCATCGTCGCGGTCAACGCCGATGCCTCGGTTCGAAGACTGAAAGGCGAAAACCGGCCGCTCCAGAATGAGGACGATCGCGCCCTGCTGGTCGCGGCCTTGCACTGCGTCGACTGGGTGGTGATCTTCAAGGAGGACACGGTCGAGAACCTCCTGCGGGCATTGAGGCCCGATGTCCAGTGCAAGGGTACGGACTACACCGTCGACACCGTGCCCGAGCGCGAAGTGGTGAAAAGCTACGGCGGCCGGGTCGCCATCGTGGGTGATCCGAAGGATCACAACACGACCACCCTCCTCTCAAGGCTCGCCTCGCGATAGATTTGGGTCTCCTTTGAGAATTCTCGTCGTCCGGCTCTCCTCGATCGGGGACGTGGTCCACACCACGCCCATGGTCGCCGCTCTCATCGAAGCGGGTCACGAAGTGGCGTGGGCGGTGGAGCCGCCCGCCGCACCCCTGGTCGCCACCATCAAGGGTCTCGCTCAGACCTTCGTCCTGCCCAAGGCCTCCGCCTACGACTGGAATGACCGCTTCCGGCTCGCCCGCACCCTGCGCGACTACAACCCCGATGTCGCCATCGACGCTCAGGGCCTGTGGAAGTCGGCCTTTTGGACCTGGCTCTCGGGCGCGCCGCGGCGCATCGGCTGGATGGCCGACAACCGGCGCGAGGCTTCGTCGAGTGTGATGCTCACCGACACCGTGGCCTGCACTCCCGAGGACGTCCACGTGATCGATCAGCACCATGCCCTGCTCGTGGGGCTCGGTATCGACGACCGGGGCACCCGGGATTTTCCGTTCGTGCTCCCCGAGGAGGCTTCGGCGATGGCTGCCGAATACCGCGCGTCGCTTGGAAATCCCCTGGCCCTCATCTCCCCTGGCGGAGGCTGGGAGAACAAGCTCTACCCGCCCGATTTGTGGGGTGAGGTGGCCCAGGGCCTCGCCGCCATGCAACTCGCGCCGGTTGTGCTCTGGGGCCCGGACGAAGAAGAACTCGCGGGGCGCGTGATCGAAGCCTCGCACGGCGCGGCCCGACGCGCCCCGGCCACGTCGATCCTGGAACTGGCCGCCCTCGCGAAACAGGCCCGTCTCTTCCTCGCCGCCGACACCGGGCCCCTCCACATCGCGGGAGCCATGGGCGCGCCCCTCGTGGCCGTCTTCGGACCGACCGACCCCGCGCGAAACGGACCGTGGGCGAAGGAGGACGAGGTGGTGCGCCGTGTTCCCCCCTGCGCTCCCTGCCACAAGCGTTCCTGCGACATCCACCAGGACACCATGAAGAAGATCCTGCCCGCCGCCGTTTTGGAGGCGGCCACCCGAAGGCTCGCCTCCTCGGCCGACCGGAACGCCGCTTGAACCTGTCGCGGGTCCGGGTCCGGGCGGGGTACACCGCGGGGGCGCTCGCTCTCTTCTTTGCTGAGCCCACCAGGAATTCGTTGATGGTCGGCGGCGGTCTCGCCGCACTCGGCGAACTGATCCGTATCTGGGCCTCGGGGCATATCGAGAAAACGCACCGGCTCGCCACCGGGGGGCCGTACGCGCACACCCGCAATCCCCTCTACGTCGGCAGCGTCCTCATGGCGCTCGGATTCCTGGCCTCGGCCCGGCACCCCATCTCGGTGAGCGTGGGCCTGCTCTATCTCGCCGTCTTCTATCCCTTCATCATTCGCGAGGAAGCGAAGTTCCTGCGCGGCAAGTTTCAGGACGAGTACCACGATTGGGCGCTCAAGGTGCCCCTGTTCTTTCCCCGTCTGACCCCGGCAGGCCCGCGTGCCTCGAGCTTCCAGATGGCCCGCCTGCTTTCGAACCACGAGTGGCGGAGCGTCCTCGGTCTCGCCCTTCTCGCCGCCTTCATGTTGTGGCGGCTGAGGTGAACCGGCGCTTTCAGCTTTCCGGCTGAAGGCAGACCTGCTGCACAATTGAGGGGTCATGTTCACCCCAGCTCTCGAACGGATCCTTGTGATCGCAGCCCAAGGAGCCCAGGACCGACGTCATGCCCACCTCACCACCGAGCACGTGCTGCTCGCGATCGCCCACGATCCGGTGGGGCGGCGGATCCTCCACGGGTCCGGAGTGGACGTCGATCAACTGATCAAGGGACTGACCGTCTATGTCGAGGAGCAGATCGACCGGGTTCCCGAGGGCTCGCGCAAGGCGCCCCAGCAGACCATCGGTTTCCGCCGGCTGCTTCAGTCCGCCGTGCTCCACGTCCAGAGCGCCGGGAAGAACGAGGCCGACGTGGGCGACGTCCTTGCCGCCCTGCTCCAGCAGCCGAAGTCGTTCGCGGCCGAGAGCCTCGCCGCGCAGGGCGTGACCCGCCTCGACGTCCTGAACTACATCTCCCACGGAGTGTCGAAGCGTCCCGACAGCCCGCCCACCGGCCCCGCCCCCGCGGGCGATGGCGAGGAGGGTTCCGCCACCCCCGCCGATCCGCTCGATTCTTTCGCCCCCTCGCTCACGGAGCGCGCGCGCCAGGGCCTGCTCGATCCCCTCATTGGCCGCGAGAAGGAAGTCCGCCGCGTCCTCGAGATTCTGTGCCGGCGCCGAAAGAACAATCCCGTCCTGGTGGGAGACCCCGGGGTGGGCAAGACCGCGATCGTGGAAGGGCTGGCCCAGGCCCTTCTCAAGGAAGACGCGCCCGAGTTCCTCAAGGGCGCCGAGATCTTCGCCCTCGACACCGGAGCCATGCTGGCGGGGACCCGTTACCGCGGTGACTTCGAGGAGCGCTTCAAGCAGGTCATCGCGGCGCTCAAGAAGCGGCCGAAGCCGGTGCTCTTCATCGATGAAATCCACACCATGGTGGGCGCGGGCGCGACCTCGGGCGGCACCCTCGATCTGTCCAACATGGTGAAGCCGATCCTCCAGGAAGGCGACATCCGGATCATCGGGGCCACCAC
>CAZYEA010000067.1:0-18322 GCA_964646485.1 uncultured Acidobacteriota bacterium
CCGCCTTACCGAGGTCCAAAGAGCGCTGGTGAAGGGCGATCCCAACCAGGACGTGGACGCGATTCTCGAGGAGAAAACCCGCATTTCCAGGGAAATCGAGGCTTTACGGTCGGTCGTCTGAGGCTTATGTTGGTGAAATCCGCTCTCTCAGGCGAAAATACAAGGTTCCTGAAGCAGCGGAGCACTTAGAACAAGAAAAATGGCCCTCACACTCGAAGAGAAGTACGACGAAGTACGCACCGGCATCACGATGGGCAAGGAGAAGGGCTACCTTCTCTACGAAGAAGTCAATGAAATGCTGCCCACGGACATCCACACGTCCGATGAGCTGGAAGACGTCTTCGCCATGTTCGGTTCGATGGGCATCGAGATCATCGACTCCGAGCAGAAGTTCCGCGAGAAGTCCGACGCCGAAGAGGGCGAGACCATCGACCTCACCCCGGGGACGCTCGACAAGACCAACGACCCCGTCCGCATGTACCTGCGCGAGATGGGCACGGTTCCCCTCCTCACCCGCGAAGGCGAAGTGGCGATCGCCAAGCGCATCGAGCGGGGCAAGCGCATCATGCTCGCGCAGATCACGCGCACGCCCATGGCCGCGCGGGAAATTCTCGCCGCGGGCGAACAGCTCGAAGCCTCCCGCATCGGGGTCAAGGAACTGGTCATCTTCGTCGAGGAAGAGATCACCGAAGAGAAGCTCGAGCGCAAGAAGCGCGAGACCCTGAAGCTCGTCGGCAACGTGAAAGCCGCGTTCGACAGCTACCTCGCCCTCAAGGCGAAGTACGAGGACACCACAAAGAAGGACCCCAAGTGGGTGAAGGGCAAGTGGCGGGTCGGGCGTCAGCGCGTCGGCTTCTCCAAGGCCATCCGCCGCCTCGAACTGACGGAGAACGTGAAGCGCCGTCTCCTCGACCGCCTGCGCGAAGCGGTGGACCGGGTCTCCCAGCTCGAAGAGCAGATCACCCGCATGGTGGTGAAGAGCGAAGGCCGCCTCTCCGAAGAGCAGAAGAAGATCATCAAGCGCGACATCCAGGAGAAGAAGCAGGCCCTGCGCGATCTCCAGGACGACTTCGGCTCGACCACCGCCGACCTGAAGCGCACCCTCGACTCCGTCCTCATCGGCGAGATCCAGGCTGAACAGGCGAAGAAGGAACTGGTCGAAGCGAACCTCCGCCTCGTGGTCTCGATCGCCAAGAAGTACACGAACCGCGGCCTGCAGTTCCTCGACCTCATCCAGGAAGGCAACATCGGCCTGATGAAGGCGGTCGACAAGTTCGAATACCGCCGCGGCTACAAGTTCTCGACCTACGCCACGTGGTGGATTCGCCAGGCCATCACTCGCGCCATCGCCGATCAGGCCCGCACCATCCGCATCCCGGTTCACATGATCGAGACCATCAACAAGCTGGTCCGTACCCAGCGCGCGCTCATCCAGGAACTCGGCCGCGAGCCTTCTTCGGAAGAAGTGGCGAAGCGCATGGACATCCCGGTCTACAAGGTCCGGAAGGTCATGAAGATCGCGCAGGAGCCGATCTCCCTCGAAACGCCCATCGGCGAAGAGGAAGATTCGCATCTGGGGGATTTCATCGAGGACAAGAACGCGGTCTCGCCGGTCGAAGCCATGATCGACGTGAATCTGCGCGAGCAGACCGAGGCGTTGCTCAAGACCCTGACCCCCCGCGAGGAGCGCGTGATCAAGATGCGCTTCGGCATCGGCGAAGGGAACGAGCACACCCTCGAAGAGGTCGGCCAGAACTTCGCGGTCACCCGCGAGCGCATCCGCCAGATCGAGGCGAAGGCGCTAAGGAAGCTGCGCCATCCGTCCCGCAGCCGCAAGCTGAAGGCGTTCCTCGAGGGCAGCATCGTCTAGGAGCTGGGGGGCGTTGCACGGACCCGCCCCCCAGACCCCCGATCGCTCCGGCCGAAGTGAATTCGGCCTGCCCTTGGCTCAATCTCCGAGCCCGGCTCTCCAGCCCCTGCGATGAGGAAACGGCCGGGGCGAACAGCCGATTTGTTCAAGGACAAGAGCCGCATCGTGCAATCCCGGGCTCGCGCTCAAATGGGACACTCTCCTCACGGTTGACATGACGTCGATCGCATTCAAAGGAGAGTCCAAAATGAAGAACAACGACAACGCGTGCGCCTGTGAACCCTGCCCCGGTCCGGAGTGCGCCTGTGGGTGCCAGGACGTCCGGGCCGAAGGCAAGAGCGAGTGCGCCTGCGGCGCGTCCTGCAAGTGCGGGTCCGAGTGCGCCTGCGAGAAGAAGTAGGGCCTGCCCGCAAGCCTGGCCGGGCATCGGCCCTGCGGCCTCCCGCTTCCTCAGGGAGCTTCCAGGGCCGGTGTCCGGCGCCCTAAGCCGCGCGTTCGCGCGGCGATTCCTGGAAGAGGTGAGGCCCCACAGCGCTCAAGGGCTCAGTCGATGCGCCCTTCCAGCCACTCGAGGAGTTCCTTCCACCCGCCTTCGTGATCGGCCCGGTTCTTCTCGTCGGGAAGGCCGGAGTGGGTGAGTGTCACTCTCGTGCCGCCGTCTGCCGCTTCGAAATCCACGCGCACGATCGACTCCATGCCGAGCGTGCCCTGGGACATCCAGGTGAACTCGAGAAGTCGGTTGGCTTCGACCTGGAGATAGCGCCCGTAATGCGGGTAGGTGTGATCGCCGTAGATCATGTCCAGATAGAACAGGCCGCCCCGATGAGGCTGCAGCACCAGGTCGCCGCCGTTCGACAGCCAGGGTCGCGCCTTCTCGGGATCGGTCCAGGCGCGGAAGACCCGCTCGGGCGACGCTTTGATCGTCCGCGGAACCGTGCAACTGAAGGGTCCGCGGATCTTCCGGTTGGGCGTGGGCAGTGATGCGGTCATTCGGTCTCCTTTTCGTTTTCGAGTTGCCGGGCCAGGGCGTCGAGTCGATCGGTCCAGAACCGCTCGAACTGGCTGGACCACGCCTGGATTCGGCGGATGGGTTGGGGACGCAGGGCCAGCACGTGCTCGCGACCGCGGCAGGTGCGTTTCAAAAGGCCCGCTCCCTCCAGGACTTTGAGGTGCTTGGAGACGCCGTTGAGCGACATCGAGAAGGGAGCGGCGAGATCGGTGACGCGCGCGGGGCCGCGCATCAGCCGCTCGATGATCCGGCGCCTGGTCGGGTCGGCGACCGCGTAGAGCGCAGTATCGAGGGATGAGGACAGCATGCAGATATTCAACCACGAGGTTGAATATCCGTCAAGCCCCGACCGAAAGGGTCCTCCGGGCCGAATCTCAGGTCGTGTAGCGTCGCTCCAGCCCTCTGGAGGACCGCATGAAGAAACTGCTTTCCGTCGCGCTCGTGAGTCTGGCGCCGCTTGCTTTCGCTCAGGACACGCTCAAGGTCGGCGACGTCACCGCCGTCCGGGGGACCAAGGGGACGGGAGCCATTCACATTCCAGACGGCGTCGACAAGGGTCTCGACATTCCCGTGAGCGTCGTCCACGGCCGGGAGCCCGGGAAGATCCTGGCCCTCATCGCGGGCACCCACGGGTACGAGTACACCTCGATCCTCGCCCTGCAAAGACTCCTGCCGGAGCTCGATCCCGCGAAGATGAAGGGCAGCGTCATCCTTGTCCACATGGCGAACCCGGAGACGTTCTTCGGCCGCCGCATCTACACTCATCCGACGGGAAGAACCTCAACCGCGTCTACCCGGGCAAGAAGGACGGCACGATCAGCGAACGGATCGCCGAGGCGATCACGCGGGAAGTCATCGACCAGGCCACGCACGTCATCGACATGCATTCGGGTGACGGCAACGAATCGCTGCTTCCCTACTCCTACTGGATGACCGGCAACGACACCTCCGTCGACGCGCAATCGAGGGAGATCAATCTCGCTTACGGTCTCGATCACATCGTCATCGACCACGACCGCCCGAAGGACGTCAAGGATTCGCGGTACACCGCCATGACCGGCGTCCTGCGAGGGAAGCCCTCGATCACCGCCGAGTCGGGCGGCCTCGGACGCACCGACGAGGCGTCGATAGAGATTCACCGCAGGGGCGCCCTCTCCGTCATCAATCACCTCGCCATCATGACGGCACCTTCCGTGCGCGTGGACAAGCCGGTATGGATCGACAAGTCCGAAGTGCTGACCTCGCCCGCGACCGGTGTTTGGGAGCCCGTGATCGACCAGAAGGACACAGTGGTCGCAGGCTCGCTGGTGGGCCGGGTCAAGGATGCCGCGGGGAGAGTGCTTGGAGAAGTGCGGGCTCCCTTCGGCGGCTTCATGCTCTACGTGGTGGCGACGCCCCCGATCACCAGGGGCGAGCCGGTCGGTTTCGTCGGACGGGTCCAGGTCGACAAGCCGTGACGCGTCAAAGGGCGCGGCCCCCCGCCTACAACCGAGCCGAGGCGGCCAGGCACCTTCGCCAGGCTCATCCGCGCATGGCCTCTCTCATCGATCAGGTGGGTGCGTGCACCATGACCGTGCATACCCTCCCTCCCTACGAAGCCCTGGTCCAGTCGATCGTCTATCAGCAGCTGAACGGACGCGCCGCCGCGACCATTCTCGGCCGGGTCCTCGCGATCTACGCGCCCAAGGCCTTCCCGGATCCCCAGGACGTCCTGGCCACGGACGACGCCATACTGCGCGCCGCCGGACTTTCCCGCGCGAAGACACTCGCGGTGAAGAGCCTCGCCGAGCACGCGCTCAAGGGTGTCGTGCCGACGCGAGCTCAGGCCGCGCGCCTGCCCAATGACGTCCTGATCGAGCGGCTCACCCAGGTCCGCGGCATCGGACGCTGGACGGTTGAGATGTTCCTCATCTTTGGCCTCGGCCGGCCCGACGTATGGCCGATCCTCGACTTCGGCGTTCGCAAAGGACTCGGTCTCACCTTCGGGAAACGAGGCATCCCCACCGCCAAACAGGCCTTGCCCTACTTCCGGAAGTTCTCGCCCTACAGCTCGGTGGCCGCGTGGTACTTCTGGAGGGCGTGTGAGCTTCCGCCGAAAGTGACGGCTAGGACGCCAAGGGCCGCGAAAACCCGACCACGCTGATCATTCGTCCCGCGTGAGCGCCGTCCCGCCGGTAGGAGAAGAAGAGATCCTCGCGACAACGTGTGCACAGACTGACCGCGTCGATGTGGTCCGACTTCACTCCGGCCTCCTCGAGTTGGGCGCGGTTGGCCGAGACCACATCCAGGTGCGGACGCGCCCCCTTGCCCGGAACGAAGAATTTCGATCCCGAAGGCCCGAAAGCCTCCACCACATCCGGACCCACCTCGTAGCAGCAGGGGCCGATCGATGGACCAAGCGCCACCAGCAGGTCCGAGGCTGCAGACCCCGCGAGGACCGATGCGCGCACGGCCTCCTGGACAACCCGCGCCGCCGTCCCCCGCCAGCCCGCGTGCGCCGCGGCCACCCGTCGACGCACCGGATCGACGATCAGCACGGGCAGGCAGTCCGCGGTTTCGATGGCGAGGACGAAGCCCGGCTCCGCGGTGAGGCTCGCATCCGCCTCCGGCGAATCCGTCCAGGGCGGACGTGCCACCGCGCACCCGTGAACCTGCTTGAGGAAGAAGACGTCCCCCGCGCTTCCGCACGCCTGTTGTGCGGCCGCTCGTGCCGCCGACCGCGGCCCGGGAACTTTCTGGCCGAATCCATGGACGAGTCTGGGCACCCCCGCGAGCAGGGGCGAGGAGATGAGCTTCATGCCTTCCATGACCGATCGCGGACCTTACACTCCCTCGCTTGACGCCCACCGTCCTCGCGCCCACCCAAGCATCGAGCCGGCCACTAAGATCGAACCTCTGATTCCATGACCGCGATCGCGCCGCAGGATCGATATCGACGACTGGACCTTCTGGGTCGCGGCGGCATGGGAGAGGTGTTTCTCGCCGACGACCTGGAGTTGAAGCGCAAGGTCGCGATCAAGGTCGTCCACAAGACCGCGCTCGCGAACCCCCGCGCGGAGAAGCTCCTGCGCCGCGAGGCCAAGGCCGCGGCCGCCCTCGACAATCCTTTCATCTGCAAGGTCTATGAGGTCGGCGAACAGGAAGGCCGCGTCTTCATCGCCATGGAATACGTCCAGGGCGAAACCCTCCGTCAACGCCTCACTCGCGGGCCGGTGCCGGTCCGGGAGATCGTGAACCTGGCCCGGGAGATCGCGGACGGGCTCGAAGAGGCCGATCGCAAGCGCATCATCCACCGCGACCTCAAGCCCTCGAACATCCTCATCACCCCCCAGGGCCGCGTCAAGATCATGGACTTCGGACTCGCCAAGCGTCTTCCCGGCGAGGGGTCTCTCGACGAGAGCACGGCGGGGACGCCCGACGGGATGGTGGTGGGAACGCGCGAGTACATGTCACCCGAGCAGCTTCGGGGCAAGCCGCTCGAGCCGAGCTCGGATCTGTTCGCTCTCGGCCTGATCCTGTTCGAGATGGTGGCGGGACACCATCCTTTCAAGCGGGCGGCCGCCATCGATACCCAGTTCGCCATCCTCAACGAGCCCGCCCCCGACCTCGCCGACGTCTGTCCAGGGGCCCCTCCCGAACTGAGCGACCTGGTCGACGATCTACTGAAGAAGGCCGCCTCCGACCGTCCGCGCATCGCCGAGGTCCGCGAGCGCCTCGCCGACATCTCGGACTCCGCGCATCCGGGACCCAAGGAGAGAACGCTCAGCACCTCGGCGTCGGTTGAGGCCTTTGTCTCCCGAAAGCCCCGGCTCGTCATCTCCCTCGGGTCACTGCTCGTCCTCCTGCTCGTGGCCCTCTCGCTGTGGATCGGCCTGAGACCGGAGCCCACCATGCCCCAGGCCAGGATGGCCGCACTCGTGACCTGGCCGAGCAACGAAGAGCAGGCCGCACTGTCGCAGGATGGAAAGGCGGTGACCTTCATCTCGAACCGGGACGGCGTGAAGGACATCTGGCTCATGGACCTCTCCGGCGGCGAACCCCATCGGATCACCCACGCGCCGGGAAACATCACCGCGCAGACGCTCTCCTCGGACGGTCTCGAGGTGGTCTACGCCCTGGAGACGGACGCCGGGAAGCTGCTTCAGACCATCCGGGTGGACGGCGGCCCGCCGACCCGCAGCCTCTCCCTTCCTGACGACACGCGGGTCCGTCGGATGATCCGGTGGGCGGGAGACGACGTGTTCATGGAGACGCAGCGTCTCGAGCTCGTGAAGGTGTCCTTGAAGTCGGGAGCGCTGACCGCGATTCCAACTCTTCCCTTCAAGCCTCGCCGGCCCGCCGGCTTCGAGGTTTCGCGCGACGGTCGGACCATCGCCTTCGCCGCCAGCAACGATGACGGATCCACGTCAGTCTGGATGCAGGCCCCAGGAGAGAGTCCAAGGCCCCTCACCAAGCCGGGCTTTCAGGACGGTTCGCCCTTCTTTTCAGACTCCGCCGCGAAGAAGAGAGTCTTCTTCGAATCCGATCGGAGCGGCCAGGAGGACGTCTGGCTCATGGAACAGCCCGGCCGGGAACCGCGCCAGATCACCTTCGGGTCCAACCGGGAGTTCATCGAGAGCGTTTCCCCCGACGGCGACGCCCTCGTCTTCAGCGAATTGCTGGAAGGCGCCTCGCTCTTTTCCTTCGACGTCAAGACCAACCGTCGCAGCCAGCTCACCGCCGAAAGCAAGCGCGACATCACTCCTTCCATCTCGGCGGACGGCGCGGTGGCCTTCGCCCGCGTCTCCCTCGCCTCGAACTACCCCTGGTCGATGAGCTCGATCCTGATCGGGACATTCGTCGATGGCCGTCTCGCCGAACCGCGCGTGGCCCTTCGCGACGGCTGGAACCCGGTGCTCTCCCCGAACGGGAAGTGGCTCGCCTATCTCGTCTATCAGGGAAATCCGGCGAGCCCGCGCCTCCACCTGATGAACGTGGAGAGCGGACATTCGAGCGAGCTTGGGGAGGCCCCCCTCACCTCGCGAGTCTTCATGGCCTTCCCGTGGTATTTCGGGATGCGGGACTTCCAGTGGTCGTCGAGTAACGAACTGTGGTTCGTTTCGGGGAATGCCGCCGCCGGTTCGCGGATTCTCCGCCTGCATCCGTCCAGCCCGGCGTCCGCCACGGAAGTCGTGCAGCTGAAGCCGGGCGAGGTGGCCTCGAGCCTGGTCCCGGGCTCCGCGGGAGAACTCGCTTTCGTTCGCTCGGAAGCCGGGAAGGCCGGGGGGCGAGTCGCGCACGTCGTTCAGGGACGCGAGTCCACGCGCTTCGTCAGCCCCACCGGTCTCCTCGCCATTCTCGGAAGGCTCGGCTCCGCCCTGATCGTGTCCGAGAGCCCGCAGTCCGGAGAAGAACGTTCGACCGTCCGGTCGATCGAGGGGGCGACGGTCAGGACGCTGTTCGAGCTGAACGTGAAACCTTCGACCTTGAGGCTTCTGCCCGGTCTCCGCTCGATCTCCTTCAGCCGGAGGGACGCTCAGGACGTCGAGAACGTCTTCCTCAGAAACCTGGACACGCTCGCCGAGACCATGGTGACCGCGAATGGAATCCAGGGAATCGCCTTTTCGCCGATCTCCTTTTCAGGTCCGCATACCCTGGTGTTCTCTCAACAGTTGAGGAACAAGGATCTCGGTATCATCAGGCTCGATCGGCCCTAGACAGCAGGCCGAGCGCTCGGAGGGAACGAGAGATGGCTCAAAGAAGACGCCGGACGACCAGCAAGCCCAAGCTTGCGCCGCGGGGAGATGCCGCGGGCTTCGCGAGGATCCGCATGTGGACGAACGCGCTCGAGACCGCGATGATCCAGCGCTACATCGGAAATGCGCCGACGCTGAAGGCTCTGGGTCTCATCACCAAGAGCGCGCTCCGCGACATTCGACGAATCAAGCCCACCGCCATCTCGGATTGCCCCGGGGCCCTCGCCCATGATCCAAGCTGCTGGTGCACCGACCCGATGATCTGATCGCCCGCCCGGGCTAGAAGCGGAGGGCCACCCCGGCGCGCGCGGTCCAGAAGCCGGGGGTGAATTGCGGTATCTCGAGCTGAGCGGCGATTCCGCTCAGCAGCGCTCTCTCGACCGTGCTGAGCGCCCCCGTCTGCTGGGATACCCATTTCAGTTCGGAGCGCTTGAACGCGAACCCCCGAGCCTCACCCACGACCGCGAAGCCGCCCGCGATCTTGATCTGAACGGTGAGGCCTCCGTTGAATCCGAGGTGGCGGGTCTTTTCGGGATCCACCGGGGTGGCGGTGAGGGAAATGGGAAAGGTCGCGTTCAGGTTGGCCACGGTGAGCGTGGGCAGGGCGTCGAGATCGACCTTGGAGAGATAGCTGACGCCACCGGAAATTCCCACCCCCACCCGGCCCTGGGACTGAAAACGCAGATTCAGGGATATCGGCCGGACCCGGCGCAGGTCGGTTTCGGCATCGCCGAGACTCACCGGGATGGTCGAGACCGGCGAGCCGGGCGGCCCCAGCTCCAGCGTGTAGTTTCCCCCGAACGACTGGAGGTCCACGTCGACGCTGTCGATGCGGGCCTCGAGGCCGAAGGAGTTCGAGAGGAAGAGGGTGCCGGCGAGTCCGAAGGAGAGTCCGCCCTTTGCGTCGATGGCGGGCGCGTCCTTCACGTTCAAACGCGCGAGTTGAACCTGCGGCGACCCGCTGGTGAAGGTGAAGCTCTGCTTGTAGGTCGCAATGGCAGGGCCGGTGAAGACCGCCACCTCGACCCCAGCGGCCTCGGCCCGCCCGGAAAGAGCCGCGAGCACGACCAGACAAGCCGCGACGCGCGAATTCGATCTGGGGGAGTAATCCCTTTCGCCCGGCACAAGACTCTTCTTCATGCCGGAAGCATATGTGGAGGACTCAGGCCGACCGCACCTGGTTCTGGGCGGTGAACCGCCGGCGAAACGTGGTGGGCGGAAGTCCGAAGCGCCTTTCGAAGGCCCGGCGGAATGAGTCGGGATTCGAAAAGCCCACGGACGAAGCGACCCCCTCGACCGAGGTTCTCGTGGTCGCGAGACGCTGGCGGGCTTCGCCGAGGCGCAGGTCCTCCACAAAGGCGGCCGGGGTCTGCTTGAACGCCCGCTGGAAGCGGCGCGAGAACTGTCGCGGGCACAGGCTGACGCGGCGGGCCAGGGCCTCGACCGAAAGGTCCTGCCGGAGGTGGCCTCGGATCCAGACTCCGAGGGCGGCGATGGGATCGGTTGATTCCATCTGGAAGCGGAGAGGCTCGGAGTACTGCTCCTGGCCGCCGGAGCGTTTGAGGTAGACGACCAACTCGCGGGCCGCGCGAAGCGCCGCCTCGGCCCCGTAGTCTTCCTCCACCATGGCGAGGGCGAGGTCGATCCCGGCGGTGACGCCGGCCGAAGTGTAGAAGCCGCCATCCTTCACGTACAGGGCGTTCGGATCGACCTGGAGGCGCGGGAATTTCTGGGCGACGTCGCGCACGAAGCGCCAGTGGGTGGTGACCCGCCGGCCGTCGAGGAGGCCGGTGCCGGCAAGTCCATAGATTCCCGTGCACACCGACGCGATCCGTCGAATCCGGGGAGCGTGCTCCTGGATCCAACGAACCACGCGCGCATTGATCCTCGGAGAACGCAGGCCCTCGCCGCCGGGGACGATGAGGGTGTCGATCTCCACCTTCTGGTCGAGGGAGTGATGAGGCTTCATCACGACTCCCGACTCGGCCCGAAAGGGCCGGGTCCCGAGGCCGAGGATAGTGACCGCGTACCCGGGCCGTCCTCCCGTCTCATCGAGCACGGAGACGAACACCTCGCTCGCTCCCACGAGGTCGAGAGCATTTACCCCGTCGTAGCCGATGAAGGCGATGCGCTTCGTTTTCATGAGGGCTCGATGGTCGCACACCATTCGCGTTCGGGCAATCTTGAAGGAGTCTCGAAGTGTCGGATTAATGTCTTTTGCGACATACGCCCGAAGATCCTATCGTTGGGACTCAAGTCCAAGACGACAGGAGGCCTCATGCACTTCAGGTTCGCTCGTCTCATCGCCCTTCCCCTGGCCGCCCTCCTTCCTGCGCTCGTGAGCGCCGCGGGCTCGCCGCGGGACTCTCTGGTGGTTTCGACCGCCTGGCTGGCCCAGCATCTCAAGGACCGGGATCTCGTCCTCCTCCATGTGGGCGACAAGGCCGAATACGACGCCGCTCACATAGAGGGGGCGCGCTTTCTGACCACGCGCGATCTCGCCGCCCCCATGGCCGCACCGGGCTCGGGCCTCACCCTGGAGATGCCTCCCCCGGACGTCCTGCGCGAGCGAATCGCCGCGCTCGGCATTTCCGACCATTCCCGAATCGTCGTCTACTTCGGCAAGGACTGGGTGTCTCCCGCGACCCGGATCATCTTCACCCTCGACTATGCGGGACTCGGCGAGCGCGTGTCCCTGCTCGACGGCGGCCAACCGGCCTGGGTGCGGGACGGGCGGCCCGTCACCACCGTGGTGCCGGAGGTCCGTCCGGGCGTTCTTTCCGCCCTCAAGGTCCAGCCCACCATCGTGAACGCGGACTTCGTCCGTGAGCGCGCCACCTCGAAAGGACACGCCCTCATCGACGCGCGCGATGCGAACTTCTACGAAGGAGTTCAGCCGGGCGGGCCCCGGGACGCCCCGAGGTCGGGTCACATCAAGGGCGCGCTCAGCATTCCCTTCACCGAGACCACGAAGGACGACCTTCAGCTTCGCCCCGCGGCCGAGCTCGATGCCCTCTTCGCGAAGGCGGGGGTCAAACCGGGCGACACCATCGTCGCCTACTGCCACATCGGCCAGCAGGCAACCGCCGTTGTCTTCGCCGCGCGGACCCTCGGCTACAAAGCCCTCCTGTACGACGGTTCGTTCGAGGACTGGGCGCGGCATGACTACCCGGTCGACAATCCCGCGGCGACGAAGACGCCGGGCAAGGAGCCGCGGTAGACGCGCCTCAAATGAAGGCCGTCTCATAGACTTGGCCCGTGAGACGTCTAATCGTTGTCGTTGCGGGCCTCCTGGCCGCTTGTGAGGGCCCGCCCCAGGAGCTTCAAGCCTCCGGCGGTCAGCAGATCTACGCGAAACTGTGCTCCAGCTGCCACGCGCCCGATGGGAAGTCCCTCGCCACCCTCGCTCCGCCGCTTGCGGGTCATGCGGTTCGCTTGCTCGAGGCCGGCGGGAGGTCGCATCTCATCCGAGTCGTTCTCAATGGCATGGCTGGACCCATCCAGGTGAAGGGCCGGCGCTACGACGCGGTCATGACCCCGCTTCGATACCTGAAGGACGAACAGGTGGCTGATGTTCTGAACTTCGTCCTCACCTCCTGGGGCAATGATGTCCTGCTCCCCGAAGGCCACCGGCCCTTCACCCCGCTGGAGGTCGGCAGGGAACGCGTCCCGGTGTCGTCCCCGAAACAGATGGCGGCCGAGCGCCCGAGTCTCCCGGACGGAGTGGCCCAGCCATGAAGAATCCCCGGCGAGCGCTCGTCCTGTTCGCGTGCGTGCTTTCGGCCTGCTCCGCGAACGACGGCGCCACGCGCTACGCGCTCCGCGGGAAGGTCGACGCGGTCGACATCCTCGACCGGGAATTGACGGTCGCCCACGAAGAGATTCCAGGCTTCATGGCCGCCATGACCATGCCCTTCAAGATGCCCGAAGACAAGGGATGGCTGGCCCGCTTCCGGGGCATGAGGCTCGAGCACCTTCGCCGGGGCGACGTGATCACCGCGACGCTGGCGGTCACCACGAATGCCAGCTGGATCGAGAACGTGAACGTGGTCCGCTATGAACCGCCGCCCGACCTTCCCGTCCCGATTCCCAAGGAGGCGAAGGTGGGCGAAACCGTGGTCGACGTGCTCCTCGAGGATCAGGACGGCAAGCCCTTTCATCTCTCCAGCTATCGCGGCCACCCGTTTGCCCTCACCTTCATCTACACCCGATGCCCCCTGCCGGAGTTCTGTCCGAGGATCATGAAGAATTTCCAGGAACTCGAAGGCGCGGTCGAGGCCGACCCGGACCTCCGAAAGACCGCGCGTCTCCTGAGCGTGAGCTTCGATGTTGAGTTCGATCGGCCCGAGGTGCTGAACGCGTTCGGCTCGGCCTTCGTGAAGGATCGCGGAGAGGGGCCCTTCGCCCGCTGGAAGCTCGCCACCGGAACGAAGGAGGAGATCGAGAAGCTCGGGCGCTACTTCGGCCTCGTCTTCTTCAAGGAGGACGGCCAGTTCGCCCACACCCTGGTGAGCGTGGTCATCGGTCCGGATGGAAAGCTCGCGAAGGAACTTCCCGGCAACGACTGGACGCCGGACGAGGCCCTCGCGGCCATGCGCGAGGCCATGCATCTGAAGGCGCGCGCCCCGTCTCCGACGTCCCCGCCGCCGCCCGTCCGCTGAGACGCGGGGTCTACTCCGAGCGCAGGGCCACCAGCGGATCGACGGCGGTGGCGCGCAGGGCGGGACCAAGACAGGCAAGGACGCCCGCCCCCACCAGGGTCAGCAGCACCGCGGCCATCGACAGCGGGTCGGCCAGATGCGTGTCGAAGAGGTAGCTCGAAAGCGCGCCCGTGAACAGGTAGGCAATGACGGCGCCGAGGCCGAGGCCGAGGATCACCAGGCTCAGGCCCTGACCCACCACCATCTTCAGCACGCTGCCGCGGGTGGCGCCCATGGCCATGCGCAGGCCGAATTCCTGGGTGCGCTGGGACACCGAAGTGCCGATGACACCGGCAAGACCGGCCATGGTGACGAGGAGCGCGAGCCCCGCGAACAGGGTGAGGAGCACGGCGGTGAGTTTGGGTGTCGCGAGGTACTCGCTGCGGATTTCCTCGAGAGTGCGGACGTTGGTGAGGGGCATGTCGGGATCGATGGCCCGCACCGCGTTCTTGATGACCTGGGCCGTGGCCAGAGGATCGCCGGAAGAGCGGACGAGGAGACGCGCCCCGAGACCCTGCGTGGTCTGTCGCAGCGGCACATAGACCTGAGCGATCGAGTCCCGGTCGAGACCGAATTGCTTCACGTCGCCCACGATTCCCGCGACGGTCGCCCAGGTCTGGCCGTTGTCGAGGGAGATCCTTGTCCCGACCGGGTTCTTGTCTTCCCAGAACCGCCGCATCGATCGATTGATGACCACGACCAACGGCGCTTCACGGGTGTCCGACTCGGAGAAGAACCGCCCCTGGACGAGGGTCATGCCCAGGGTCTTGAAGTAGTCGGAGCTCACGATGCGTGCGTCCACGGTGGGGCGCTTGTCCTCGTTGTCGACGGTCTTGCCTTCGATCCGCAGGGGGAGGTTGAAAGGCTGGACGGTAGCGAGCGGCACGGCGTTCGTGATCGCGGCGGAGACGACGCCCGGGGCCCCCTGCAATCGGTCCAGAAGAGGCAGGTAGAAGCGCAGCTGTGAGTCGAGGTCTGGATACCTCGAGAAGTTGGTGAAGACATCCGCCGAGGTGACCTGGTCGGCGCGATACCCCGGATCCACCTTCTGCAGGCGATAGAAGCTGGTGAGAAGCAGGCCGGCACCGGTGAGGAGAACCACGGAGACCGCGACCTGGGCCACGATCAGCGCGGCGGTCAGGCGCTTGCGGCCCCCCGGCCCGCCTCCTCCCTTGGCCCCTTGCTTCATGGCTCCGGCCAGATCGACCCTTGAGGCGAGAGCGGGCAGGATGCCGAAGAACAGTCCCGTGAAGGCGGCCACGAGGAGAGTGAAGCCAAGGACCTTGAAGTCGACGCCGATCTCGCCCGTGCGTGAGGTGAAACGCGCGACGAAGCGGGTGAGCATGCCCAGGGTCGACACCGCGAAGATCAGACCCACCGCGCCACCGGCGACGGCGAGGAGCGAACTCTCGGTGAGGAGCTGTTGGATCAGACGGGCCCGATCGGCGCCGAGCGCGCCGCGTATCGCAAACTCCCGGTCGCGCCGCAGAACGCGGGCCAGGGTGAGGTTCGCCACGTTGGCGCAGGCTATGAGCAGGATCAGCGCGGTCGCGCCAAGCAGGATCAGCAGCATGGGCCGCGCGTTCTGGGTGAGCTGCTCCCGCACGTCGAGAAGGCTCGCCATGAAGCCCGAATCGGGGCGATAGACCTCGGGATGGTCGCGGGTGAAGCGCCGGCACATCGCTCCCACGGAGGCCGCGGCCGCCTCGCGCGTCACCCCGGGCTTCAGTCGTCCGAAGACGTTGAGGATCGAGAAGGCCCGTCGGTTCTGGAGGCGCTGGCCTTCCGCGGCGGCCCGGAAGGGGCAAGCCGACACCGACATGTAGACCGCGTTCTCATTCGGGTAATGGGGGACGTTTGGGAGCACTCCGATCACGCGATGCGGCCGATCGTTCATCTGGAACACCTGGTCGACGATGTTCGGGTCGCCCCCGAACTTCGACTGCCAGTAGGAGTAGCTCAGGATGAGCACGGCCTCGGCCCCCGGGAGATCATCCTCCTTGACGAATGACCGCCCCAGGATGGGCCGGATGCCCAGGGTGTCGAAGAAGTTGTGGGATACGACACCCGTGCTCACCCGGTCGGGCTCGCCGCGCTTGAGGAGATCGAACGACATCTGGTGGTACTCCACGAGTTCGTCGAAGTCCTTCACCTGCTCCCGATAGTCGTAGTACTCCTGCACGGAGACGCCCGCGTTGGGCCGCGAAGCGCCGGGGGCCGACTGACGAAGCAGGACCATGCGTTCCGCATTGCCATAGGGCAGAGGCTTCAGGAGCACTCCGCTGATCAGGCTGAAGATCGCGGTGTTGGCACCGATGCCGAGGCCCAGGGTCAGCACGCTGAGCAGGGCGAACCCCGGCGACTTGATGAGCGCCCGGAGGCCGTAGCGGAGGTCCTTGCTGAATTCGTCCATGATCGTCTCCCTTGCGCCGATGACACCATCGACCCATGAACCCTAGGGCTCTCCGCCCAGGTCGTAAATGACGTTCATCCGACACTTTCGGACTTGTTCGCCATTAGCGAATCGAAGGCTTTCGGGGCGGGCGGCTCATCAGCCGGTATGGTTACCTCTGCCGATGCCTTCGCTCCTCCTCGCCGCCTCCCCCTGGGGAGCCTGGCCTCCCGCCACCTGTCTCCCCGACGACTGCTTCTGTGAGGCGCTGGGCAAAGGCCTCGTTCGCCAGCCCGCGAATACCTGGAGCTCGTTCGCCTTCGTCGTCGTGGCGCTCCTGGTGGTGAGCCGGGCAAGGCGCGATCCCCAGAGTGGGGCCGCGCCTCTTCCGGCCGCTGAGCACTGGCTGTTCGTGAGTTCCCTCGCCCTGGTCGGCCTGGGCAGCGCCTTCTATCACGCCTCCCTGACCTTCATCGGTCAGGTGCTCGATGTCTCGGGGATGTACCTCGTGGCCACCTTCATCCTCCTCCACCGCCTCGGACCGCGCTGGGGCCTTCGGCCGATCAGCGGCGTCCTCGGCTTCGTGGCGGCCAATGCCGCACTCATGGCGGCGCAGGTCACGACGCCCTCGCTGCGCCGCGTCGTCTTTGGCGCGCTCCTCGTCGTGGCGCTCGCGGTGGAATGGCGGGCGGCGAGACCAGGGCGCCTCTGGCTGGCCCGAGGCGCCGGCCTGATGGCCGCCGCTTTCGTGATCTGGGTCCTCGATCGATGGCGCCTCATGTGCGCTCCGGAGAGCCTTCTCCAGGGACACGCCGCGTGGCACGTCCTGGGAGCCGCTGCCGCGGCGTGTCTCTATCGGAGCTACGAGGCCGACGCCCGGCTTAAACTCCCCTGATGCATACCCTCCTGATCGCATCCCTGGCGTTGCTCGTCCAGGCCCCTCCCCCGGCCCTCAAGTACGACATGCCCCAGGGCTGGACCAGCAAGGCGCCGTCCTCTCGCATGCGGGTGGCCGAGCTCACTCTGCCAAAGGTCGAGGGCGATGCCGAAGACGCGACCCTCGTGATCACGTATTTCGGCGGACAGGGCGGAACCGTGCAGGCGAATCTCGATCGGTGGGTGACCCAGATGTCCCAACCGGATGGCAGGCCCACGAAGGACGTCGCGAAGACATCGACGCTCAAGGCGAACGACCTCTCCCTCACCATCATGGACATCCCGGGGACCTTCGTGGCCGAGGTCGCCCCCGGTTCATCGGAGCATCACAACAAGCCCGGCTTTCTATTCAAGGGGGCGGTGATCGAGGGCAAGGGCGGCCCGTTCTTCGTGCGGCTCGTGGGCCCGGCGAAGACGGTGGCGAAGTGGGACGCGAGCGTCCTCGCCTTCTTCAAGAGCCTGCGCGTCGAGTAGCCACACCCTTTGCCTGAACTGCCCGAGGTCGAAGCCGCGCGCAAGGCGGCGCTTCGTCACCTGCGCGGTCGCAGGATCACGAAGGCGACGTGCAGGGCCGATTCGATCGTGCTCGTCGGCATATCGCCGCGCCGGATCGAGAAGGCGCTCCTCGGAGCCCGGATCGAGGACGCGGGACGATTCGGGAAGCACCTCTGGTTCGAACTCGACCGAAAGCCGTGGCCGGTCTTTCACTTCGGCATGACCGGCGGCTTCCACTTTCTTCCCCCCGCCGCCGAGTCTCCGCGGTTCCTCAAGCTTGAACTCACCCTCGACGACCACCACCGCTTCGCTTTCAGCGACGCCCGCCGCTTCGGCCGGCTTCGGCTGGCTCACGACCCGAGGAACGAGCCGCCCCTGAGCGGGCTCGGCCACGATCCGTTCTTCGGCCTGCCGCCTCTCGCGGAGCTGGAGCGCGAAATCGGGTCGCGCACCGCGCCCATCAAGGCGGTGCTCCTCGATCAGTCCACCTTCGCGGGAGTGGGGAACTGGATTGCGGACGAAGTCTTGTACCAGGCCGCCCTTCGCCCGCAACGCCCCGCGGCGGATCTTTCGAAAGCGGAGATCGGCCGGCTTCGGGAAACGCTCCTGCGCGTCATCCGTCGCGCGGTCGCGGTGAACGCCGATTCGGATCGCTTCCCCCGGGGCTGGCTCTTTCACTACCGTTGGGGCCGGGTGAAGGATTCGAAGATGCCGAATGGCGCGGCCATCGTTCACGACACCGTGGGTGGTCGCACCACCGCGTGGGTTCCTTCCCGGCAACGCTAAGTTTGCGGCGGATCCGGGCTTGACGCGATCGACGCCGGTAGCGAAGAATCAGACGAACGGATCGCCTTGGGCGAAGGTCGTCACTCGAAGTCTGGAGAAAAAGCATGGCCGAGTCGGAAAAATCCACGTCTCGATTCTCGAGGCGCTCCTTCATAAAGACAGCCGGCGCGGGCGCCGCGATCGCCGGCGTATCGGTCGAGGCCCAGGAGAAGAAACCTGAGTTCCTCGGGCCCGAGGCCTCCACTCTCACGCTCACCGTCAACGGCGCCCCGCGTCAGGTCACGGTCGAGCCGCGAGTCACCCTGCTGCGGGCGCTTCGCAACGAGCTCGAGATCACCGGAGCCAAGGAAGTGTGCGATCGCGGAGGATGCGGCGCCTGCACGGTGCTGATGGACGGCC
>CAZYEA010000068.1:0-18181 GCA_964646485.1 uncultured Acidobacteriota bacterium
AGTAGGGATCGGCGAGGGATGCGCCGCCGTAGATCCAGGCCATGTTGAACTGCACGCTTGCAGCCTAGCGCGCGATCGGCCCTCCGCATGTCTTGAGCCGCGGCGGCCGGCCAATTTCAGACTCGGACGGTTTGCCAGATTCGCGTTCTGCGGGAACGGGAGCGGGCCGGACCGCGGATCGGGGCTTGCGGGCGCTTCAAAAGGCGCGGTCCTCGCGGCCGGTCGAAGGACCTCCGGAGCCGGGCCGTGGCGTAGGAGTCGCCGCAGTCCGTCCGCGACATTCCGAGCCCCGAGGCGGCTAAGGTCGGCACACGACTTTAGTGCCGCCCGCAGACGCCGTGCCCGGCGCAGGAGGTCCTTCGACCGGACGCATGGGAGGCGCGGAAACACACTCGGCGGAGCCTGGCCGAAGTCCCCGGCCCCGCGGGCCACCACTACAAGGCTGCGGAGTGGCTTCGTCGGAATCCCTCTGAGTGCGTCGGGGCCGTCGGGATGAGGATTGGGGGGCCTTCCCCCCATCGTCACCTGACGTCGTACTCGGGCTTCGCCGCTCCCATCAGGTACTTGTCGAACCAGCCCACGATGTGACGCAGACGCTCCACGCGGTGCGAGAGCTTGCCGGAGCGGGAGAGCTCATGCGTCTCCCCGGGGAAGCGAACCATCACGGTGTCGATCTTCATGTACTTGAGCGCGCGGAACATCTGCTCGCCGCCGTCCGAGGGCGGAGTGCGCAGGTCGTCTTCGCCTTCGATGAGCATCAGCGGAGTCTTCACGTTACCCACGAAGGTGATGGCGGAGCGGGCGGCGAAGTCCTTCGGGTCCTGCCAGGGCGCGGCCTTGAACCAGGTCGGCTGGAAGAGCACGAAATCGGCGGTGTACCAGAAGCCCGACCAGTCCGCGATCGAGCGCTGCGAGGCCGCGGCCTTGAAGCGCTGGTCATGGGTGACGATCCAGTTGGTGAGCACGCCGCCGCCGCTGCCGCCCGTGACCGCGAGCTTGCTGGGATCCGCCCAGCCCTTCTTCACCATCTCGTCGACCCCGAGGAGCAGGTCGGTAGCGTCGTCGCCGGGGTAGCGATGCTGGATGATGTTCGCGAAGTCCTGGCCGTAAGTGGTCGAGCCGCGCGGGTTCGGATAGAGCACGAGGTAACCCTTCGCCGCCATCCACTGCATCTCGTGGAAAAAGGTGTGTCCGTAGGCCGAGTGCGGGCCCCCGTGGATGTTGAGGATCAGCGGGTACTTCTTGCTGGGATCGAAGTGCGGCGGCTTCTGGACCAGAGTGTGGATCTTCTTGCCGTCGAAGCTCGTGTACCAGACATCTTCCGCGGGAGTGAGGTCGAGCTGCTTGAACAGCTCGTCGTTGAATGAAGTCAGCCGGGTGGCCTTGCCCGTGGCCGCGTCCACGGTATTGAGGTCGCCGAGCACGATCGTGTTGGAGATGAGCGCCACCAGGGTCTTCGCGTCGCCCGACGCTCCGTATTGCATGACGTCCTGGTCGCCGGTGGTGAGGGCGGTGACCGCACCGGTGCGCGAGTCGATCCGCTTCAGATTCGCCCGGCCCTGCTCGCCCACCTTGAGGATGATCGAGTTGCCGTCCGCGCTCCACACGATGCCGCCGTTCGAGCCGCCGCGCGGAGGCGATTGGTCGCCGCCGACGCCTCCGCCGATCTCGAAGTCGTAGGTCGCGGTCAGGTTCTTCGGCGCGCCGATGGCGCCGCCGGTCACGTCGCACAGGAACAGGTCGGACTGGTCATAGGATCGCGTCGGGGTCACGTTCTTGGTCCCGGTGAAGGCGAGCCGCTTCCCGTCGGGCGAGAAGTCGAAGTCCCCCATGCCTCCGAGGAAGTCGAAGGCCAGCTTCGACTCGCCGCCCGCGGCCGGGATCGACCAGAGCTGGGAGTGCGAGTCCTCGTAGTAGGGCTCCTTCACGTGGAGCGAGCGGTAGTAGATCGCCGATCCGTCCTTCGAGAACAGGGGCGAGCCCGCCCCGAACGGGTCGTTCGTGAGCCGACGAGGCTCGGTGGACGAGCCATCCGACAAGGTGACCGCGTAGATCTGCGCCTTGCGCGTGGGATCGTTGTAGCCGCCGCCGTTCGCCCGGTAGACCGCGCGGGTGATGACCTTCACGTCCGACTCCTTCGCGGGCTCCTTGGGCGGATTCTTCGCGAGCTTGAGGTCGTCGTCGGTGGTGGTGCTGGTGAAGACGATGGTCGTGCCGTCCGGCGAGAAGGTGGCGGCGCCTGCGCCCTTGGGCAGATCGGTGATGGCCTTCGGCTCGCCGCCCGATATCCGCATCAGGAACAGCTGGGGCGGCTGGCGCCTGCCGTCCTTGTCCGCCACGCGCACGAAGGCGAGCAAGGTTCCGTCGGGGGAAAAGCGGGGCGCCTGATCACGGGGACCGGCGGTGAAACGGCGCGGCGGTGTTTTCCCGTCGGTGGCGGCGATCCAGACCGACGTCTCGTAGTCGTCCTTCTTCTCGTTCGCGTCCACCCGGACGAAGGCGACCGTCTTCCCGTCGGGCGACACCTGAGGGTCGGCGCTCCAGATGAACTTCGCCACGTCGGTCTCCGCGATCAGGCGTTTGGCCGGGGACGCGGGTTGGGCCTCGGCCAGAGGGCCGAGGGCGAGGGAGAGGACAAGGGCATGAATGTGCTTGGTCATGGGGCTCCTGAGGGAGGGCTAAGTCGAACGCGAACAGGGAGCTTAGCCCGCATCCCTCCATTCGGGCGACCGGCATCACGGGGGTCGGCCCGCGCCTTGCGATATCGTCTGGCACCCGATGGATCTCAGGCGCTCCCGAATCACGGTCACTGGCGGCTCCGGCTTCCTCGGCTCGCACGTCGTGGAGGAACTTCGCTCCCGCGGCTGCACCGACGTCTTCGTCCCGCGAAAGAGCGACTTCGACCTCGTCCGGCGCGAGGGCTGCGAGAGGCTGTTCAAGGAAGCGCGCCCCGAGGTCATGATCCACCTGGCCGCCAAGGTGGGCGGCATCGGCGCCAATCGCGAGAACCCGGGCACCTTCTTCTACGAGAACCTGATGATGGGGGCCCAGCTTCTCGAGGAGGCTCGACTCCAGGGCATTGCAAAATTCCTCACCATCGGAACCGTGTGCGCCTACCCGAAGTTCACGCGCGTGCCCTTCCGCGAGGACGACCTGTGGGAGGGCTACCCGGAGGAGACGAACGCGCCGTACGGAATCGCCAAGAAAGCCCTTCTCGTTCAAGGCCAGGCCTACCGGCAGCAGTTCGGGATGAACGCGATCTACGTCCTGCCCGTGAACCTGTACGGCCCCCGCGATCATTTCGACCCCGCGATCTCCCACGTCATCCCCGCGCTCATCAAGAAGTTCGAGGACGCGATCGGGAGCGGGGCGCCGGTCGTGGAGGTCTGGGGCACCGGCGCCGCCTCGCGGGAGTTCCTGTTCGTGGAAGACGCCGCCCGGGGCATCGCGGACGCGGCTGAGAAGTACGACGGAGCCGAGCCCGTCAACCTGGGCGCGGGATTCGAGATCACCATGCGCGACCTGGCCGAGCTGCTCCAGAAGCTCAGCGGCTTCAAGGGCGAGTTACGGTTCGATCCCACCAAGCCCGATGGCCAGCCCCGCCGCTGCCTCGACACTTCGAGGGCGGAGGCGCTCTTCGGCTTCAAGGCGCGGGTGTCGTTCGAAGAGGGTCTCAAGAGGACAATCGAGTGGTATCGGAACAACCAGAACTCTCACCCCTAGCCAAGGCCGCGCGTGAGGAGGTTCGGACGTTCTACGAAACCCACCACGACCAGCTGGCCAGGGCCCGGGAGAAGCGCTCGTACTACTACGAGTACCTCGCGCGCATTCTGAAGGCGCGGGTGGCGAAGGACCAGCGCGTCCTCGAGATCGGCTGCGGCTCGGGCGACCTGCTCGCGGCCTGCTCCCCTTCCTTCGGCGTGGGCATCGACATTTCCGGCAAGGCCGTGGCTGCGGCGCGCGCGCGCCACCCGAACCTGCATTTCTTCGAGGGAGACGGCGGCGAGGCCGCGACCCTCGCCCAGGCTCGCGGCCCCTTCGACGTCATCCTGATCGTGAACGTGCTCACCTTCATGGGCGATGTGCGGCGGCTCTTCGACGCGCTGCACCTCGTCTCCCACGCCAAGACCCGGGTGATCATCTACTCTCACTCGCGCCTGTGGCAGCCGGTGCTGCGCCTGGCCGAGCTGATCGGCATGAAGCAGGCCCAGCCCGCCGACGCCTGGATTCCCCAGGAGGAGGTCCGCACCATGCTGCACCTGGGCGACTGGGATGTGGTGCGGGAAGACCGGCAGATCATCTTCCCCATCTACATCCCGCTCCTCTCCGAGGTGTTGAATCGCTGGGTCGGCCACCTCCCGATACTGGACGCCTTCTCCCTCATGTTCGGGATCGTGGCCCGGCCGCGCCTGGTTCGCCACGCCGGTTCGATGAAGTCGGAGCCGTCGGTGAGTGTGGTGATCCCCTGCCGCAACGAGGAAGGACACATCGCGCCCATGGTTGCGCGGCTTCCCACCCTTCCCCCGAACAGCGAGTACATCTTCGTGGAGGGCGGGTCGAAGGACGGCACGGAGGCGGCGATCCTCCAGGCCATCGAGAAGAATCCCGACAAGCCTCTGCGCTTCCTCAAACAGACCGGCAAGGGCAAGGGCGACGCGGTGCGCCTCGGTTTCGGAGCGGCTCGCGGCGAGGTTCTGGTGATCCTCGACTCCGACATGGGTGTAGCCCCCGAGGACCTCCTCTCCTTCGTGAACGCTCTCGCCCGAGGCCACGCCGAGTTCGTAAACGGTTCGAGGCTCGTGTACCCCATGGCCGGCAAAGCCATGCGCTTCTTGAACCTGCTCGCCAACAAGTTCTTCGCCGCACTCTTCAGCTGGATCCTCGGCCAGCCCTGCCGCGACACTCTGTGCGGCACCAAGGTCTTGTATCGCTCGGACTACGAACGTATCGCCGCCAATCGCGCCTACTTCGGCGAATTCGATCCCTTCGGCGACTTCGACCTGCTCTTCGGGGCGTCGAGGCTGAACCTCCACATCGTCGATCTCGCGGTGCGCTACCACGAGCGCGCGTACGGGGAGACCAACATCAACCGGTTCTCGCACGGCCTCCTGCTCCTGCGCATGAGCGCCTTCGCCTCGCGGAAGCTGAAGTTCCTCTAGCCCTGGCGATGGGCGCTCAGGCGCCGACCACCCGGTTTCGTCCCGCTTTCTTCGCCCGGTACAGGCGTTCGTCCGCGCGCTGAAGAAGGGCTTCGGCCGAGGCGGGGGCGTCCGTGGAGGTGGAGGCGACGCCGATGCTCACGGTGATGCAGATGGCCGCACTCGAACGCTTGTGGGGAATGCCCTGGCCTTCAACCCCGAGGCGCAGGCTGTCCGCGAGCTGAATCGCGCCTTCGATGGGGGTGTCCGGCATGATCACCACGAATTCCTCGCCGCCGTAGCGCGCCACCAGGTCGGCCGGGCGCTTGATCCTCTTGGCCAGGCCGCGGGCCACGAGCTGAAGGGCGTGGTCGCCCATCGCATGCCCGTAGTGATCGTTGTAACGCTTGAAGAAGTCGACGTCCATGATGGCGACGGAAAGGGGCTGGTGGGTGCGGGCCGAGCGCGCCCATTCGGCCGCGAACACCGCGTCGAACTGGCGGCGGTTCGGAAGTTCGGTCAGGCCATCGATGTTGGCCAGGGTCTCGAGCATCCGCCGCTGCCGGACCACCTGCATGTGCAGGGCCACCCGCGCCCGCACCACCGTGGGGTGCAGGGGCTTGGTAACGTAGTCGGACGCGCCGGCCACGAGGCCTTTCTCCTCCGCTTCGGGGGTGTCGAGCCCGGTGATGAACACCACGCAAAGGGACGAGGTGCGATCGTCCTCCTTCAGCTGGCGCAGGACTTCGTAGCCGTCGACCTCGGGCATCATCACGTCGAGAAGGATGACGTCCGGCTGATGCTCGCGCGCAAGCTCGAGGCCCTCTTCGCCGCTCGAGGCCAGGAGCACCGCGTAGTCCGCCTCCAGGCAGTCGCCGAGCATCTGGCGGTTGGTCGCCGAGTCGTCGACGATCAAGACCCTCTGGACGGTGGAATGGCTGTCTCGACCCATGGGATGGCCTCGATTGTAGCCGGGTCACCCCCACCACCAAGGGCGCGTACAGAGGCTTGGACGCGGCGGGGCGAAGTTCTGAGACTTTCGGCGGGGCATCCACGTCTATGGGGAAGAAAGGTTTCTATTCAATGAAAGGCTCAATGTCGATGAAGAATGCTCTCGTGCTGCCCCTCGTCATGGCGGGGCAATTGATCGCCGGCCCGGCCCTGGCCCAGGGCTCCGGCAAGAACGTCACCGTCTTCACGATGTCGGGGCCTCAGCTGGGCGTCCGCCTGGAGGAGGTCGACAAGGATGTGGTGGCTCGCTTCAAGCTGAAAGAGGAGAAGGGCGCGCTCGTCACCGAAGTCCTTGAAAACTCCGCCGCGGAAAAGGCCGGGATCAAGAAGGACGACGTCATCCTGAAGTTTCAGGGCGAGTCCGTCCTGACCGCCGGTCAGTTGAGCCGCCTGGTCCGCGATCAGCCTTCCGGCCGCAAGGTCGAAATCGACCTCCTGCGCGCGGGTGCTCCCCTCAAGGTGACGGCCACTCTCGAAAAGGGCGAGTGGTCGCGCGAGGGCATGGGCATGCCCGACGTCGAGGACATGACGGAACGCCTCACCGAGAAGCTCGGAAATCTCAACGACTTGAAGTTCAAGACGCGTCCGGATGGGCCGCGGGCCTTCAGTTTCAAGCTCGATGAGAACACTCCGGGCTGGACCGCGCTGACCCGCGGGGGCAAGGGCCGCCTCGGCATCACCTACACCGAAATCGAAGGCCAGCTCGCGAGCTACTTCAAGGCACCCAAGGACACCGCGGTCCTCGTCAACTCCGTGGTCGAGGGATCCGCGGCCGCGAAGGCGGGGATCAAAGCCGGCGACCTGCTGGTGAAACTCGGCAGCACCTCGATCGCCGAGGGAGAGGACCTTCAAGAAGCGGTCGCCGATCTCGAGGCCTCCAAGCCCACCCCTCTGACGGTGTGGCGCGACGGGAAGAACGTGGACCTCTCGGTGACCGTCGAAGCCCCGCGCAACAGCCGCATGGAAGGCCCGAAGCGCCGGCGCCCGGTGTCTTAACCGTTCCCCCGGGCGCTCCGGCCTATTTGAGCGCCAGCTTTATCGCGTCCTCGAGAACGGCCTTCTCCTGGCCGTTCACGAGGTGCTTCACCACCACGCCGTTCCGGTCGACCGCGAACAGGGTGGGAAAAACCGAGACTCCGCCGTAGGCGGTCTGAGCCTCCGCATTCGCGTGGGCGAGGGTGAAGCCGATGCCGAGCCTCTTCGCATAGTCCGCGCGGTCCGCATCGGTGTAGTCGAGTTCGAGAAGATGGTCGGCGTTGAGGCCGACGATGGTGAAGCCCTTCCCTCGGTACACCTTGTCGAGCTCGACGAGCAGGGGAGAAGTCTTCACGCAGGGCGGGCAGTTGGTGAACCAGAAGTAGAGGAGGAACGGCTTGCCGGCGAGCCCCGAGAGGCTCACCTCGCTCCCGTCATAGCCCTTCGCGGTGAAGGCGGGCGCTGGATTCCCCTCCCATCCCGTGATGGTGCGCTCGAGAATCTTGCCGAAACGGGGATGGGCCACGATCCGGTCGACCTCGACCCGGGTGATCTCGCCCGTGTTCGGATCCCGTTCGAGGAACTTCGGCATCCGGGGATCCGCCTCCATGATCTTGAGGATCACCTCGGCGGTTCCCGGAACCGTGAAGGCGAACTGTTCCGAAATCTCCCTCAAGGTGGGCGGAACTCCTCTGGATTTCTGGGCCTGAGCCACGAAGAGCGGGATCTTGAAGAAAGTGTTGAAGAGCCGATTCAGCGCCTTGCGCTCGGGCTCGCCCGTGAACACCTCGTTGAAGAGCTTGGAGACCACCACCGGCTGACCGGGCTTCACGTTCGCCTTCAGATATTCGACCACGGCCGATTCAGGGCCGCTGGGTGTGGCCTGAGAGGCCGGGATCAGGACGGGAAGAAGGGAAGAAAGGGCAAGAATGGATTTGATGGTCATTTTCTGCTTGACATGATCGCACGCCGAGGAGTACTTTCCTCCTGCCCCTCCCGGGGAACGCCGCTCGGGACCCCATCCACCCACACCTCCTACTGGCGTGACAGGCTGGAGAGACAGCCTCTAATCCGCACCGACTATCCCGATCTCGCCCGAGATCGGGATTTTTGTTTACGGCTCCCCCTTCCCGTAGGCTGTGGCCCATAGTGGAGTCCGTCAATCCCCGGCTTTTCCGAGAGGCGATGTCGCGCTTCGCGAGCGGCGTCACCGTGGTTACGGCCCGGCGCGGCGCCGACCGCGTCGGGCTCACCGCGAGTTCCTTCGCGAGCGTCTCCATGGAACCTCCTCTGGTCCTCGTCTGCGTCACCCGAACCCTGCACGCGCACGCGGTGATCGAGGCGGCGGGCGCCTTCGCGGTCAACGTCCTGGGCGTGAACCAGCTCGACGCCGCCCTGCGGTTCGCGGGACTCAAGCCCGAACTTCCCGACCGGTTCGAAGGGCTCGGGTGGACCGACGGAGCCACGGGATCACCGCTGCTTCAGGGGTGCCTCGCCTCTTTCGAGTGCCGGCTCCACGCCGCTCACGAGGGCGGCGACCACACGATTTTCGTGGGTCAGGTGGTGCAGGCGACGGCGATGGACGGCGAGCCGCTCGTGTATCACAACCGGCTCTGGCATCGGCCCGAGGCCCTCACCTCGCAGGCCCCGCCCGACGAGAGCGGCGGCATGTGATCTCGGCGCTCTAGAGGTCGCCGCCCACCCGGATGAGCGATTTTCCGAAGAGCTCTCGGGCCTCGAACTTGCGGTGGAGGGTCGGCACGTCGCCGAGGTCGTACACCCCGGTGACCCCGGTCTTCCATCGACCGGTTCGCAGCGCCTCGTGGATGGCCGGCTTCTCCGCCCCCTTCGTGGCCGCCATGGCCACATAGACCACGAAGCCGCGCACCGCGATGGTCTTCGCGTAGAGCTGCTTCGAGATGTCCACCGGGGGCGGAAAGCCGCCGAGGGCGCCGATGTAGACGACTTCGCCCAGGGCCGCGACCGCTTCGTAGTTCTTCGGCGCGTCGGGTCCGGCCACGCCGTCGATGATGAGGTCGACGCCGCGGCCGTCGGTCAGCCGCTTCACTTCGGCCACCCAGTCGGAAGCGCGATAGTCGATGAGATGGTGCGCCCCGAAGCTCCGGGCGAAGTCCACCTTCGCCTTCGAACCGCAGGTCACGAAGACCGTGGCTCCCGCCTCGCGTGCGATCTGCGCGCCCATGATCGCGACCGAACCCGAGCCCGAGTGGAACAACACGGACATGCCGGGCTTCACCTTGCCGACGGTGTGGACGAGGTGCCAGGCCGAGTAGGTTCCGGTCTGGAAGACCGTCCCGGTCTGCCAGTCGAAGCCCTCTGGAATCAGGGAGAGACGCGCGGCGGTGGCGATCGCGTAGTCGGCGTTTCCTCCCCATTCACCCACCGAAGCCACGCGCTTTCCGACGAGGGAGGCGTCCACGCCCTCACCCACCTTTTCGACCAGGCCCGAGTATTCGTAGCCAGGCGTGAACGGGAATGTGGGCGCGTTCCAATTCACCCGCTTCGCTCGCGCGTGGGTGTCGAGAGGGTTGAGATCGGAATAGGCGACCTTGATCCGCGCCTGGCCAGGGCCGGGCTCGGGAGTCGGCACGTCCTTGAGGGTGAGGACTTCGGGGCCGCCGGGAATGTCGGCAACGATCGCGCGCATGTATCTGGTTCTCCCTTGGTTCTTGAGAAATCGGGGGGCGAGTGTACAAGGGTAGGCTTCGCCCATGGCATTCACCCTCGCGCGGACCACCGAGGAGAAGGGCCGGGCCGCGTTCGAGGCGTTTCGCCTCGGCCTCTCGACCGGAGACTGGAGCGCTTTCACCGACCTGCTCACCGACGACTTCACCTTCCACTTCCCCCTGGGGCGCTGGCACGGGGAGCATCGGGGAAAGGCGAGGGCGCTCGAATTCTTCCCATACGTGAGCGCCACCTTTCCGGAAGGCATTCGCGTGGTCTCTCTCGATCACGTGCACGTCTCCGGAGATACCGTGATGTTCGAGTTCAAGGACGAGGGAACCCTGGTCCTGCCGGGGACGGCGCCTCGGGCCTACAGGAACCGGGTGGCCATCGCCCTCGACTTCCGGGGCGAGAGAGTCTGCGGCTATCGCGAATACTTCGGGAGCGACGGCACGTCCTATTGAGGACCTACCAGGTGTCCTCGGGCAACCCCGCCCGGTGGTTCTCGTGACGGGCCATGACGAAGAGCAGATCCGACAACCGGTTCAAGTACACCCCGATGAGCGGATCGAGCGGAGCCCGGTGCGCGAGTCCCACCACCGCGCGTTCCGCGCGCCTGCAGATGGTGCGGGCGAGATGGAGGTGGGCGCCGGTGGGGCCGCCGCCGGCCAGGATGAAGGCACGAAGCGGCGGAAGTTCGGCCTCGCGCCGGTCGATCTCGCGCTCGAGCGCCTCGATGCGGGCGTCGCCGGTGATCACCTTTTGCTTGCGCTCGGCGATCTTGTCCCCGGGGTCGGCGAGGCGCGCGGAGAGGGAGAAGAGGTCCTTCTGGATGGTCATCAGCAGGAGGCCGAGGGGAGCGTCGGCGGGCCGTCCGGCTTTGATCACTCCGAGCATGGCCTGCAACTCATCGATGTCGCCGCAGGCCGCGACCCGGGAATCGTCCTTGAACACCCGCGAGCCGTCGACCAGTCCGGTCTCGCCGTGATCGCCGGTCCTCGTGTAGATCTTCATCCTGGTCTTGAGATAGAAAACGCGCCCTGAGGGATTCGAACCCCCTACCCCTTGGTTCGAAGCCAAGTGCTCTATCCAGATGAGCTAAGGGCGCACGCTCGGAGTCGGTGCGACTCTTCAGAATGAAGAGTCTATCCCGCCCGGGGGCTATCTCTTCTTCAGGGTCAGGGCGCCGTCGGAACGCACGAAGCAGTTGAAGGCGAGGTAGGTGCCGGAGATCTTGCCCTTCTCCCAGGCGCCGCTGATGCGATAGGGACAGTCCGAGACTCCCGGCCCGGGAGTGAGGGTCAGGGTCAGGTCGGCCCCGCTGAGCGTGCCGCTCACGCTGCCCGAGGTGTCGAGGATGACCGCCTTGATCGTGTAGGTGCCCGAAACCACGCTGCCGCTCGAGGAGAGGTTGAGGGTGAACTCCTTGACGTTGGAAGCGGACTGGGAGTCGACCCCATCGCCGCGATACGACCCGTCGAAGACATCCTTGTCGGTCCGCGAGCAGGCGACCATTCCGAGGGCGCAGAAGCACGCCAGAGGAAGGACCCGCCCGGGACTCATGGGTGGAGCTTAGTCCCACCTGCCAACTGCTATAAACGGCGAGTCGGACCAGGACAGGAGAAGACCATTCAAAACGACCACGACCGCGGCTCTGCTTCTGTGCGCTTCCGGCGCGCTGGCCCAGCAGGGCTTCACCGACGCCTTCCCACCCGAGGAGTTCGCGGCCCGTCGGGCGAAAGTGATGACCCAGATCGGGGATGGGGTCGCGATCCTCCAGGGAACCACGGAGCGGCGCGGCGAGTCGCCCCTGCGCCAGAGCAACCAGTTCTTCTACCTCACCGGCGTCACGGAACCCCGCGCCTTCCTGATCATCGACGGCCGGACGAAGCGATCGACACTCTTCCTCACTCCGGCGACGCCGCGGCGGGAGCGCGCCATCGGGCCGTATCTCGACGTGAACGAGGCCTCGAGGGTGAAGGTTGGAGTCGAGGGCCTCGAGCCGCGGGAGAGCTTCACCTCCGCGATCGCGGGCCTCAGCGCGCAGAAGCGGACGATCTTCAGCCCCTTCAAGCCTGAGGTGCTGGGCAGCGAATCGGCGAGCGACGTGGTGGGCTTCATGAAGGCTTCGAGGGAGGATCCCTGGGACGGCCACATCAGCCGTGACGAAGCCTTCCTCGCCAAGCTCCGCTCCGCCGCCCCCGACTCGGAGATGAAGGACCTCGATCCCATCCTCGACGCCCTCCGCGCGGTGAAGAGCCCGAGGGAGATCGCGGTGATCCGCGAAGCCACGCGCCTCGCCGGCCTTGGCATCATGGAGGCCATGCGCGACGCCGAACCGGGGATGTTCGAGTACGAGCTCGAGGCCGCGGCCGAGTACGTGTACAAGCGCGGCGGCGCTTTCGGCGAATCGTACTTCCCGCTCATCGCCAACGGCCGCAACATGCCGTACACCCACTATCACAAGAACCGCGACCGGTTGCGCGCGGGAGACCTGGTGCAGTTCGACTGGGCGCCTGACCTCAATAACTACACCACGGACGTAACCCGCATCTTTCCGGCCGACGGCCGGTTCACTCCGAGGCAGCGCGAGTACTACACGATCTACCTGCGCCTCTACCAGGCTCTCCTGACCTCCATCCGGGTTCACGCGACCGCGCGCGAGGTCATGGACGCCGCCTACCTGAAGATGAAGAGTGTCCTCGAGACCTTCAAGTTCACGGATCCGAGGATCCGCGAGACCGCGGAAGCTTTCGCGAACCGCTACCGGCCAAATCCCGACGCGCCTCCAAACCCCCGCTTGAGCCTCGGCCACAGCGTGGGCATGGAGGTTCACGATGTCCGGAATCCGACCCCGACCCTCGAACCCGGTTACATCTTCACCATCGAGCCCCAGATGACCATGGAGGGCGGCGAACTATCGGCGCGTCTCGAGGACATGATCCTCATCACGGAGACGGGATACGAAAATCTGTCGGCCTTCGTGCCCGTGGAGATCGACGACATCGAAAAGCTGATGGCCCAGCCGGGCCTCTCCAAGCACGCGCTGAGGCTGCCCGCGGGCAAGTAGCTTCGCGGGCACGTCGGTCAGTTGAACGAGGGCAGCACTCCCGCGCCAAGACCCTTGTAGACGAACTTCTGCACACGCTTCCCCTCGTAGGTCTCCGTGATGTAGAGGTTGCCTTTCGAGTCGATGGCGATGTTGTGGGGTCCGTAGAACTGACCGGCCCAGTGCCCGGCTCCGCCGAAGCCGGCCACGACTTCGAGGGAGTCGCGCAGGAGTTCCCACACCACTTCGTTGGTTCCGTCGGTGAGGAAGATGAACTTCTGGGCGGGGTCCTTCGAGAACACCATGTCCCAGGCCGAGCCGCTGCCGAGCGTGTTCTTCTCGATGAAGGCTTCCTTCACGAAAGTGCCGTCCTTCCGGAAGACCTGGATGCGATCGTTGGTGCGATCGCAGACATACACGAGGCCGTCGTTCGAGATGCGAACGGAATGGACCACGCGGAACTGCGGTGAGGGGGGATCTTTCGGGTTGTAGGCGCTAGCGTCCTCCGCCTCGATGCCGCCCTTGTCGCTCGCGCTCTTGAAGAAGTTGTCGTCGGGCTTGTTGCCGTAAGCACCCCAGTGACGCTTGTAGGCGCCGGTGTCCGCGTCGAAGACGATCACCCGATGGTTGCGATAGCCGTCCCCCACGTAGAGTTCGTTGGTTTCAGGGTCAACCGTGAGTCCCGCGGCCCCGCCCAGGTTCTCGGTGTCGTTGCTGCCGCGGCTCTTCCCCTGGTGGCCGATCTGCATGAGGAACTTCCCCTGCCGGTTGAACTTCAGGATCTGCGCGTCCTTTGCTCCCCCGCCCGCGGTCCAGATGTTGTCCTTGTGATCGACGTAGACCGTGTGCTCCGAGGTCGCCCACTCGTAGCCCTCGCCCTTGCCGCCCCAGGAGGAAAGGAGATTGCCTTCCTGATCGAACTCGAGGATCGGCGGAGCCGACTGCCACTTCGCGCGGATCTCGTTGCCTTTGAGGGTGGACGGGCGGTGAATGATCCACACGTGGTCCATGGCATCCACGGACACGCCGATGACCGAGCCCACGAGCCACCGGTTGGGCAAAGGCTTCGGCCAGTAGGCGTCGACCTGAAACATCGGGACCGGTCCCTTCGAGGGCGGATCCTTGGCGATGACCGGCGTTTCGAAAGCAACCGAAGCGGCGCCCGCGCCCACGAGGGTCAGCAAGGGAACCGCGGCCAGGCGGATGAGCGCGGTCTTCACTACTGCGAGATCCACTTGTCGAGACGTGACGCGTAGAGATTGGCGAGATACACCGTCTTCTCGTCGGGGCAGGCGAGCTGATGGATGGAGTCGATGGTCCCGGGCATGCGGCCCGGGCGACCGAACATCCCAAGCACCTTCCCGTCGAGGCTCATCTTGTAGACCCGGCCCACACTGCCCACGAACAGGGTCTGGCTGGGGCCGCTCGTGAGGCACAAGGACCAGGGCGCGGTCGGGAGGTTCCAGACCCCTTTGAGCTGGCCCTCGGTGTCGAAGGTCTGAATGCGGCTGTTGCCCCGATCGGCTACGTAGATGACGTCGTTGTTGTCGACCACGATGCCGTGAGGGGTGTTGAAGTTTCCGGGCTGAGCGCCGCGCTCGCCCCACGACGTGATGAAGACGCCGTCCTTGCTGAACTTCGCCACCCGGGAGTTGCCGTAGCCGTCCGCGACGAAGCTCGTGCCGTCCTTGCTCCAGCCGATGTCGGTCTCCTGATAGAGCGCCTGCTTGGGACGCGCGGCGTGCTCGTAGACGTGGGTGAGCCAGGTCCAGGGCTCCGGATTGGTTCCGAGGGTGCCGATGGTCCGGCCCTCCTTGTCGAAGCGGAAGATGATGTTATCGGCGGCGTCGACGTACCAGAGATGGCCCGAAGCGTCGAAGCGAAGGGTATGGGCGCCCGCGAACATCTCCGAGCCCTCACCCCAGGAGCGAAGGAAGGTTCCGTCGGGTTTGAACTCCAGCACCGGATGATGGCCGCGAACCAGGGCGACGATGTTCCCGGAGGGGGCCACCGCGATGCCGCTCACTCTTCCGATGATCGAGAAGGGCGGATAGTGGAAGAAATTCTCCACCGGCTTGAAGGGCAGTTGCGGAATGGGCGGAGCCGACGGCGCCTCCTGGGCGTTCATGGCGGAGACCGCCAAAAGAGAGAGCGCGGCCACGGCCAGCGCTTCGAAGGCGAACACTTTCTTCATCTGTTTCTCCAAAAGGGGGTACGTCGGTTGCCCGGGATCCTAGGCCATGTCGTTCAGGCCGACAAGTGGACGGCTACGGCTAGCAGCCAGGAAGCTTGAAGGCGCCGATGCGCGTCGAGTAACTCTGCGCCTCCTTCTTCACGTAGTCCCCGACGTACCAGATGGTGCAGTCGTCTTTGGGGTCGACCGCGGTCTGGGTGTAATCCTCCCAGCGCATCGGGCTTTGCGCGGCCTCGCCTTCGACGAGGACGGTCTCGCGCAGGGTGAGGGTCCCGAGCGGATCCCTGGCGAGCCGAGCGGCGAAACGCTGGCCTGCGAACGCTTCGGCGCCGCCGAACGAGTAGCCGATGCCGAGGTTGCCCTTCCCGTCGATCGCGGGGCTCGGCATCCAGCGGTAGGACGCGTCCGGCGCATACGTGCCTTGCTGCCGCAGAGCGAGCCGCCGCTCGCGGTCGGGCTGAAGCTCGTAGTAACGAACCCCGCCCGCACCTTCCGCGGTATTGATCGAGTGCGCGGCCACTACCGACTCGCGCCCGCCGAGGTTGCGGTACAAAACCCGCGCCATGAGCTTGTCGCCCTGCGCGTCAAGGCGGCGGTCCGTTCCCGGCTGGGGCACGCAGTGCGTGAGCTGGCCGTCGCACAGGTAGTGATACGGGGCGACCGCGATGCGCTCCGGCCCCGTGACTTTGGTGTTCGCGGGGCTCTTCCAGTCGACGTGGAAGTTCCAGGCGAAGAGGGCATCGGACTCGAAGACGTTCTCCAGTTGGGCGCCGCCGGCCGCGAGCATGGGGTTGGGAGCGCCCGGGGGCGGAAGCCTTCGGCCCTCGAGGTCCGCGTTGTTGAGGAAGTTCACCCCGTCGATGACGATGCATTGCTCGGTCGCGGCTTCACCCCGCAGCATCTTCGCCCGATCCGCCACGCACGCGTGCTTCTGGATGACTTCGTCGCCGGTGCTCGTGGGAACGTAGTAACCGTCGGGCCAGAGGGCGGGGCGCGGGTAGTCGGGGAAAAGCGGACGCAGGAACTCGTAGCGGTAATAGGGCCCGAGCGGATCCGCGGTGGCGCTCACCGCGTAACACATCGAATAGGGGCCCTGCTCCCCTCGGCGGGGCGCGAGGACGCCCGGCGAGGGCGAGGGCTCGGGAGCGGGCGGGGGCGGCTGGAACAGCGGAACCGCAGAGCCCGGCTGGCCGGCGCGACCGATCGGACTCAGGTACGCGTGCGCGCTCGCCGTCCATACCGGTGGTTGATCGTCGCGGGCGGGGGCGCGGGTGAAGGTCGGCATGACGATGAGCCAGCGATCGGCAAGCTGGTCATAGCGAACCACCGCATCGCCATTGTTGAGGGTCTCGCATGCACCGCCGAAGCCACGAAACACATTGTTCGTGGGCACCGGCCCGTACAGCGGCTTGCCCTGCTTGGTGAAGATCGCCATGCGGGTGTTCACGATCTGCACGATGTGTTCGCGACCGACCGCGAGGCTGTTGTCGGAGGGCTGCCGGACATTGGTCTTCCCCTGCGGTCCTTCGAATCCGACGCCGAGCCCATCGAAACTCGCCACCAGCCTCGCGGCCGGCCGGGTTCCCTGCTTCCGCTGCTCCACGGCCGCCGAGCCTTCGGGCGTCTTCATGGGCGGGTCGATGAGATCGCGCAGCCGCCTCTTCTCCGTCTCCGTCGCGTCCGCGCGCGGAGCGAGGAACCAGGCCGTCTCTCCCGCGGTGCCGGCGCCCTTCGTGGCGAAGCGCAGGCCGTACCAGGCGAGCGCGGGGTCGTATTCAAGCTCCTGCGCCGACCCGATCGACCGCTTGAACCACGCGTCGAGGGAGACGCCCGCTACTTCCTCGGCGGTCGCCTGGAATTCCGGTGCGGTGAAGCCCCGATCGCCGCCGAAGCGGCCGAGGGCGAGGCGCATCACGTCGTCGAGGGTCTTCTTCCCGCTCGTGGCGGCCCGGATCTTCGCGTCGAGAAGAAAGCCGGCCACGTGTCCCTTGACGTAGTAGCTCACCGTCTTGTCGCTCGCGTTCACGCCGGAAAGGGAGTTGCTCCAGACTTCGAGGGATGAGCGTTCCAGCGACTGGAGCAGGCGCCCCGGCTGTTTCTGGAGATTGTCGATCTGGGCGGACAGCGAAGAGAGGAACGCCTCCCTCGTCCACAGCGCGGATCGCGAGAGCATCAGCTCGGCGTAGTAGTTGGTGACGCCCTCGGAGATCCACAGGCTTTCGGTGCGCGGCTCGTTCTCATAGTCGAAGGGCCCGAGTTCCTTCGGTCGAAGGCGCTTCACGTTCCACGAATGCATGTACTCATGGCTCACGAAGGAAAGCCAGCGCGCGTAGCCTTCGGGCGAGCGGACCCGATCCGCGTTGCTGGTCAGAAGCGTCGAGTTCTTGTGCTCGAGACCGCCGCCGCCCGGACGGAAGACGTTGAGAAACACGTAGCGCTTGAAGGGTAACGACCCCCAGAGCTTGCCCGTGGCGGTGACGATCCGCTCGAGGTCGGAAGCGGCCCGGCGCGCGTCCCAGCCCGCACGCTCGCCGGCGTCTACGAGAAGGTGGCGGCTGCCGTTGACGAGGAAGGAGCGCACGTCGAGATCCCCCGCGACGATCGGCGAGTCGACCAGGGTGTCGTAGTCGGGCGCCCGATAGTGATGGGCCGCTCCGTCGGGTGCCGGGTCGAGGGCGGTCGCAGAGTCCTTCCACGCCGGGGGCAGGTCGAGGTGGATCTCATGCGGACGCGGACCGTCCTCGACCAGGGTCAGGAAAGTGGCGGCGCCGTTGAGGACGCCGAGGTCTTCGCCGACCCAGTTGGTGGTGACCGAGCGCTGTTCGCACCGGAGCGAATAGGCGACGATCGCGCGCTTCGCGCCCCCCGTGCGAATGAGCCAGCGATTGGGCCGCGACTTCTCCACCACCAGGGCAGCGCCGTCTTCGGTGCGCGCGGTCAGGTCCTGAACCTTACCGGCGTAGTCCTCGATCCGGTAGAAGCCGGGCGACCAGCGAGCCATGCGGATCTCGACCGAGTCCTTTGAAGCGTCCACCGGGATGCTGGCCTCGACCTCGAGGATGTGGGTCGCGGGTGAGGGAGCCCTCAGGCGATAGACGATGGGCTCGAGGTCCGCCGCGGCGGCGAAGG
>CAZYEA010000069.1:0-17953 GCA_964646485.1 uncultured Acidobacteriota bacterium
ACTCCGGCGCATCGGGCATTGGCAACGATTCGGGGCGCCTGCGGCCGAGGGGGGTTCCAGGGGGGACGGGGCCGTTCACCGTCCCCCCTGGACTCAACTACGTCCGATAATGAGCGTTGATGTCGACGTAGGACTTCGTGAGGTCGCACATCCACATGGACTCCGAGGCTTCGCCCGCATGGAGGTCGATGGTGAGGCGGCCGGGATCCTTGAGCATGGCGTCATGGGCGACCTTCTCGTCGTAATCCCGGGCGGCCCCGCCAGAGCAGACGAAGACATCGCCGATGTGGATGTCCACCCGGTCGATGTCGAAGTCGACGCCGGCGCGGCCGGCCGCGGCGAGGATCCGCCCCCAATTCGGGTCGCCGCCATGAAGGGCCGTCTTCACCAGGGGAGAGTCGGCGATGGTCCGACCGATGCGAAGCGCGTCTTCGACCGTGCGCGCGCCTTTCACCACCACCTCCGCGATCCGCTGCACGCCCTCGCCGTCTCGAATCATCATGAGCGCGAGATCCCGGCACACCGCGCGAAAGGCGTCGCGGAACGCCACATAGGCGGGACCGGCCCCGGCGATCGGCGGCGCCCCCGACGCACCGTTGGCAAGAACGATCGCGGCATCGTTGGTCGAGGTGTCGGAGTCCACGGTGATGCGATTGAACGTGGGCCCCACCGCCTCGAGCAGCGCCTGATCGAGCGTCGCTTTGTCGACGGCGGCGTCGGTGGTGAAGAACGCGAGCATGGTGGCGTGGAGGGGCGCGAGGCTCGGGGCGATCATGCCCGCACCCTTGGCCATCCCGCCGACGGTGACCTTGATGCCGCCGAGGTCGAAGGTCCGGGACGACTCCTTGGGCTTGGTGTCGGTGGTCATGATGGCGCGGGCCGCGGCGGTTCCGGCGTCTGTCGAAAGACCGGAAACGGCGGCGGGAATGGCCGCGCGGACCTTGTCCATCGGCAGATTCACCCCGATCACACCGGTGGAACACACGAGCACTTCGCTCACCGGACATCCGAGGGCCGAAGCGGTCAGGGCCACGGTCTCGCGAGCGTCGGCGAGGCCTTGCGGGCCGGTGGCCGCGTTCGCGCAGCCCGCGTTCACGATGACCGCTCGCGCGCGCCCTTCCCCGCCGCGAAGATGCTCCGCCGAGACGAGGACAGGCGCCGCCTTCGCGAGGTTGGTGGTGAAGACACCGGCGGCCACGCAGGGCCGATCGGAAACCAGGAGGGCGAGGTCGGTCCGGCCGGCCTTGATGCCCGCTTCAACCGCGGAAGCGCGGAAGCCCTGCGCCGCAGTAACGCCGGTGCTCATTGGTGTCCTCCGCTTTGCGAGATCGATGGGGGCCCGAGACTTCGCGTCTGCTGGGATTTCATGGCGGTTCGCTTCAGGCGGCTGGAAGTTCGCCGACCACGGTCTCGAGGGCGGCGAGGAACTCGCGGATCTCGGCGGGCTTGATCACCAGGGGCGGCAGGAGTCGGAGCACCTTCTCGCCGGCCTTGATGGTGAGGATGCCTTTGTCGCGCAGGCCCTTCACCACCGCGGAGGCGTCGCCCTTGAATTCCACGCCCTGCATGAGCCCCAGGCCGCGAACGTCCACCACCTTGTCCTTGTGCTTGCGCGCGATCTTCTTGAGACCCTTGCGAAGCTGCTCGCCCTTCTTCGCCACCGACTCCACGAACCCGGGCTCGGTGAGCCGGTCCAGGATGGCGTGGGACGCCGCCGCGCAAACGGGATTGCCGCCGAAAGTCGAACCATGGTCGCCCACATGGATCTTCGACACGAACTCTTCACGCAACAGGGTGGCGCCCATGGGCAGGCCGCCGCCCAGGGGCTTGGCCACGGTGAGGATGTCGGGGGTGATGTCCGCGTGCTGGTAGGCGAACATCTTCCCGGTGCGGCCGAATCCGCACTGGATCTCATCGACGATCAGGAGCGCCCCGCGCTCGGTACAGATGCGGCGCAGGCCCTGGAGGAATTCAATGGAGGCGGGACGCAGGCCTCCCTCGCCCTGAACGGGCTCGACCAGCACAGCCGCGGTTTTCGGGCCGACGCGCTCGGCGATGGCGTTGAGGTCGCCCCAGGGCAGGAAGCCGGTGTCGGGCAGGAGGGGGGCGAAGGGCTCGCGGTACTTAGGCGTCCAGGTCAGGGAGAGAACACCCATGGTGCGGCCGTGGAACGAGCGGTCGAAGGCGAAGAGCTCGGTGCGTCCCGAATCGTTGCCGATGCGGCGCGCGAACTTGATCGCCGCTTCATTGGCCTCGCTGCCCGAGTTGCCGAAGAACACCCTCGAGGGGAACGACAAGGCCACCAGTCGCTGAGCCAGGCGCGAGGTGGGCTCGGAGTGATACAGGTTGGAGATGTGCATCAGCTTCCCGGCCTGGTCGCGGATCGCCTTCACCACCGCGCGATCTCCATAGCCCAGGCCGTTGACCGCGATACCCGCGCAGAAGTCGAGAAAGCGGCGGTCGTCGCTCGTCCATAGAGTAGAGCCTTTGCCGCGCACCAGGGTGAGGTCCCGGTCGTAGAGGGGAAGGAGAGACTGGTTCATGGGTGGGTCGCCAACTTTCAGTTGAGAGAGATGCGGGTGCCGGGGAAGCCGCCGAGCAGTCGGGCCCGGCCGGCGATGATCACCGAAGGAATGCCGGAGCGCGCGGCGTCCATGGCCATGCGCACTTTCATGGCCATGCCGCCGTGGATGGCGCCGTCTTTGGTGCGAGCCTCGATCTGGGTCTGGTTCAAGTCCTGAACCGGAGCCCCGTCCAGAACCACGCCGTCGACATCGGAGAGGAAGACGAGAGTCTCGGCGCCGATCGCGCGGGCAATCCACTGCGCGGCTTCATCGGCGTTCACGTTGACGGCCTCGCCGATGGAGTCGCTCGAGACCGGGGAGATCACGGGAACGATGTGCGCCGCCCACAGGGCCTCGAGGAGGGCAGCATTCACCCGATCCGGAGATCCCACCCGACCGAGAGAGGGAACGAGGGCGGCGCGCATCAGGCCTGCGTCGCGGCCGGAGATCCCGGCGGCCGGCACTCCGGTCCGGACGAAGCCGGCGACGAGCGCTTTGTTCATGGTTCCGCTCAGCACCATCTCGACCACGTCCATGGCCGCGGTCGAGGTTTCCCGACGGCCGTCGATGAATTTCGACTCGACCCCGAGCTGTTTGAGCAGCCGCTCGATCTGGCGGCCGCCGCCATGAACGAGCGCGGTTTCGCCGTCGAAGGCGGCCACCTCGCGGGCGAGGGGCGCGATCAACTGCGGATCTTCAAGGGCGGGGCCGCCGACTTTGTACACGCGGCGGGTCCGGCCCATCAGACGAGCCCGTCCGTCTCGTCGAAGCCGAGGGCCACGTTCATGTTCTGGATGGCCTGGCCGGCGGCGCCCTTCACGAGATTGTCGAGGGCCGACACCACCAGCACGCGTCCCGGCGCGCCCTCGTGAACGGACATGACGCACAGGTTGGTGTAGTTGACGTCCTTGAGTGCTGGCGCCTTTTCGCTCACCCGGATGAAGTCGGCGCCGGCGTAGTAGGAAGCGAGAACCTCTCGAAGCTCCTGGGCGGAGCGCCCGCTTCGCAGGTAGATCGCGGAGAGGATGCCGCGCTCTATGGGGAGGAGATGGGGAGAGAAGGTGAGGGTCGGGCGCGTGCCCGTGCTGCGCTCGATGGTCTCCTCGATCTCGCCGATGTGGCGATGCTGGCGGCCCTGGGAATAGATGGAGAGGCTCCCCGCGACCTCGCAAAAGAGCAGATCCTCGCGGAGGGACCGGCCCGCCCCGGAGGCGCCGCTCTTCGCGTCGACGATGATGTCGCCCGGCTCCACCAGCTGGTTCTTGATGAGGGGAAGCAGCGGCAGCATCACCGAGGTGGCGTAACAGCCCGGGTTCGAGATCAGGCGGGCGTCCTTGATTTCGGAGCGGAAGACCTCGGTCAGCCCGAAAACGGCCTGCGACAGCAGCTCAGGAGCGGCGTGGTCGTGTTCGTACCAGCGCTTGTAGCTCTCCTTCGTTCTGAGCCGCAGGTCCCCTGAAAGATCGATGATGAGCGCGCGCGGGTGGGCCTCCCGGAGCTTCTTTACGTAGCCCGCGGAGGTTATGTGGGGCAGGCAGAGGAAGTACACGTCGGCCTCGCGGAGGAGGCCTTCTTCGTGCGGAGTGTGGGGCTTCGCCGAACCGGTCGAGAACTCGACCGCGGCGCGCGAGTGGCGCCTCAGCCAGGTCGAGAGCTCGCGACCGGAGTAGCCAGACCCGCCGAAAATGCCGACTTTTACCGCCTTGTGGGTTGCTGCGCCCAATTCCTGTTTCTTATGACCTCATCGGGCCGGGCTCGGGCCCGGGAGTCAGTGGCATCGAGGCGTCAGAACATCGGTCTCGAGACCGTGACGTTGAAGTCCACGGTCTTCTTGGAGCCGAAGAGGAAATAGTCTCTCGAGTAGGCGCAGGAAACTGTTCTCAGGCCACCGATGCCTCCGGTCGAGGTGACGCTACAGGTGTTGGGATCGAGGTACTGGAGGAGGCCCGCCTCTTCCACCGCCTTCTTGACCGCGGCCATGGCGCGCACATCGCCGTCCTTGTTCGGCGGAAAGCTTCCCGCGATGGTGGTGAGTCGATCCTCGAACTGGTAGTTGTCCCAATACGCGGGGCCCATGGCCTTCGCGGCCAGGGCGAGCATTATGAATACGATCAGCATCACGATGCTGCCGATCTGACCTTCTCCACGCTCGGACGATCCAGAGCCAGGGCGGATGTTCATGGGGATACTCCTGTTTTCAAAGACAGACAAAGACTACCTGATCACGTGAAAGAAGCGGGACCAGCGGGTGCGACCGAGGGCGGAGGCGGTGTCCTTGAGCCATTGGAAAGAAGCGCCCTGCTGGTATTCCTCGCGCGAGGCTTCGTAGGACCAGTAGACGACCACCGCGCGGCCCTTCACCTGGGAAACGGGAAGGGTGCCCCAGAAACGGCTGTCGCGGCTGTTGTCGCGGTTGTCCCCCATCATCATGAGCTGGCCCGCGGGGATCTTCTGGGGCCCGAAATTGTCGCGGATGTCCTCGCCCACGAGGCCGTAGTCGGGATCCGAGCGCTTGAGCGGGGGCTCGAGGAAGTGGGCGTAGGGCTCGGTGAGGGGTTTGCCGTTGATGAGCACCTGCTTGTCCTGGATCTCGAAGTTCTCACCGGGCAGGCCGATGACGCGCTTGATGAAGTCACGGGTCGGATCTTCGGGGAACTTGAACACCAGGACATCGCCGCGGGCGATCGGGCGCTTGGCCAGCAGGAGGTCCTCGAGGCTCCCAAGCGACGGCGAGAAAACGAGCTTGTCAACGAGGAGATGGTCGCCGATCAGGAGATTGGGCTCCATGGAGCCGGTGGGAATCTTGAAGGCCTGGAAGATGAAAGCGCGGACGAAGAGGGCGAGGATGACCGCGCCCACGAGCATCTCGAGATACTCGCGAACCACGGATTTCGCAGGAACGGGATTCAAGGTCTTACTCCTTCTGCGCCGCCACTTCGGTCGCGGGAACGTGCGGATGCGGCTTGAGCCAAGACCGGTAAGGATAAATCCTAAGGGCGGCCGCCGCCTCCATCAGTCCCGCAGCTTCCCGAGGCTCACGAAACTCCCGAACAGGCCGACGGAGGCCCCGATGGCGACGAGGGCGAAGATGTCCGCCGCGCCGATCGTGGGAGCGAGGGTGGCGCCCAGGTTGGCGCCGCGCATGGCCTCCACCACTCGCCTCAGGACCAGGGCCAGAAGGCCGCTCGCGAGGAGCCCGCCGAAAGCACCCGAAAGCGACCCTTCCACCAGGAACGGCCCACGGATGAAGGACTTCGAAGCGCCGACCAGGCGCATGATCTCGATCTCGTCCTCCCGCGAATAGACGGACAGGCGTATCACGTTGGCGATGGTGAAGCCGGAGGCGACCGCGAGGACGAGGCCGAGCACGAGCGCGAGGCCCCGCACGAGGCCGACGAAGGCCGAGAGGCGGTTCACGAGGATGGCGTCGTAGTGCACGTCGTCCACCCCCTCGGCCTTCCGCCAGCCTTCGATGAGATTGGTCACGAGGGCGGGGTGCGCGAGCTCGGGCTTGAGCGAGACCTCGATGGAGGGGGGAAAGGGAGTCTCCCCGACCTCCTCCGGAATGGCGGCAAGATCAGGGAACAGTCCCTTGAAACGGGCGAGCGCTTCCTCGGAGGTCCGCGCCTCCACGCTCTTCACCAGGGGCTGGCCTTTGATCTTCGCGGCCAGGGCCGCGCGCTGGGCGACCTCGAGGTCCGGCTTCAGGTAGACGACCACCTGAACCTTACTGGCCAGCGACTCCACGAGAACGCCGCCCGCTCTCGCCACCGAGAAGAACAGACCGAACACCCCGAGGGAGGCGCCGATGGTGGCGATCGAAACCACGGTCAGAACCCGGCGCCGCAGCAGGCTGGAGATCGCCTCTTCGAACGCGTACCTGACCGCCTTGGACATGAGAGCGATAATAGCGGGCGGACTCATGGCAATACTCATCGGCGTGGCCGGCGGAACCGGCTCGGGCAAGACCTCGTTCGCGAAGAAGCTGGTGGAGTCCATCGGGGAGGAGAACTGCCTCCTGATCCCCCAGGACTCCTACTACCGCGACAACTCTTCGCTCACCCCCGAGGAGCGCGCGGGCTGGAACTACGACCACCCGCACGCCTTCGACACGAGCCTCCTCGAGCAGGACCTGCGCGAACTGAAGATGCGGCGCCCCGTCCCCCACCTCACCTACGACTACACCACCCACGCCCGCATCGTCCTTCCCGACGCCCTGCGGCCGAGGCCGGTGATCGTGCTCGAGGGCATCCTGGTCCTCGCCGAGGAGTCGCTCCGGCGGATCATGGACATCAAGCTCTTCATCGACACCGACGCCGATGTGCGCATCCTGCGCCGCCTGCGCCGCGACCTCAAGGAGCGCGGCCGCACCTACGACTCGGTGGAGAAGCAGTACCTCGAGAGCGTGCGCCTCATGCACCTGGAGTTCGTCGAGCCCTCGAAGCGCTACGCCGATCTCATCATCCCCGAAGGAGCCCAGAACAACGTGGCCCTCGACGCCGTGATCGCGCGCGTCCAGGCCATGGTCGCGGCCCAGAGCATCGCCCCCGGCCTGGTCACGACCAAGGCCTGAAGCCTCAGGCCGAGACTTCGGCGACCTGGCCCTTCACCAGGGTGATGACCCGCTTCTGCATCCGCTCGATCATCTCCCGATCGTGAGTGGCCACGAGCACGGTGGTGCCCTTGGTCGCGCACATCTCCTCGAAGAGGGCCATCACTTCGGCGGCCCGTTCGGGGTCGAGGTTTCCGGTGGGTTCGTCGGCGAGGACCAGTTCGGGCTCGTTGATGAGCGCGCGCGCGATGGCCACACGCTGCTGCTCGCCGCCCGAGAGCTGGAGCGGAAAAGCGTCGAGCTTGTCCTCGAGACCCACCGACTTGAGGGCCAGGAAGGCCCGGCGCTTTCGTTCCTCCTCCGGCACGCCCAGCACCCGCAGCACGAAACCGACATTTTCGAGGATGGTCTTGAGCCGCAGCAATTTGAAGTCCTGGAAGACGACCCCCAGGGTGCGGCGGAACTCGGGGATCTTGTGCCGGGGCAGAACCGAGACGTTGCGGCCGCCCACCAGGATCTGGCCCTCCGTCGGGAGCTCTTCGCGAAGGATGAGGCGGAGCAGGGTGGTCTTTCCCGCCCCCGAGGGACCGGTGAGAAAACAGAACTCGCCCTTGGGCACGTGAAGCGACACGTCGCGCAGGGCCACGCCATGGGCGTCGTACCGCTTGGTGACTCTGAAGGCTTGTATCATCGAAATCAGTTGGAACGCCGCCCCATCAGGGCGAGCGGAGGCTGAGGTTATCAAGACGCTTTTCGAAAGGACCGCATGCGAGCGGCGCTGATCCGAACCCAGGGCGGCCCCGAAGTGATCGAGTCCACGGATCTCGAGACGCCCGTTCCCGGCCCGGGCGAAGCCCTGGTGCGTGTGCGCGCCTGCGCCCTCAACCACCTCGATCTGTGGACGCGAAGCGGTCGCTCGGGCTACACGCCCCCCCTGCCCCACATCCTGGGCAACGACATCGCGGGCGAGATCGCCGCGCTTCCGAAGGGCGTCGACACCACCGGCCTCGCCGCGGGACAGCGCGTGATGCTGCAGCCCGGGACCTCGTGCGGGCGTTGCCAGGCGTGCCTTTCCGGCGATGACTTCGCGTGTCGCCAATACCGGATCCTCGGCCACGGACGCGCCGGCGGCTACGCGGAGTTCGTGGCGGCGCCCCTCGCCAGCCTGGTCCCGATCCCTGACTCGATCTCGTTCGAGAACGCCGCGGCCTTTCCCCTGGTCTTCCTCACCGCCTGGCGGATGCTGGTGGTGCGCGCGCAGGTGAAGGCGGGCGAGGACGTGCTGGTGTGGGCCGCGGGCAGCGGCGTGGGCATGGCCGCCATCCAGATCGCGAAACTGATGGGCGCGCGCGTCATCGCCACCGCGGGCGGACAGAAGAAACTCGAACTCGCACGGTCCCTAGGCGCCGACGAAGTGGTGGATCACTACAAGGGAGATGTGGTGGCCGAGGTGAAACGCTTTACTTCGAAGAAGGGGGCGGAAGTGGTGGTCGAGCACACCGGAGAAAAGACCTGGGAGCGTTCGATCCAGTCGATGACCTATCGGGGAAGGCTCGTCACCTGCGGCGCCACGTCCGGACCGCGGGGAGCCACCGACCTGCGCTTCGTTTTCGCCAAGCACTTGTCGCTTCTGGGCTCATACATGGGCAGCCGCGCCGATCTGTTGGCGGCGGCCCCTCACTTCTTCGCGGGCCGCCTCAAGACCGTGGTCCACGCCGCCCTGCCCCTCGAGCGCGCGGCTGAGGCTCACCGCATGATGGAGGCGTCCGAGCACTTCGGGAAGATCGTGCTCGCGGTGTGAGCGGCGCGTCGCCGTCTCCGTCCTCCGATTTCTCTCCGCCGTGGTTCGCAAGAGGCGGCCAGGTCCAGACCATCCTCGGCTACCTCCTGCGCCGCAACCTGCGCTGGACGCTTCCGGTCGAGGATCTGGTGGTCGAATCCGAGCCCGGGATCCGGATTCTTTCCAGGGCCACCTGGAGACCCGGGGAGCGCGCCGCCTCACCCGCGCTGATCCTCCTTCATGGCATGGGCGGAGGGGACGAATCGACCCACCTGATCTCGATGGGCCTGCACGCCTACGCTGCGGGTTATCACGTCATCCGCATGAACATGCGAGGAGCCGGCCGCTCCTACGAGATCTGTCCGCGCCTTTACAACGCCGGGCTCGAGATCGATCTCATCGCGGTGGCGGAAGCGGTCGCCCGGATGACGCCGCGCGTGGCCCTCTTCGGAGCGTCCCTCGGCGCCAATCATGTCCTTCTCGCTCTTGGCCGCTCACGGTCGGCCCTGCCCGAGGGAGTAAAGGCGGCGGTCGCGGTCTCGCCGCCCGTCGACCTGCTGAGGTGCAGCGACGCACTGCACTCTCCGAGGAATCGCATCTATCTCTCGCGGTTCGTGAAGGACCTGAAAACGTCTTACGTCCGGATTCAGCAACTGAACCCCGGCGTCTACGAGGCCGGCCGCGAAAAGGGTATCCGCACCGTCCGAGAGTTCGACGAACGGATCACCGCTCCTTACGCGGGCTTCGAGTCGGCCGAGGAGTACTACACGCGTTCGAGTTCCGGACCCTGGCTGAAGGACATCGAGCGAAGGACGTTGATTCTCCACGCCGAAGACGACCCGATGATTCCGGGCGACAGCGTCGCGAAGTTCGACTTGCCAGCGTCCGGGCTCGTGAAGCGGGAGATTCTTCCGACCGGCGGCCACCTGGGGTTCGCGGCGAAAACGTCGGCGCCCGGGCGATTCTGGGCGGCGGAACGGGCGCTTGCGTTCCTCGAAAAACCCGGCAGACGCGATTAGCCGACCGCCATGGGGAAGAGCGCGATCGTCTCCTCTTCCCGGACGGGCACGGCGTACTTCCCGGTGAAGCAGGCCATGCAGTGACGGGTGCCGTGCGAGTCGCCCACCGAAGCGCTCAAAGCCGCGGGCGAGAGATAGGCGAGGGTGTCGGCACCCACGCGCCGCCGGATCTCCTCGACCGACTGCGAGGATGCGATCAGCTCGGCCCGGCGGGGCGTGTCGATCCCGTAGTGGCAAGGGTGGGTGGTCGGAGGCGACGAGATGCGCAGGTGAACCTCGGCCGCCCCGGCCCCGCGAATGAGGTCGACGATCTTGCGTGACGTGGTCCCGCGCACGATCGAGTCGTCGACGAGGATGACCCTCTTGCCTTCGAGGACTTCGCGCACGGGATTCAGCTTGATGCGCACCCCGAAGCTACGGACCTTCTGCTTGGGCTCGATGAAGGTGCGCCCGATGTAGTGGTTGCGCACCAGGCCCATGCCGTAGGGAACTCCGCTCTCTTCCGCGTAGCCGAGGGCGGCGCCGATGCCGCTGTCCGGCACCGGGACCACGACGTCGGCGGGGGCAGGCGACTCGCGTGCGAGGCGGCGCCCCATCTCGAGCCTCGAGGCGAGGACGCTGCGGCCGAAGACCCTGGAATCGGGACGCGCGAAATAGACGTGCTCGAAAATGCAGTGTCGCGCCGTGTCTTTCGGAAAGGGGAAGTACGACCTCAGGCCGTCCTTGTCGATGACCAGGACTTCGCCGGGCGCCACCTCGCGAAGATAGGTGGCCTCGATCAGGTCGAAAGCGCAGGTCTCGGACGAGACGACGTAGGCGTCGCCCAGACGGCCGAGGGCGAGCGGACGGATGCCCATGGGATCGCGCGCGGCCACCAGGGCGTTTTGGGTGAGGAAGAGGAGCGAGTAGGCGCCGCGGGCCTTCAGCAGGCTCGAGGCGATGGCGTCCTCGACCGGACCAATCCGCGCGCGCGCGTAGAGGTGAAGGAGAACCTCGGTGTCGGAACTTGACTGGAAGATGGAGCCCGCGGACTCGAGCTGCTCGCGCAGAACGTCGGCATTCACCAGGTTGCCGTTGTGGGCTACCGCGATCTCCCCGCGCTGACAGCCGATGAGGATGGGCTGGACGTTGCGCTCACCGCTGCCGCCCGCGGTCGAGTAGCGGACGTGGCCGATCGCGGACGCGCCCACGAGCGATGCGATCGCCTCTTCCCTCCCGAACACCTCGCTCACCAGGCCGATGCCCCGGGCCGCCTTCAGGGTCTCGCCGTCGGAGGCCACGATGCCCGCCGCCTCCTGTCCGCGATGCTGGAGGGCATAGAGCCCGAGGTACGTGAGGTTCGAGGCCTCGGGATGGCCAAACACTCCAAAGATCCCGCACTGATCTCGAAAGTGTTCATCGGCGATCTGGCGGAGCTTCATGGCCGGTTCTCGAACTCTATTCCGAAAGCCTGCGCTCGAGAGAAGCCCATGCATTCAGAAGTTCGGACACCGGATGACGGGTGAGCTGCACACCGCCGGAACGCAAGGTGAGGTGCGCGCCGCCGACCACCCCGAGCCTGCGGCAGGGCACGCCCGCCTGGGAGGCGCGCGCCTCGACAGCGGAGGGATCGCGGGTGGAGACGATCATGCGCGAGGGCCCCTCGGAGAAGAGCAAGGCGTCGGTCCGCGTGGGCTCCGCGTAGTGGAAATCATCGACGCTGCCCGGCTCTCCGATTTCGAAATCGCCGCCGAGGGAGGCGCTTTCGAAGTTGAAACAGCATTCCGCGAGAGCTACGGCGAGGCCTCCATCCGCCACGTCGTGAGCCGAGAGGAGCGTGCCTTTGGCGTGGAGATCGAGCACGACGTCATAAAGACGTCGTTCCGCCTTGAGATCCAGGAGGGGAAGCGCGCCTTCCACCTTTCCGTGAATCGTCCTCATGTATTCGCTGCCGCCCAGACTCGGGTCAGCCGAACCGAGCAGGAGGACGGTGTCCCCGGCCGCCGCGAACGCCCGCGACAGAGAACGGCTCGAATCCTCCAGCAGCCCCACCGCCCCGATCACCGGGGTCGGATAGATGGCGACACCATCGGTCTCGTTGTAGAGGGAAACGTTGCCGCCGGTCACCGGTGCGTCGAGCGCACGGCTCGCTTCCCCGATGCCTTCGATTGCCTTCACGATCTGGCCCATGACCTCGGGCTTCTCGGGGTTGCCGAAGTTGAGACAGTTGGTGAGGCCGATGGGCAGGGCTCCGGTCGCCACCACGTTGCGGCACGCTTCCGCCACCGCGAGCATCGCCCCCTGCTTCGCGTTCAGGAAACCGTAGCGACCATTGCCGTCGAGAGCGATGGCGAGACCCTTCTTCGAGCCGTGAAGGCGCACGATCGCGGCGTCGGAAACGCCCGGGCCCTGAACCGTGCCCGTCTGCACCGTGGAGTCGTACTGGCGGTAGATCCACTTCTTGCTCGCGATGTTGGGCGAGCCGAGAATGGTGAGAAGAACCTTCGGAAGATCGGTGGGCACGGGGACGTCCGAGAGATCCTGATCCTCCGCGGGATTCTTCGGGTCCACCCAGGGACGCTGGTAGACCGGCGCCTCGTCGGTGAGGGCGCTCGCGGGAATGTCGGCCTCGAGTTTTCCGTCCTTGAAGACCTTGACGTGACCATCGCCCGTGACCACACCCACCGCCTCCGCATGCAGGTCCCACTTCTCGAACACCGCAGTGATCTCGGCCTCGCGGCCCTTTTTCGCCACCAGAAGCATCCGCTCCTGCGACTCGGACAGCATCACTTCGTAGGCGGTCATGCCGGTCTCACGTTGAGGCACCTTCGAGACATCGAACTCGATTCCGGTCCCCGCGCGGCCCGCGGTTTCCGATGTGGCGCAGGTGAGACCCGCGGCGCCCATATCCTGAATGCCGACCACCGCACCCGTGGCCATGGCCTCGAGACACGACTCGAGGAGGATCTTCTCCATGAAAGGATCGCCCACCTGGACGGTCGGCCGCTTCTCCTCGCTGCCTTCGCCGAATTCGGAGGACGCCATGGTGGCTCCGTGGATGCCGTCGCGCCCGGTCTTGGCGCCCACATAGAAGACGGTGTTGCCGATCCCTTCCGCGCGACCGAGGAACAGCTTGTCCTTCGTGGTCATGCCGAGGCAGAAGGCGTTCACCAGGGGGTTGCCGGCATAGCAGGGCTCGAACACAACTTCCCCGCCCACGGTCGGACAACCGAACGCGTTGCCGTAGCCGCCGATGCCGGCCACCACTCCCGAGATGATCCGGCGCGTCTTCTGATCGAACGAGTCGGAGAAGCGCAGCGAGTTGAGCAGGGCGATGGGACGAGCGCCCATGGTGAAGATGTCGCGGAGGATCCCGCCCACCCCGGTGGCCGCGCCCTGATAGGGCTCGATAAAGGAAGGATGGTTGTGCGACTCGATCTTGAACACGGCAAGCAGACCGTCGCCGATGTCGAGGGCGCCTGCGTTTTCGCCCGGCCCCTGGGCCACCCGCGGCCCTTTGGTGGGCAGGGTCTTCAGGTGAATGCGGGTGGACTTGTACGAACAGTGCTCCGACCACATGACCGAGAACATTCCGAGCTCGACCAGGTTGGGCTCGCGGCCGAGCAGCGTCTTGATGCGTTCGTACTCGTCGGGCTTGAGACCGTGGGCTTGAAGCGTCTTGGAGTCGTGCATCGGGAGGGCGATCTTATTCGCTCCCCTCCGGCAAACTAGGACTTCCGACCGCGGAGAGCGTCGAGGCTCCAGATCCCCGACCCGTGCGTGGAGAGGAAGAGGAAGAGGAAGCAATAAAGAGCCGCGAGTTCGCCGCGATTCTCGATGGGAAGCAGCGCCCTCGTCCCGTGGGACATCCAGTACGCGAAGGCCATCTGCCCGCTGCACAGGAACGCGACGGGGCGGGTGAAGAGCCCGCTCATGATGAGCAGACCTCCCAGAAACTCGATGGGGCCCGCGATGTAGGCGATGTGAAACGGACGGTCTCCCGTGGCACCCCCCGGAAAGCCGAACAGCTTCTGCGTGCCGTGCCAGAGAAACAGGAACCCGGAGACGATGCGCAGGAGCGCGTAGGCCTGAGCCCCGAACTTCGCCATGAAATCGAGCATGGCGCAAGCATACGAGGACGGTGGCGATTGACTCCGCCGGCGGCGGAACCCTATTGTTCCCTCACTTCCGGTCGGGGCTTGGGGCCTCGCCGACACGTCCAACCCAACACCCACAAAATGAAGAGGGAAAAAATGTTCAACGCCCGAGTTGTGTTCCGAGGTCTGTCCCTGGCCGCGGTCGCGCTGGCCACTCTCATATCCGGGGACGCCTTCGCTCAGCCGGCTCCCACCTTCCGTCTCCTCACCTTCGAGGTCGGCAACAGCGGGCCCAGGCTCGGGGCCACGCGCGGCAGCGGCGAGCAGGAAGTGGTGGATGTGCACAACGCCATCCTGGCCCTGATCAAAGCGGGGGCCCCGGAGATCAAGGGGCTGGCCCCGATTCCTCCGGACATGCTGTCACTCATCGAAGCGGGGGGGCCGTCGGTCGCGGCCGTCCGCACCGTGCATGACGCGGCGACGAAGTTGAAGGCGGGGGGGAAGTTCACGGAGAGCGCCACCCACCGGGTCTTCTATCCCGAGCGTGGCATCAAGTACCTCCCGCCGGTGCTGAATCCCTCCAAGATCTACGGCGCGGCCGGCGCCTATCTGCGAAAGAACGCCGACGGCACTCCGGGGACGTACGACAACGTCGAGTACCCGAGCTTCTTCCTGAAGCCTCCCACGTCCATGGTCGGCCATGAGGGCGAGATCAACTTCGATGGCCTGCTCACCACCGGCGTGCACGAGCCCGAAATGGCGGTCATCATCTCCAGGCTCGCCAAGGATGTCCCCACCGACAAGGCCATGGATTACGTCCTCGGCTACACCATCCTCAACGACGTGAGCGCCCGCGATCTGGGCGAAGGCAAGCACCAGTCCCAGGGATCGGTGATGAGCAAAGGACTCGACAGCTTCAGCCCGGTCGGCCCCTACATCACGCTCAAAGAGGACGTCCCGAACGTGGGGAACCTCGAGGTCTACGCAAACATCGACGGCGTGCGCCACAAGTGGCCGGTGCCGAACGGCAACACCTCTTTCCTGACCTTCGGCGTGGCCGAGCAGATCGCGTACCTCTCGGAGCGGCACACCCTGCTCCCCGGCGACATCATCTCCACCGGCGTGCCCCAACCCACGGTGCCCCTAAAGGAGGGCCAGACCGTCGAGATCGTGGTCGAGGGCCTCGGGACCCTACGGAACAAAGTCGTGTCGAAGCCGGCTCCAGGGCACGTCAAGTTCCCCGCGAGGAAAGTCGCGAAGGACTGAGTCCGCGCTACTTCTTCGTCCGGCCCACCATGGGGCGGATGATCTTCGCGGGATCGGCGCCCTTCTTCGGCCGGAACATCTGCGAACGATCATTCGCCACTTCGGTGACGTAGAGATTGCCCTCCTGGTCCACGTCGATCTGGTGGACGCCGTCGAACTGACCCGGCTGGGCGCCGTGGCTGCCGATGTCCAGCTGGTAGTGGCCGTCGAGGTCGTACTTGATGAGACGGTCGGTCCTCCAGTCCGCCACCCACACGTAGTCGTCCTCGGTGACGATATGGGCAAGGACGTTCGAGTTGTACCCGGTGGGCCACATGGTCAGGAATTTGCCGTTCTCGTCGAAGACCTGCATGCGGTGATGCTCGCGGTCGACCACGAAGAGGCGCCGGTCGCGGCTGATTCCGATGCTGTGAACGGACCAGAATTCGTTGGGCCCGGGATTGTTCGGATCCTTCGGGGGCTGGCCCCAGTCCTTGATGAAGTTGTAGTTCTTGTCGAACTTCGCCACCCGCGTCCCCGCGTAGCCGTCGGAGACGAAGAAGGTGCCGTCGGGCAGCCAGGCGATGTCGGTCGGGCGGAGGAAGTTGTTCGGTCCTCGTCCCGGCACGCCGCGCACGCCCATCGTCTTCAGGAGCTTGCCGTCGTTGCTGAAGATGTTGATCTCGTGCATGTCGTCGTCGACGATCCAGATCTTCTTCTCTGGGTCATAAGGGTTCTGGAGGAGCTTGTGGGGTCCGCGCGAAACTTCGCCGAGCCCGGTGCCGCGCCATGGAGCGAGGTACTTGTCGTGCTGAAGCCACTCCTCGATGGTGTTGCCGTTGCGATCGACCGCGAAGACGATGTGATGACGCCGCATCTCGTAGGGGTAGGGCGTGCCCGCGTATGGCCGCCGCCCCGTGTTGGTGCGGCGCGGATTCAGCAGACAGGGGCAGATCCAGGGCTCGGCTCCGGGCGGAAGCGAGATCTCTCCGCGCTGCGACACCCAGACCTTGTCCGGGCTCTCGGCGAACACCCCGGATCCCGAACCCCAGGTCCAGCCATCGTGCGAGAGATCCGTGTCGGGCAGAGGCTTCGGCCAGTTGCGAACGACTTCATAGTCGCCCATGTCCCCAGGCTGCGCGGGAGCACGGGGCGCGGGCGGCGTCCCCTGCTGGGCGCTGGTGGTCTCGCCTGCGGCCAGAAACACCGAGGCGCCAAGCGCCACCAACACGATCACGAGCGGACCTCTCACGCGCATAGTCACTCCTCAAGGGGACTGAAATTCCAAGGAGAATGCCGCTTTCCGCTCGGCCTGTCAACGACCGTCCATGCCGGTACGTACTTGACAGGCGCGGCCATCCGCGGTTGACTGAGGTCATGAAGACAACGCACCGGACTCTGGCCGTGATCGTGGCTCTCTCCCTTCTGTGCGGATCGGGCTTCGCCCAGACCGCGGCCGAGGCACCCAGGGAAGTCGCAACCGTGCCGACGAGTCACGCGAGCGTGCACATGGCCGCGGGTTCGGGCAGCGAGCTGCTTCTCATGGTCCCCAAGGGCACGGTGATGCCGGTCCTCGGCCGAAAGGGAGAGTGGGTGCAGGTGCGGCTGAACCCCGAGCTTCGCAAGACCTCGATCGTGATTCGCTGGTACAAGAACGAAGACAACGGCTGGATGCACGACTCCACCGTGGTTGTGTCCAAGGCGAAGTAGACCGCCTCGGGGCAGCCGAACGCGTCGCTACGCGACCGCGCTTTCGAGCAGGCGGAAGGTCCCCGCGTCCGCGTCCATCTCCGCGAGGATTCCTTCGGGCACCGTGAACTGCTTGTCCACGTGGCCGATCATGGCGCCGCGATAGGTGGGAATGCCGAGGGGCTTGATGTGGTCGTCGAGGACTTCCTCAAGGGTCAGCGATCCATAGCCGCTGCTGTCCGGTTCGCAGTCCGAGCACTGGCCCCAGATGAAGCCCTTGATCCTGGCCAGAAGGCCGGCGAGCTTCAGGTGAGTGAGCATCCGGTCGACCCGGTAGATGCCTTCGTGGACGTCTTCGAGGAAGAGGATCTTCCCGGTGAAATCGGGTAGGTACGGCGTCCCCACGAGGTGCGCGAGGACGGTGAGGTTCCCTCCGAGCAACCGACCCTCGGCCTTGCCCGGGGTCAGGGTCTGGGTGCGAAAGCCTACGGGGGCGATGCGGCCCCTGAAATCCGGCTCGTTGACGAAGGTGACGCTCTCCCCTTCCATGACCACGCGCTTGAACCAGCTCGCGGAGAGTTCGGTCCAGGCCGAGAAACCGGTGGGCGCATGGAAGGTCACGAGGCCGGCTTTCGCAGGAATCGCCATGTGGAGGGCGGTGATGTCGGAGAAGCCGAAGAGCGCCTTGGGATTCTTCGCGATGATGTTGAAGTCGAGATAGGGCAGAAGGCGGGCGGCGCCCCAGCCGCCCCTCACCGCGCAGATGCCCTGGACCTCCTTGTCGGCGAACAGCGCGTTGATGTCGGCGGCGCGGTCCTGGTCCTTCCCCGCGAGGTACCCGTAGCGGTCGAGAGCGTGCGCCCCGGCCTTGACGTTGAAGCCGAGCGCCTTCAGGTTGTCGATGGCGATCTCGAGGTCCATCTTCTGGAAGGTCGCGGATGACGGGTGAATGAGTCCGAGGGTGTCGCCGGCCTTCAACCTGGGCGGCTTGATGACCCCTCCCTTTTGCTGGGCGGCGGCGGGGGAAG
>CAZYEA010000070.1:0-17924 GCA_964646485.1 uncultured Acidobacteriota bacterium
GACGATCAGGACGACCTCGGGATGATTGCGGGTCACCGCGTTCGCGATCTGCTGGAGCAGGACGGTCTTGCCCGTGCGGGGCGGGGCCACGATCAGGGCGCGCTGTCCCTTGCCGAGAGGGGCCACGAGGTCGAGCACGCGGTTCGAGATCTCGCCGGGCCCCGTCTCCATGCGCAGACGCTCCTGCGGGTAGAGGGGGGTGAGCGAATCGAAATGCGGCTTGTCCCGGGTGAGGTCGGGCGGTTCGAAATTGATGGCGTCGACCTTGATGAGCGCGAAGTAACGCTCGTCGGGCTTGGGCGCCCTGATCTGGCCGCTGATGGTGTCGCCGGTGCGCAGGTTGAACTTGCGGATCTGCGAGGGCGAGACGTAGATGTCGTCCGGACCAGGGAGATAGCAGTACTCGGGAGCGCGAAGGAACCCGAAGCCCTCGGGCAGGATCTCCAGCACGCCCTCGGAGAAGATGAGGCCGAGCTTCTCGGCCTGGGCGCGCAGGATCTGGAAGACCAGCTCCTGCTTCTTCATGTTGAGGGCGCCCGGGATCTCGAGGTCTTTCGCCACCGAGGCGAGTTCCCCGATGGGCATCTCCTTCAGCTGCGCGAGGTCGAGGCGCGCGCCTTCCGCGGCGGCCGCGGCCGCGGCGATGGCCTTCGCAGTGTCGGGATCATCCTCGACATCGATCAGGCGTCCGTCCTTGGTGCGGACGTCGTGATGCCGCCTGGGCTCGCGGCGTTTGGGTGCGGGGCCTCCGTTTCGGCCCGCCCCACCGCCCTGCTTCTCGCGACGGGCCTTGGACCGACCCTCAGGGTGGCCCGACTTCCGGGGCCGCGAGGGCGAGGCCTCGCCTCCCATGGGCTCGGCGAGCGACGTTTCCGTGGCCGACGCCTCGGAGTCCGCAGACTCCTTGAGGGCCGAGGGCTCGGCCGCACCACCGCCCTTGGGTCCGCGGCGGCCCCGACGTCCGCGGCCCCGCTCACCCTTCGGGCGGCCTTCGGCCGTGGTCCCGCGCGCGGGCGGGTCAGACGGCTCGGCCGACCCCGGGTCTTCGGACCCTTCGGGCTTCTCTTCGTCGGACATCGGTGGATTTTTCTTTCGGGCTCGCGGTTTCCCAAGGAGTGCGGATCGGTTCGATCGACGCAGCCAGGGAGCGAGAGACGGGTGGGGTGGGTACGGTGTCTTTGTGGGGGGAACGACAGGACGGATCTTAGGAACGAGACCCTGAAAGTGCAAACCGTGGCGGTTAGATGACCAGCGGACGGACGGCGATCAGCTCGCGCTTGAGCTCCGCGCAGTCCTCGTGCCGCTTCTTCGGGTCTTTCTCCAGGAGCCTCAGAATGGTCCGCGCGAGAGGCTCGGGAATCGCGGGGTTCAACTCGCGGGGCGACCTTGGAATCTCGTCCATGTGCATGCGGATCAGGGTCATGAGGTCGGGGGATCCGAAGGGCGTCTTCTGGGCGAGGACTTCGTAGGCAACCATGCCGAGGGAGTAGAGATCGGCTTTGTGGGTCACCCCGCTGTAGTCGGTGATCTGCTCCGGCGAGATGTAGCCGGGCGTCCCCAGGATCGCGCCGCTCTGGGTGGCGCCGGGAGCGCTCACCACTTTCGCGATTCCGAAGTCGAGGAGCTTCACCACGTCGGTGGTGGTGACGAAGCAGTTCTCGGGCTTGATGTCCCGGTGCACGATTCCCTTCTCGTGCGCGGCGCCGAGGCCGTCGCAGATCTGGATCAGATAGTCGAGGCCCTTGGCCATGGGCAGGCCCGCGATCATCTTGTCGCGCAGGTCGACGCCTTGAAGGAGCTCCATGGTGATGTAGCGGAAGCCCTGGTGCGACCCAAGCTCGTGGACGCGAACGATGTTCTGGTGGGTCAGTTCGCGCGCCATCCGGAGTTCGCGGCGGATGCGGCGGTCGGCCGCTTCGTCGGGAATGGGCTGGAGGAACGCCTTGAGGGCGATGTGGTCGCCGAGAATGGTGTCGAGGGCCTTGAAGATGGCCGAGGTGCCGCCGCGGCCGATTCGCTCGAGGAGCTTGTAGCGGCCTTCGATGAGGCCGCCCACCGCGAAGATCCCCGCGATGGGGAGACGGCCGGGGGCGCCGACGATGTCTTCGGGATCGGGGAGCCTCGGAGCATCGGGCAGGTCGGGGAGCAGCGCCGCCTCGCTCACGGGCGGTTTCACCTTGATGGTGGCCTTGAGCTGCATGGCGATCGGGTGGGAGGGGTCGGCTTCGAGCAGGGCCGAGGCCACCCGCTTGGCGTTCTCGCGCAGACCCTTCTGAACGTACAGGTTCGCGAGCAAGGTGAGGGCGTCGAGTTCCGCGGTCTGGTGAGGCGGCAAGGAGACGAAGCCCGAAAGGAAGTCGTCGAGGGCGAAGGTGAGGTCTCCCTCTTCGCTCGCGAGCCGGATGGCGCTCACGCAGGCCGCCCGGTAGGCGGGATCCGTCGCCTCCACGCTCAGCAGGGCCTCGATGGCGCGAGGGCGATCGCCCGCCTGGGCGAAAGAGCGCGAGGCTTCGACCGGCATGTGGGCCCGCACGAACAACTCGCCCGCCTCCGCGTGCCGGCCGAGCTGTCGCGCGAGCCGCGCCGCCCCCGAGTAATGACCGAGCCACGACCGCAGCCGGAAAGCGAGTTCATACTGCCCCCCCGATTCGGCGAGCGCGGCCGCGGCGAGCCCCAGGCTCTGGCCCGCTTCATCCGCCACCAGCAGGGCGAGGTCGATCGGAAGCCGCACCATCAGCTGAGCGGCCGGCCGCACCTCGCCCGCGCGCGCGAACAGGCCTGCCGCGCGCCGCGCCATCGACAGCTGGGCCTTGGGAATTTCGGAGGGCCCCGGGGCCAGGGTGGCCGCAATCAGACTGGCCGCGTCGTGGAAACGTGCTTCGCCCTCGAGCTGCTGAACCCGCTCGAGCAGATTGAGCCGCCTCGAATCGGAGTCGTCGTCGCGAGCGGCTTTCCCTTCTTCGTTCACTGATCGTCCCTGGGCATCTCCGCGAGCCTTCGCCTCAGGGCGTCGGGAACGCGGGCGAAGGTCGCCGCCTCCTCGGCGGCCACGAGCCTCTCCTTGGCCAGCCGGAACAGGCAGTTGTCGAAGCCGAGGGAGCCCGCGAGGTCGTTGGCGGACTGCAGGGTGCCCTCGATCTGGTGGGTCTTGGCCTCCCGGATCATGTGCCCGAGGGCGGTCGACCCCATGAGGACCTCGACCGCGGCCACGCGCCCTTCGCCGGTGGACCGGCGCAGCAGGCGCTGGGCAAGCACGCAGCGCAGAAGGACCGAGAGCACGCCGCGGGCGTGGTCGCGAATGTCCTCGGAAAGGGTGTCGAGAATTCGGTCCACCGCCCGGGCCGCGGTGTTGGTGTGAAGAGTGCCGAACACGAGCACGCCGGTTTCCGCGGCGGAGAGTGCGAGCTGAATGGTCTCGGAATCGCGCATCTCTCCAATGACCAGGACGTCGGGGGCCTCGCGCAACGCCGAGCGCAGGGCGGCCCCGAAGCTCTCGACGTGCTTCCCCACCTGTCTCTGGGTGATGCGGCTCGTGACCGGCTCGTGCACGTATTCGATCGGATCCTCGACGGTGATGATGTGGCGGGCCGAGGTCTCGTTGATCTGACGGACGAGGGCGGCGAGGGTGGTGGACTTTCCCGACCCGGTGGGGCCGGTCACGAGGACCAGGCCGTTCTGCAGACGCGAGAGCTTCTCGATGGAGGGCGGCAATCCCAGATCGTCGAGAGTCGGAATCGATCCTGGAATGACGCGGAAGACCGCACTCCAGCCCTCGACCTGGTTGAAGACGCTGCCCCGGAAGCGGCCCACGTGAGGCAGGGAGTAGAGGATGTCCACCTGTCCCTGGACCGAGAGGATCTCCTTCTGCTCGGTGGTGAGGATCTCGTCCAGGAATCGCCTAGTCTCCGAATCGGAGAGGGTGCGGAAGGGAAGGGCGAGCAGGGTTCCATCGAAGCGGATGGTGGGCGGGGCCCCGGAATGGAAATGGAGGTCGCTCGCTTTCTGCTCGGCCACCAGGCGAAGGAAGGCGTCGATGCGGGCCATCTAGGCCCCCGCCTTCGCGGGCGTCGAGGCGCCCTCGAGATTCTCGAAGTCTTTCTTGTTCGTCGACTTCATGTAGACCTCTTCGGCGCTCACCAGGCCCTCCTTGAACAGCCGCATGAGTTCGGTGTCCATGAGCTGCATGCCCTGCTCGCGGGCGGTGGCGATCACCGAGGGGATCTGGAAGCTCTTGCCCTTGCGGATGAGGCTCGCCACCGCTTCGTTGTTGATCATCACCTCGACCGCGAGGCAGCGACCTCCGGAGAGACGGCGAAGCAGGAACTGGCACAGCACCGCGCGCAGACTCCCCGCGAGCAGGCTGCGCATGTGATCCTGCTGGGAGGACGGCGCCGCACTCACCAGGCGATCCACGGTGGAGGCAGCGGAGGTGGTGTGGACCGACCCGAAGACGAGGTGTCCGGTTTCCGCGGCGCTGACCGCGGCGGTGATGGTCTCGAAATCACGAACCTCGCCGATCATGAGCACGTCCGGATCCTGGCGCAGGGCCGCGCGCAACGCGGTCGAGAAGGAAAGGACGTGGGCGCCGATCTCGCGCTGGTTCACCAGGCTCTTCTTGTTGCCGTGCACCACTTCGATCGGATCCTCGATCGAGAGGATGTGATGACTCGACTTCCGGTTGATGGCGTCGATGATGGCGGCGAGGGTCGTCGACTTCCCGGCTCCGGTGGGGCCGCCCACGAGGACGAGGCCGTCGTTGAAGTCCTGGAAGGTCTTCACGATGGGGGGAAAGCCCCCGCTGTCGATGTCGAGCAGGGTGTTCTTGATGGTCCGGAAGACCGCGGCGAGCCCTCCCATTTCATTGAACACGTGGGCGCGGAAGCGCAGCTCGCGGCCGGGAACCTCGTAGGAGAAGTCCACGTCCTGCAGGGCGGCGATCTCCTCGCGCTGGGGAATGGAGAGACGCGGGAGGAGGAGCGAGCGGAGTTGTTCACCCGAAAGCACCGCACCCGGCAGCTCCTCCATGCGACCGGCCTTCTTGATCGCGGCCCTTCGGCCGGAGAGAAGAACGAGGTCGTCCGCCTCGCTCTCCACCGCCATCACCAGCATGCGATCGAGCGCGCTGCCGAGGGAAGACTGGTTCATCCCGGTTCGGCTCTCCGCCGCGAAGCGCAGGAGGAACTCGCGCGCCTTGACCCGATTCTTCGGGTGGCTGTCCTCGAGCACGGCCTGGACCGCCGGCACCTCCTCCACCGCCGCGCACCGACTCAGGCATTCGAGAGCGGCGCCGCGCACGTCGGCGTCGGGGGAGGAGAGGAGGGCGGCCACGTGGGTGGAGACGGTGCGCGCGTTGAGCTCGCCGAGGGCGCGCAGGCACGCGACCTGGATCTCGGGCGCGCGGGACATGATGTCCACGAGGTGCGGCACCACCCGGGCATCGCCGATGGCGCCCAGGGCTTCCACCGCTCCCTCCCGAACCCACCAGTCCTGATCCGAGTCGGCCACCCGCACCAGGGTTCCGAGCGCCGCCACGTTCTTGAGCCGCTTCAGCATGTCGGTGCCGAAACGCCGGATCAACGGGTCGGCCTCGGTGAGGATCTGGGCGACCGGACGGAGGATGGAATCGGCAGCGATCTCGACCAGAACGTCGCCCACGCGTTCCCGGACCCACCAGTCCTCGTCGCGGAGATACTCGACGAGCTGGGGCCACAAGGTCTCGGGCTTCCCTGCCGAGCGGGCGAGCTCGACTCCGAAACGGCGGACATCGATGTCCCGGCTCTTGAGAAGCCACAACACCGTGCGCGACAGATCGGCGCGCCCCTCCTGGCCGAGTTGGGAGAGGAGGTTCGCGGCGGAACTCCGGAGCAGGGGGTTCTTGAGTTCAAGGGCCTCAACCAGCAGCGGCACCGCGGTTTCGTCGCGGCGGACCTCGAGGACGGTGAGAACCGCCTGGCGGATCGAGTTCGGTCCCTCGCGCAGCTTGCGCGAGAGGAGGCGGGTGGAGCGCGCGCTCTTGAAGCGGGACAGTGCCTGGAGCACGACCCGCGCGACCTCGAGCCGGTTCTCGTCGAGGAGCGGCGCGGCCGTCTCGAAGTACTCGTCCTCCGAGGCGAGGGCGCAGAAGCCGGCCGCGGCGGCCGAAGCGATGGCCTCGGCGGGATCGGCCATGAAGGGTGCGAGGACGGCGGCACTCGACTGCGGATCCCGCTCGGAGGCCGCGGGCGAGGAGAGGTGTTGAATGGCGCGCAGTCTCTCCGGCCCGCTGCCGACCGCGAGCACGGCCTTCAGATGGGGCGCCGCGTGCTGGGGTGCTAGCGCCATCAACACGTCCATGGCCTCCATGCGCCCGGGGAAGGTGGGTTCGGCCACGAGCTTCCCCACCAGGTCGAACACGGTCCGGCCGCCGATCTTGGAGAGCGTCCGCGCGGCCGCCGCGCGCAGGAGAGGCTCTGGAGCGCGCAGGAGTCCCGCGAGTTCTCCGTGGGCCTCCACGCTGTTGACCCGCGGGATCGCGTCAACGAGGACATTCCGAAGCGGCGCATCCGCGGTGCGCAGGGCGCGGACGAAGGGCAGGAAGAGCGTCTTGTCGGACCAGCCTTCGCTCGTCGAGGCGAAGAGCTTCAGGCGTTTCGTGTGTCTCCCGGGGTCCTTCTGGGCGAGCGCCCGATTCGAGACCACCTCGAGAAGCTTCAGCACCTCGGCGGGCTTGAGGGCGCGCGCGGTCTCAAGAAAGTCCTTCTCCTCGGGCTCGCCCGCGAAGGCGGCGGCGGTGAAGGCCGGGAGGATGTCCCGCTCGTTCAATCGCGCTCCTTACCGGGCGGGCTTGAGGCTTCCGCCCATGGCGAAACCGATCGCGGCGGCAATCACGTTCAGGATGGTGTTGACCACGAGTCCTCCCGTGCGCGCGAGCATGGCCGCACCCATGGGCACCGCGGCCGCCTGATTGAGGGCGGCGGGAGAGTTCCACAGGGTGGAGAGCCCGAGCGCGTAGGAAGCCACCGTGGACGCGAAGATCACGATCTGGGTCACCACTCCGATCAGCCCGCCGAGGACCAGGGCATCCTTAATCCCATAGCCCTGAAAGGCGCGCGCGAAGGCCGCATGGTGCGCGGAGGCGATCAGGGAGAGGGGGACGAGGCTGAAGATCCAGGTGGCGCGTGCGTAGTCCATCCCCGAGAAGGAAATCGCCCAACGCCCGATGGTGAAGAGGGCCAGCAGCCAGAAATAGAAGCCCATCAGTTTGAAGTGTCTGCCCATAGGAACGACTCCTTTGTTTAGGGGGTGAAGTTCCGAGTCTATGCCAACGCTCACCGGGCTTAAGGAGCGTCCAGGTCAGGCCCCGAAGGAATGGCGGGAGCCAAGGCCCGTCTCTTCGGCCCGGCGAAAGGCGAGGGCCGCGACGGCTAGATCTTCAAAGGCCACCCCGCAGGATTTGAATACGGTGATGGCGACCGGGTCCCGCGCGGGCGGAGATTCGAGAAGGGCTCCGAGGCTCGCCACCCGCCGCGTGATTCCCCCCACTTCGGCTTCCGCCATCTGGAAGTCACCCGCCTCGAGAAGGGTCTCGGCAGTCTCCACCGCCAGCACCGCGGCCCGGGCGACCGCCTCGGTATCCAGCTCCCGGGAGTTGGGGGAGTGCGCGCCGATGGGGTTCAGGTGAGAACCCGCGCGAACCCATCGGCCCTGAACCACGGGCTCGACTGCCCCCGTCGCGGTCACCACGACGTCGCAGACCGCGGCGTCCTCGGGGGCTTCCGCCACCCGAATGGAATCGATCCGGCCAAGGTCCGCGCGGGCGCGGAGCGAGGCGGCAAGGGCTGCAGCCGCCTCCTTCCGGCGCGCCCAGACCACCACCGTCTCGAACGATCGCACCCCGGCGAGGAGCCTCACATGGAACTCCGCCTGAGCGCCCGCGCCGAAAAGACCGAGGGTGCGCGCCTCGGGGCGCGCGAGGAGGCGGGTCGCAACCGCTGAGACCGCCGCGGTCCGGACGAGAGTGAGATAGGCGCCATCCATCACCGCGAGCGGCGACCCGGTTCGGGGATCGAACAGCGCATAGAGGCCGGCCACACTCGGTTTTCCGAGCGCGGTGTTCCCCGGAAACGTGGTGACGAGCTTCGCGCCGAGAGCCTCGGGCGATCCTCCCCCGCAGGGCATGGCGAGGAGACCTCCTCCCTTCGTGTGCGCGGCGATCCGCCGGGGCGTGTCCCACTCCTTTCGCTGCTCCGCCCGAAAAGCGGACTCGACCGCCTCGATCACGGAGGCGAAATCGAGCACATCCTCGAGATCACGGCGGGAGAGAAGAAGGACATCCTTCATGGGAGGGCACGCTAGACTACCGTTCCCGTGGCCTCTCTCTGCATCACCCTCACCGAAAGGCTCAACGTCGACCTCATCGATCGGATGGCCGACCTCTCCGGGCTCGCCGACATGTTCGAGATTCGGGGCGACCTCGTGAGCGACCTCGACCTGCTCACCATCCGCAAGGCGCGGAGCAAACCCCTCATCTTCACCGCGCGCTCGGCGTCTGAGGGGGGAAAGATGAAGGACGACGACCCGAAGCGCCGGGCCCTGATCCACGAGGCGGTGAAGCGCGGCTTCGACTATGTCGATGTCGAGTATCGCAGCGGCTTCTTCGACATCATGACCGAGAAGGCGGGCAAAGGCCTCATCGTTTCCTTCCACGACATGACCGGCACCCCGCAAGACCTCGAGACCCTTTACGAGGGCATGTGCCGGACCGGGGCCGACGTGGTGAAGATCGCGGTGAGTCCGAGATCGATGACCGACGTGGGAAGGCTCATGGAACTGGCGGGCCGGCACGCGGGCTCGAAGCCTCCGCTCATCCCCATCGCCCTCGGGCCGCTCGGGGCGATCACCAGGATCATCGGACCGAAATACGGAGCTCCCTTCGTCTATGCGTCCACGGGCAAGGGTCGCGAGGCGGCGGCGGGCCAGATCCCCGCCGAGGAAATGGACACCTTCTACTCGGTGAAAGCCATCGGGCCGCAGACCAAGGTGTACGGGCTCCTCGGCGGCGATGTCCTTCACTCTCTCTCACCCGCTCTCCACAACCGGGGTTTCTCCGAGATCGGCCTCGACGCCGTGTTCGTGCCCCTCCAATCCGAGTCGCTCGCCGCCTTCTTCCAGGCCTTCCCGCACCTTGGCCTCTCCGGCTTCTCGGTGACCCGGCCCTACAAAGTGGAGATGGTCGGGCGCATGCAGGCGGTGGATGCGACGGTCGCGCAGTGCGGGAGTGTCAACACCGTGGTGGTCCACGACACCGGCCAGCTCCACGGCACCAGCACCGACGGCCTCGGGGTGGTGACGCCCCTGCGGAAGCGCGGCGAGATCAAGGGCCGGTCGGTGATCATCCTCGGCGCGGGCGGGGCGGCGCGAGCCGCGGCGGTGGCTCTCGAGGAACGCGGAGCGCGGGTGCGCATCCTGGCCAGGAACCGCGAGAAGGCGGTGCAGGTGGGGGCCGAGGTGGGCTGCGCGGCCGGCGACCTCAGCGTCCTCCTGAACACCGAGTGGGACATCCTGATCAACGCGACCCCGGTGGGCGGCGGGTCGCTGGCCGAGCAGACCCTGGTTCCGAAGGCCCTGCTGAAGGCGGGCGCCACCGTGCTCGACATGATCTACGATCCACTCGAAACCCGGCTTCTCCGCGAGGCGGCGCAGGCGGGCTGCACGGTGATCAGCGGTTTCGAGATGCTGCTCGCCCAGGCCGCGGCCCAATTCGAGGTCTGGACGGGAACCGAAGCGCCGGTCGAGGCCATGCGCTCGGCCGCCCTCCTGCTCGCCCAGACCCGCAGCGCGTAGGTCTCCCCTGAGTCTCCCCGGCCCCGCCTCCGCACGATCCTTGCGGTATTCCCGCCAGGAGATCTTCACCCCCATCGGCCGTGACGGCCAGGCGCGCCTCAAGGCCGCCCGCGTGGCCGTGGTGGGATGCGGCGCGCTCGGGTCCCAGCTCTGCGAAACCATGGTGCGGGCCGGGGTGGGCCTGGTGCGGCTGATCGACCGCGACATCGTCGAAGAGTCGAACCTGCAGCGCCAGAGCCTCTTCACCGAGGCCGACGCCCAGGCGCTGCGGCCCAAGGCTCTGGCCGCCAAAGCGCGCCTCCAAACCATCAACTCGGACGTCACCATCGACGCGCGGGTGGAGGACCTTTCCTGGGACAACGCGGAGACGCTGCTTTCAGACGTCGATCTCTTCCTCGACGGCACCGACAATTTCGACACCCGTTACGTCCTGAACGACCTCAGCATCGAGACCTCGGTTCCCTGGATCTACGGAGCGTGTGTGGGCTCTTACGGCCTCGTGCTTCCCGTGCTGCGAGCACCCCGCAAGACTCCCTGTCTGCGCTGCGTCCTCGGCGACGCTCCGCCTCAAGGCTCCTCGCCCACCTGCGACACCGCCGGGGTCATCGCACCCATCGTGCAGGTCATCGCCGGCCTTCAGGGCGCCGAGGCGCTCAAGATCCTCTCCGGTCACCCCGAGGCGGTGAGTGTGAGCCTCGTGAGCATCGACGTCTGGTCCTCGCAATTCGACCGCATCGACCTCTCGCGCACCGAGCCCTCCTGCGACGCGTGCGCGCGGGGCGTGTTCGTGACCCGGGTGCAGAGTGCGGGGGAAGCCTTCCTGTGCGGACGCGACGCGGTGCAGATCCGGCCGCCCGCGAAGGACATGTCGCTCGACATCGACGACTTCGCGGTGACCTGGCGCGCCCTCGGCGACGTGACCCTCTCCGAGCACGTGGTGCGGCTGCGCGAGGCGAACTCGGAAATGCTCCTCTTCCGCGACGGACGCGCCCTCATCAAGGGCACCGCCGACCTCGGACGCGCGCGCGCCATCTACGCGCGGCTGATCGGTTCCTAAGTGACCACTCTCGCCATCGAGGCCCGGAGCCTGGTCAAGACCTACAAGAACAAGGCCGCGGTCCGGGATCTCTCGCTCTCGGTGCGGCCGGGCGCGCTCTACGCATTTCTGGGACCAAACGGCGCGGGCAAGAGCACGACCTTGCGCATGCTCACCGGTCTGCTCAAGCCCACGAGCGGCGAGGTCCTGATCCTCGGCCATTCGATCGAGTCCGATCCCATGGCGGTGAAGAGTTCGATCGGCCTCGTCCCTGACGACCTTCCCCTCTTCGACCGGCTCACCGGCGAGGAGACCCTTCTCTTCACCGCGCGCATCCACGGTCTGGCGGTCGGAGAGGCGCGGCGTCGAAGCGACGAGCTGCTGGAGTACTTCGATCTCGCCGAGGCCCGGGCCCAGGCCGTGCTCGAGTATTCCCTGGGAATGAGAAAGAAGCTGGCCCTCGCCGCCGCCCTCGTTCACAAGCCGAAGGTCCTCTTCCTCGACGAGGCGCTCAACGGTGTGGATCCGGTTTCCGTGAAGACCGTGGCGGATCTGCTCCGTTCGCTCGTCGCTTCCGGCATGGCCATCTTCTTCACCACCCATGTCCTCGACATGGCCGAGCGCCTGTGCGACGAGATCGGCGTGATCCACGAGGGCCGGCTCGTGGCTTCGGGGACCCTCGAAGACATCAAGCGCCTGCGCCAGATGGGTGCCGATGCGCGACTCGAGGACGTGTTCCTCCAGGTGGTGGGCGCGGAGAAGCCCAAGACGCCGCCCGCGTTCCTGGGCGGTTCGCTCCTCCCTCCTCCGCCCGAGCCCTTCGAGCCGATCCGCGAGCGGTGACCCGGCTCCTCCTGCTGTTGGGCCTGTCCTGGCGCACACGCGTGCGGGGCCTGCTCTCCGCCGGACCCTCGTCGATCTTCCTGGTCCTCGGCGGCGTCTTCTATCTCGCCACCACCGTGGCCATGGGAGTGGGCGCGTACTTCCTGCTCTCCCGGTCCCACGAAGCGCGGACGGAGCGGGTCGCGGACATGGCCTCCCTGGTGGTCACCCTGTTCGGCGTCTTCTTCCTGGTCCGGCCGCTCATTCTCTCCAGCCGCTCGGGCGCGTCGCTCCAGAACCTCCTCCATCTGCCGATCCGGCGCGGAGAACTCCTGCTCTATTCGCTCATCACCGGCGTTCTGATACCCCTGGTCCTCGAGTCGCCGGTGCTCATAGGGGCCGCCCTCGGCGCGGCCTCGCGGCCGGGTCTGGTCCTGCTCACCCTCCCCCTGGCGCTTCTCTCGCATCTGGCCCTCCTCGCGGGCGCCCACGCCATGTCCCTGTTCGCCGTCCTCATCGCCCGGCGCACCTTCGTGGCGGACTTCGCCCGGCTCGTCGCCTTCTCCTTCTTCTTCCTGCCTTCGCTCATGAACTATCGGGGCCCGCGCGAATTCCTGAGGCCGCTGGTGGAGCCTCTGATCCGGATCTCCCCGCTTGGATGGGCCCCACGCGCGGTGATCCATGCCGGTGCGGGCGAACTCGACCTCGGGCTCGCGTACGCGATTCCCGCCGCCCTCCTGCTCGTCGGAATCGCCCTCGTGGCGATGACCCTGCTCAACCGGATCCTGGCCGGCGAGGGCGAGGACCACGTGGAGAAGCAGGCGAGCAAGCCGCGGCGGGCCAGGGTCCTCCTTCCCGGGGCGCTCGGCGCGCTCATCGAAACCCAGTTGCGCACGCAGCTCCGCACGCCGGCCGCGCGGATGGCCCTCTTCTTCCCCACCCTGATGATGGGCTTCTTCGCCTTCACCCTGTCCCAGCAAAGCGGCGCCATCAGCCCGATCGCCATCGTGGTCTTCCTGAGCCTCGTGGGCGGCAACGCCTTCCTCATGATCGGCCGCGGCATCGCGTTGATCCTGGGAACGCCGGTGAGCCGCTCGTCCATGCTGGTGGCGAGCGACGTTTCGGGCTTCATCTTCCGCCTGCCCCCGCTGCTCGCGATCATGGCGGTCGCGGGGTGGCGGGGCGGATTCGAGACCGCGGGGCTGATGCTCGCGCTGGCCGCCGCCCTCCTCCCCATCAGCATGGGAGTCCAGCACTTCGTCTCCATCCTCAGGCCCTTCGCCCTTCCCCGCGACCGCTTCAACCCCTTCGCCCAGCGGGTCGATGCGCGACAGAGCAGCAATGGCCTGTTGAGCGTGCTCGCGACCCTCGCCACCGGCTTCATCGCCGGGCCCTTTCTCTTCCTCCAGTGGCTCGGCCCCCGCGTCGCCGAAGGCAGATACGCCGTGGCCCTCTCAGCCCTCGCCTGCCTGGGGGCCCTCGCGACCTACGCGGTGCTCATCGCTCTCGCCGAGCGGTTGTTCATCCGGCGTGAGCTGAAGGTGATCGAGGTTCTCCTGGACGATTCACCGGGCTAAGCGATTCCGAGCCCGGGCGGGGCGCCGCGATGCGGCGTCACTTCGTGGGGACGCGGCTCAATTCGTCGTAGAGGTGGATGGCGGAACGGATCGACTTCTTGAAGTCGGCCAGGTCGAGGCTTTCGTTCTCCGAGTGGGCGTTGCAGTAAGGATCCTCGACGCCCATCAGCAGGCAGGGCGCACCGCCGAGCATCTTCTCGAACGGGCCGACGAAGCCGATGGTGCCGCCGGCTCCGATCATCGCGGTTTCCTTGCCGTAGCCCGCCTTGAGCGCGCGGCGGGCGGCCTCGAAGGCCGGGCCTTCGGGATCGGTCGTCCACCAGGGAGTATTGCCCGTGACCTTCGCCGTGACTTTGGCGCCGTAAGGCGGATTCTTGGTGAGGCGCTTCACGAGGAGGCGACCGGCATCGGCGCCGTCCATGTTGGGCACGGTGCGCAGGGAAAGGCGAGCCCGCGCCGCGTTCACGATCTGATTCGACGAGCCCTTGAGCGGATGCGACTCCATCGCGATCACGGTCAGCGAGGGGCGGGTCCAGAGGCGCTCGTACACGGAATAGCGCGCCTCGCCGGAGAGACGCACCCCGGTGAGGAGTCCCGCTTCCTTCTTGAACTGCGCCTCACGGAAAGGGAGCTTGCGGATGCGCGCGAGCTGCTTCGCCCCCGTCTTCGCCACCTTGTTGTAGAGGCCGGGGACGTTGAGCTTGCCGTCGGGCGCGGTGAGATCGGCGAGGATCCGGGAGAGGACCTGAACCGGGTCGGGAACGGGGCCGCCCCACATGCCGGAGTGGCGGGGCTGCTTCAGGGTCTCGACCTCGACATCGACCTGCACGATGCCGCGAAGCTGGTAGGTGAGGGCGGGAACTCCGGTGTCGAAGTTCGAGGTGTCGGAGAGCACGATGAAGTCCGCGTCGAGCATCTTCCGGTACTTCTTGAGGAACGAGGCGAGGTTTTCGGAGCCGATCTCCTCCTCGCCCTCGATGACGAACTTCACGTTGCAGGGAAGCGACCCGTGGGTCTTGAGGTAGCAGGCGACCGCGGCCACGTGAGTCATCACTCCGCCCTTGTCGTCGGCGACGCCGCGGCCGTACAGACGACCGCCCTTTTCCACCGGCTCGAAGGGCGCGGTCGACCAGCGTGCCTCGTTGCCCACCGGCTGCACGTCGTGGTGTCCGTAGAGGAGGAGGGTCGGAGCGCCCTTGGTGTGCATGAAATCGCCGTAGACGTAGGGGTGGACTCCCTCGATTCTCAGCACCTGCACGTTCTCGACCCCCGCGGCGCGCAGGGCCTCGGCCACCCCATTCGCCGATCGCTCCAACTCCTCCTTCGGAAAGGGATGCGCGGAGATGCTGGGGATCTTCGAGAGCGCGGTGAGGGTCTTCTTGAACTCCTCGAAATTCGACTCGAGGTGGGCGAGGGCGTCTTGAACGGGCGAGCCAGTAGTCATGCTCGGGGTGGTCCTTTTTCTTGGGATTCTTCGGGGAGCGGCGCGGGCAATGACGCTACCAGATCGGGTGAGGGTCGGGCGCGCTCTCGGGGTGATGCATTTGAACGGGCGGCCCAGCGCCCCGGGGGCACGCTGCTATGTTTGACACCCGCCTCGCAGGCGAGGCGTTCCGGAGGAACCATGAGCACCGAAATCGCCGACATCCACGCCCGTGAAATCCTGGACTCACGCGGCAATCCCACGCTCGAAGCCGAGGTGACGCTCGCGGACGGAAGCTTCGGACGGGCCGCCGTGCCCTCGGGCGCCTCCACGGGCTCCCGGGAGGCGGTGGAGCGGCGCGACGGCGACAAGAAGCGTTACCTCGGCAAGGGTGTTCAGAAGGCGGTCGAGACGGTGAACCACGAGATCGCCGACCTGTTGACCGGCGAGGACGCCATCGGCCAGGTCGTGGTCGACCAGTTGATGATCGACGCGGACGGCACGAAGAACAAATCCCGTCTGGGCGCCAACGCCATCCTCGCGGTGTCCCTGGCGAATGCGAAAGCGGCGGCAGCGAGCGTGGGCCTGCCCCTGTACCGGTATCTCGGCGGCCCCGGAGCGCGCACCCTGCCCGTGCCGCAGATGAACATCGTGAACGGCGGGGCCCACGCCGACAACAAGCTCGACCCCCAGGAATTCATGATCGTGCCCGTGGGCGCGCCCTCCTTCGCCGAGGCCCTGCGCATGGGGGCCGAGGTCTTTCACACCCTGAAGGGCCTGCTCAAGAAGAAGGGCTTCGCCACCTCGGTGGGCGACGAGGGCGGCTTCGCACCCGACCTTCCTTCCTCCGAGGGAGTCATCGAAACCGTGCTCGCCGCCATCACCGCCGCGGGGTTCAAGCCCGGCACGGATATCGCCCTCGCTCTCGACGTGGCCGCAAGCGAACTGCACGAAGGAAAGAAGTACGTGTTCAGGAAGTCGGGCGAAAAGGAGAAGACCTCCGACCAGATGGTCTCGATGTACGAATCGTGGGTGAAGAAGTACCCCATCGTGTCCATCGAGGACGGTCTCGGGGAGAGCGATTGGGAGGGCTGGAAAGCGCTCACCGACGCCCTGGGCTCGAAGTGCCAACTCGTGGGCGACGACCTGTTCGTCACGAACCCGGAAATCCTGGGCGAGGGCATCCGCAAGGGCGTGGCCAACTCCATCCTGGTGAAGGTCAATCAGATCGGCACGCTCACCGAGACCCTGCAGTGCGTGGCCCTGGCCACGCGTTCGTCCTACTCCGCGGTGATGTCGCACCGGAGCGGTGAAACCGAGGACGTCACCATCGCCGACCTCGCGGTGGCCACGAACTGCGGCCAGATCAAGACCGGTTCGGCCTCCCGCACGGATCGCATCGCCAAGTACAACCAGCTCCTGCGCATCGAGGAGGAACTGGGGCCGGCCGCGCTCTTCGCGGGCTCCAGCACCATCGTCTCGCCCGCGTCTACTCGACGCTGATCTTCAAGGAGCGCAGGAACTTCTTGTCGAGAGGGGTCATGGCCGCTTCCACCGGGTCGGGCCCGCGATGGACGCCGACACTCATCTCGATCGCGGCTTCGCCTTCGACCGCGGCCGTGCCCGAGGCGACGCTGGTTTCGACCACGAACGAAGGTTCATAGCCCTTCTCGCGGATCCGATCGAGGGCGGCGGACACCTCGGCGGAACCGGTCACCGCTTCCTGAACGCAGCGGCCCAGGTCGCTCAGCAGCTCGTGCAGTTCCTCGGATCGCGATCTCGGCTTTTCGCTCATCTTCTCTCCACCTCGGACGGAGACTTTCTAAGCGCTTCGGATCGCAGATGTCAAGAGACGAACTCGCGCGATCTGCTTGTGCTAGCTTCTCCGCATGTTGATCGTCGCCGCTCTTGCCCTCCTTCTCCCCGCAGACGGAGACTTGAAACTCAAGGTGGGCGACGAAGCGCCCGCCTTCGCCCTGCCCGCGTCCACCGGGAAGACCATCTCGCTCGCGGAGTTCAAGGGCAAGAAGAAAGTGGTGCTCGCCTTCTTTCCCAAGGCGTTCACCGGCGGCTGTACCAAGGAGATGTCGGGACTGCGCGACCACAAGGCCCAGCTCGACGACGTCAGCGCCCAGGTCCTGGGCGTTTCCCTCGACAGCCTGGAGACCCAGACCAAATTCGCCGATAGCCTGAAGCTCCCCTTCCCCCTGCTCGCGGACAAGGGCGGCAAGACCGCGCGCGCGTACGGAGTCAAGGGTCTGCTCTGGGCGAGCCGCACCACCTTCGTGATCGACGAGGACTCGAGGATCACCGCCATCTTCGAAGGACGAGACGCCCTCGATCCCGCGGGCGTGGTGTCGGCGTGCAAGGGCAAGACCCTGAAGTAGCCAGACAAGCGCACGCCCGGACCTTCGCCTTGCGTCCCACCTCGAACCGACCCACCTCATTCGCCCGCCGACTGGCTCGCTTCGGTCGCCTCCTTCGCACCGGCCTCCTCGGACGCTTCGTTCTCGTCCTCGCGGCAGTCAGCCTGATTCCCCTCATCATCATTCCCTGGCTGGTTCGGCTGACCCGCGACTCGGTGGTGGACCAGATTCTCACCACCCACTCGGTCACCGCGCGCACCACCTCGGCGCGAGTGGACGCGTGGATCCGCTCCCTGCGCATCTCCGCGCAGACGCTCGCCTCGAATCCCTTCCTGCTCCAGGCGAGGCGCGATCAGGTGGCGGAGATGATCGCGGGCCTCCTGCAGGCGGACCCGGCGATCAAGGGCGCCCTGGTGGTGAACGAGAGCGGGGCCGAGGTGGGAAGCGCCACCCGCGAGGGCTTCCGCGAGGTGGCAAACCCCGTCCTCACCGCGCCCACCGCCGAGCCCGTGGCCACAGTCCCCGGCGACCGCATCTGGATCCGGATCGCCACCCAGCTCGACGAGGGCCGAGGCGAACTGCGGATCCTGGTGGACGGGTCCGAACTGTCCGAGATCCTGAAGACCGAGGAGATCGGTCGCGACGCCATCATCGGCCTGTTCGACGTGAACGAGCACCTGATCGCCTCTTCCAACGTGTCGGGCGACGCCGCGCGATTCCCCAAGGCCCTGCTCCGCGCCGGCCGCAACCGCGCCACCTCGGGCGCCGCCCGCTACGACGATTCCGAGCCGGTGCTCGCGGGCGCGCACAGCCGCGTGCAGGCGGCGCCCTGGTTCGTGGCCTCCATTCAACCGGCCACCACCGCCGAGGCCGTGGCT
>CAZYEA010000071.1:0-17861 GCA_964646485.1 uncultured Acidobacteriota bacterium
GCCTCGCCGTCCTCTTCACCACCCACAGCGTGGTGGCCATGCTGGCGGTCGGAGCCTTCGCCAAAGAGACGGGAAAGCGCTTCGGTCTATCCGCGTATCGTCGGGCGAATCTCCTCGATGTCACGGTTTGTACGTATCCCTTCCTCCTCCCCTACTTTCTCCCCACGATCCTGATGTCTTCGGCGACCGCTTCGGGCGTCGCCTTCCACATGCCCCGCCTGAGTCCACTCGAAGTCGGAGTCTTCAATGTCTATTCCTGGGGCCTTCTTGCGATGATGGCGCTCGCCGTCGGCTCGGGATATCTCCGGGGACCGCTCGAACAGGAAACCAAGAAGTGATCATCGAAACCTTCCCCGTCGGACCCCTGCAATGCAACTGCACCATCCTCGGCGATCCCGAGACCGGGGAAGCCATCGTGATCGATCCCGGCGACGAAGCCATGAAGGTCCTGAAGCGCCTGTCCGCCCACGGCCTCAAGCCCAAGGCCATCCTGATCACCCACACCCACCTCGACCACGTGGGGGGAAATCATGAGGTGCGCGAACGAACCGGCGCGAAAGTGATGCTTCACGAGAAGGACCTGCCGCTCTACGACAATCTCCCGATGCAGGCGGCCATGATCGGCCTGGAAACACCGGTCCGCGGAGCGGTCGACGAGCACATCCATCAAGGGGACGTGATCCCCTTCGGCGGAAAAGGCGACTCGATTCAGGTCCTCCATACCCCCGGCCACACCCCGGGCTCGTGCTCGTTCTTTCTCGGCCGGGAGAATCTGCTCTTCTCCGGAGACACGCTCTTCTCGGGGAGCATCGGGCGCACGGACCTGTGGGGCGGCGACTTCGACACGGAGATCCGGTCGATCCGCGAACGCCTCCTGCCTCTTCCGGACGAGACCCGCGTGATCGCGGGCCACGGCCCTGACACCACGATCGCCGAGGAACGCGAGTCGAACCCGTTCCTTACCTGACCAGAGCGGTGGGCGAGGGCGGCTGGAGGCCTCGCTTCGCGATCTCTTCGGCCACGATGCGATTGGTGAAGAAGAAGACCTCGCCATAGTCGGCGGGAACGCAGTAAGGCCGGATCACCGCGACCGGCCCGGCCGCGTTGTTGTCGAGGGTCTCGACCAGGGGAGGCGGGTCAGCCAGCACTTTGGGTTCCTGGGCCAGTCGTTTCCTGATCGCTTCGTAGAAAGCACCCGGATCGCAGGCCCAGGGCAGCTGGGCGCGGGCTTCGACCCTGCGGTGCGGCACGCCGGAGAAATTGTGGATGTTGTCGGCGAGCGCCTTCGCATTCCCCACGATGACCTTGGTCCCGTCCGGCGCCAGAAGCGAGGTGCCGAAGAAACCGATCAACTCCACGTCGCCCAGGATGCCGCCGATCTGCACGGTGTCCCCCTTCTTGAAGGGGCGCAGGGAGACCATGAAGAGGCCGGCGGCGATGTTCGAGAGCAGGCCCGACCAGGCGACACCGACCGCCACCCCGGCCGCGGCGAGGAGGCCCGCGAGCGTATTGGTCTGTACTCCCATCACCCCCAGAGCCGCGATGACGAGGAGAATCGTGAAGACGACCCCCAGGGTCTGGTCGATGTACTTGGCCAGGGTGGGATCGAGCTGCCGATGTTCGAGCGCGCGGCGCACCATGCCGCGGGCGAGCCTTATGACCCAGCGGCCCACCACGTAGAGCGCGACCGCGGCGAGCAGCTGGACCAGAAAGTCAACCCCTCGGGTGACGAGAAAGTTCTTCGCGGTTTCCATCATGGTCCAATCATCCGACACTTGGCGCGTATTAACTTCTCCCTCCCCGATGGACGGCCCCACCCCCGATAAGAACACCACGAGTATGGAGGCGCGTCTGATCCTGGCCGTGTTGTTCGCGGTGTCGATCCTCAATTTCGTGGATCGTCAGATCCTCGCCATCCTGGCCGGCAAGGTGAAGGCCGACCTCCTGATCTCCGACGCTCAGCTGGGCTTCCTCTACGGGACGGTGTTCGGGATCTTCTACGCGGTTTTTGGCATACCGCTGGGCGTGTATGCGGATCGCGGGTCGCGGCGGAAGCTCATCGCCTGGGGCCTCGCCTTGTGGAGCGTCATGACCGCGGCCTCCGGTCTCGCTACCGGCTTTACCACGCTGACCCTCGCCCGCGTGGGCGTGGGCGTGGGCGAGGCGAGCGCCTCCCCCGCCGCCTACTCGCTCATCGCCGACCTGTTTCCGCGCGCCCGGCGCGGCACCGCTCTCGGCATCTACTCCCTCGGTATCTATGTGGGCATCGGCCTCAGTTCGTACCTCGGGGGCACGGTGGTCGACGGGTGGAGCGGAGCGTTTCCGCCCGGGACCGAGCCCCTGGGGCTTCGGGGCTGGCAGGTGGCGTTTCTGCTCGCAGGCCTCCCCGGGCTCCTCCTCGTGCCTCTTGTTCTCGCTTTCCGTGAACCCGAGCGCGGGGCCCAGGAAGAGAGGCGGTCGATTCCGGCCGGGAGTAGTTCAAAAGGGGCGTGGCTCGCCGCCCTGCGCGAGGGGCTGGCCCTTCTCCCTCCCTTCTCGCTCTTCTTCCTTCGATCGGACGGCGTGCCGGTGGCCGGAAACGCCCTCGCTTTCGCGGCCTTCGTCGGCCTGGGAACGACACTCTGGTATGCCTTTGGGGACGCGATGCAGTGGGCGTGTGTCGCCATCGGGCTGTACGTCGTGGTCACCATGGCCCAGCGTCTGCGCGTGCTTGAAGGAGACGCCTTCGCGCTCATCTTCCAGACACCTTCGCTCCGCCTCGCCACTCTGGCCTTCTCCTCCCTCTCGTTCACCGGCTACGCGATCAGCCTGTGGACGGCACAGTTTTTCATCCGCTACCACGGCTACTCCGCTTCGGAGATCGGAGCGAAGCTCGGCCTCATCTCGGCGGTGGGCGGGGGCCTCGGGGTCACCCTGGGAGGTGTCCTGTCCGACCGGTGGCGCCGCAAGCATCCCTCCGGGCGGCTCTTCGTAGGGATGATGAATGCGGTCATCCCCATTCCCCTGCTCCTCATCGCCCTGACCGCGGAGGATCGCGATCTCTCGCTCGCCTTTTTCGCGGTGGCCCAGGTCTTCGCGGCGATGTGGCTGGGGGCGGGCAGTTCCACGGTGCAAGACCTCGTCCTGCCCCACATGCGCGCGCGGGCCTCGGCGGTTTTCCTGCTGTTCGTGACCGTCGTGGGGCTCGCCCTCGGGCCCTATGTGGTGGGCCGGCTCTCCGACCTGTGGGGGAATCTGCGCCTTGCCTTCATGGCCGCCACCCTCGCCAACGTCGTCGCTCTGGTGCTGTTCGTGATGGCGGGGCGAACCGTGGCGCGCGATGAAGAGACGAAGGAAGCCCGGGCCGCAGCCGCCCGGGCATAAGCTCTGCGGACGTTCGAACCGCCAAACCAGCGAGGACCGAAAATGCGACCCACCGCCACCGCCACCATCTCGTTCGGAATGGTCTCCATTCCGGTGAAGCTCTTCTCGGCCACCGAGGCCAAGGCCTCGATCTCCTTCAACATGCTTCACGAAAAGTGCAAGGGCCGGGTGAAGCAGCAGTACATCTGTGAGCGCGACGAAGGCGTGGTGGTTCCGCGAACCGAGATGGTGAAAGGCTACGAGTTCGCCAAGGACCAGTACGTGGTGTTCACGGCCGAGGAAATCAAGAAGATGGAGGAGGAGAAGACCGGCCTCGTCGACATCGCGGAGTTCCTCGACATCAAGGAAGTCGATCCGATCTATTACGAAAACGCCTCCTATCTCGCCCCCGACAAGGGGGGAGAGAAGGCCTACCGCCTGCTCTGCGACGCCATGAAGAAGACCGGACGGGTGGCGGTCGCGAGGTGGGCGGCCCGAGGCAAGCAGTATCTCGTTCTCCTGCGCCCGCTCAAGAACGTGATCATCCTCCAGCAGCTCCGTTATCCCGACGAGGTCCGCGCTCTGGACGAAGTGCCGGTGGGAACGGCGGAGGCCAAAGAGGGCGAACTGAAGCTCGCGGTCCAGCTGATCGACCAGATCACCTCTCCCGCCTTCGACCCCTCACACTACGAGGACGAGGTCCGGAAGCGGATGCAGGCGGCCATCGACCGCAAGATCCAGGGTCAGGAAGTCTCGGTGGCCCCCGAACAGCCGCGCGCCCAGATCATGGACATCATGGAGGCCCTCAAGGCCTCTCTGGCCGCGAAGAAAGAGCCGGCTCAGGCCTGAGGCCAGGCGCTCAGGCCGCCCCTCTGTCCGCCTTGACCGCACACTGGGCCGAGCAGAAGTACGCGGCGGCGCCCTGATACCGCCCGGCGATCGCGGAAGAGCGGGCAGTGTGCACGCCGCACACCGGATCCTTGACGAGTTCCTCCACGTGCCCACGCGGCTCTGGACCCCCGCCCCACGCGGGTCCATAGGCAACGCCTCCTGGACTCTCGGGCCGCGCGCCCTGACGGAAACCCTGGAAGAAGGCACGCAGGACGATTCCGCCGAGCCGGAATATGAAGAGCACCACGATGGCCCGGAAAAGGAAGGCCAGCAGGCCCATCAGCTCGACCTCGCGGGCCCTGGAGACGTCACAGGGAGAGATCCGACCAGCGCACGATCGCGGCGCCTACCGTGAATCCCGCACCCACCGACGCCATCAGCAGATTGTCGCCCTTCTTGAGGCGTTTCTCTTCGAGGGCGGTGTACATGCCCAGGGGAATGGTGGCCGCGGTGGTGTTGCCGTATTTCGCGATGTTCTTCACCACCTTGGACTCGGGCAGGCCCAGGCGCGCCTGGGCCGCGTCGATGATGCGGATGTTGGCCTGGTGCGGGATGAACACGTCGACGTCCTCGTTCTTGAGGCCGGCCTTTAAGACCGCGGCCACCGACACCTCCGCCATCTTGCGGACCGCGTACTTGAACACCGCCTGGCCTTCCTGCTTGATGTAGTGCAGCCGCTGGTCGATGGTCTCGTGGGTGGGCGGGTGCAGGCTGCCCCCCGCGGGCATCTGCAGGTGGCAGGCCCCTGAGCCGTCCACCTCGTTGGTGAAGGTAATCAGGCCCTCATCGGCCTCGGTGGGTTCGAGGAGAACGGCGCCCGCACCGTCGCCGAAGAGAACGCAGGTGGTCCGATCCTGAAAGTCCAGGATGGAGGACATCACCTCGGCGCCGATCACCAGGACCTTCTGATGGGCCCCGCTCTCGATGAACTGAGCGCCCACAGCCAGGGCATAGACGAAACCCGAACAGGCGGCCGAGAGGTCGAAGCCCCAGGCCCGGGTGGCCCCGAGCTTGGTCTGCACCAGGCAGGCGGTGGCTGGAAAGATCATGTCCGGAGTGACCGTCGCGACCACGATGAGGTCGATCTCGTCGGCTTTGACCCCTCGCCGCTCCAGGCACTCGCGGGCCGCGGCCACGGCGAGGTCGGAGGTGCCGACGCCCTTCTCGGCGTGATGCCGGGTCACGATGCCGGTGCGCGTGCGGATCCACTCGTCGTTCGTGGCCACGAACTGCTCGAAGTACTTGTTGTCGAGGACGCGGGGCGGAAGATGGCGTCCAATGGAGGTGATCGCGGCGCGGCGGGTCATGGCGCGCGGAGTATATCGACGGGCCGTGGACGCCCCTCCCTTACTTGGTAGATTGCCTCACTCGTGAGTCCCGCCCCCTCCCTCGAGAGCCTCCGGGCCCTGCCGCGTGCCCGCCTGATCGGCGCTCCCACCCCCATGGAGCGCCTGGAACGTTTCGAGCGGGTCATCGATTCCTCTTATCCGATCCTGGTCAAGCGGGATGACGCCATTCCCTTCGGCTTCGGCGGAAACAAGGTGCGCAAACTCGAGCTGGTCATGGCCGCAGCAGTTGAAGAAGGCGCTGACACCGTGATCACGTGCGGAGGCATTCAGTCGAACCATTGCCGGGCCACCGCGGCCGCAGCCGTCCGCTTCGGCATGCGCTGCCACCTCGTCCTTTCCGGATCACCGCCCCAAACCCTCACCGGAAACGCGCGGCTCGACGAACTGTTCGGGGCCGAGATTCACTTCGTGGGGGGCCGCTCGGATCGCTCGCCCGCGATGGAGTCCCTGGCCGCGACGCTGCGGACCCAGGGATCGAAGCCCGTGGTCGTGCCCCTCGGGGCTTCAACTCCCACGGGAGCCGTGGGCCTCGCCCTCGGCGTTTTCGAGATGGTGGAGCAGGGAGGCGGTCCCGACGTCATCGTTCACGCGTCTTCGTCCGGAGGCACCCAGGCCGGACTCCTCGCCGGACTCGTTCTCAACGGACTCCATCCCCGCGTGATCGGAATCAGCGCGGACGAAGCCGCGGCCTCACTTCAAACCACGGTCGAGAGGCTGCAACGAGGCGTGCTCGACCTCGCGGGGTCCAAGGAAGCGGGCCTCGCCGCGGAAGTGTGGGACGGCTTCGTGGGCGAGGGCTACGGCATCCCCACCGAGGCCTCGCTCGAGGCCCAGAGGCTCCTCGCCCGCAGCGAGGCGCTCCTTGTCGACCACACGTACACCGCCAAAGCCCTCGCCGGACTCATAGCGCTGGTGCGGACCCGTTCCCTGCCCGCGGGCTCGACCATTCTCTTCTGGCACACCGGCGGCCAGGTGGGAGTTCTCGCGTAGTGGCAAAGAGGGCGACCGCACCTTTCATTCTCCGTCTCGCGTTCCGGAATCTCTCGCGGCACCGACGGCGCACGGGCCTCACCATCGCCGCCCTCGCCTTCGGCATCGCCCTGATGGTCCTCGGCCAGGCCTGGACGGACGCCATGGAGCGCGCGGTGGTCGACCCCGCGAAGAATGCGACCCTCGGCCACGTGCAGGTGTATCGCGCCGATGCCGCCGCGGACGAAACCGGCGAGATCTCGTTCATCATGCCCCAGAACAACTATCGGCTCATCCAGAATCCCGAGAGCCTGATCGAGGAGGCGAAGCGTCTTGACCCCCGCATCGAGTCGGGCCTCTCCCGCCTGATGGTGGGGGCACTCCTCTCCTTCAAGGACACGACCATGGACGGCGTCCTCATCGGCATCGATGCGAAGGCGCGCAGGACGACCTACCCGGACCTCGCGGTAGTGGAAGGTCGCCACTTCGAGCCCGGCGAAAAGGGCGTGCTCATCAACCGCGGTGTTTCGAGGAAGCTCGGCATCCGTCCCGGGGACGACCTCGTCGCCCTCGGAACAACCTCCGACGGACGCTTGAACGGAACGAAGCTCAGGGTCACCGGCATCTACTCGATCAAGGGCCTCGAGGCTTATGAATGGGGCTCCTGCTACGCCGATCTTTCGGGCGTGCAGGAGATCCTCGACGTGCCTGATCAGGCGGGTCTGGTCGTGCTCAGGCTCAAGGACTCCGGGCGGGAGGCGGACTCGGTGCGCGACCATCTCAATGCCTCCTTCGAGGAGAAGGGGATGAACGCCCGGGCCTTCACCTGGGAGGACATGGGCGGTCCCTTCATCGGGGGCATGCTGATCACGCGTTTCATCGCCACCATCATGAACTTCGTGATGGGCATCATCGTGGCCGCGGGCGTCCTCAACACCGTGCTGATGGCCACCTTTGAACGAACCCGCGAGATGGGCACCATGCGGGCGATGGGGGCTCGCAAGACCGACGTTCTCTCCGTCTTCCTGTCCGAGGGTTTTCTGCTCGGACTGTTTGGCGCCGCCCTGGGCGCCTTGCTGGGTGCGGGCGCCATCGTCTTCTTCTCCAGATTCGGGATCCCGGCCTTCGGCGAGGCCCAGAAGTACACCTACGGCGGCGACCGCCTTTTCCCCATCCTCAGCCTCCGTGACGTGGTGACCCCGCCCCTGATCATGCTCGGGGTGAGCGTCCTCGCCGCTCTCATTCCTTCGCTTTCCGCGGCTCGCCAGAGGCCCGCGGAATCCCTGCGCTACGTCTAGGACGCCGTTTGCCCGCGATCGACCTCATCGTCTTCGCCTTCACCGGCGCTTTGACCGGCCTGATCGGCGCCCTGCTCGGACTCGGGGGGGGCGTGTTCCTGGTGCCGCTGCTCGCCCTCGGCCTTCACCTCGAACCTCGGACCGCGGTGGCCGCGAGCCTCGTGGCCGTCATCACCAGCTCATCCACCACGACCCTGTCCAACATGCGCCACGGGCTCGTGAATATTCCCCTCGCCTTCACCCTGCTGCTCACCACTTCCGTCGGCGGCCTGGCCGGCGGCACCATCGCCCAGCACATCTCGACCCGCACGCTGTACGTGATCTTCGCGGGGACCCTGGTAATCGTCGCCGTCATCGTGACCGTGAGATCGAAGCATCGCAATGTCATCGACGACCCGGACCTGGACGTGGGAACCCTTGGGGGGCGGGTGGAGGAGCAGGGCCGGACCTTGAGCTACGTGGTACGGCGCCTGCCCCTGGCCCTCGGCGCCTCCTTGATCGCGGGCGCCATTTCGGGCCTGCTCGGCGTGGGCGGGGGCTTCATCCAGGTGCCGGTGATGAACTCCTTCTGCGGGGTCCCCATAAGGGTCGCCGCCGCCACCTCCGGATTCATGATCGGCCCGACCGCGGCCATCTCCGCGATTCTGTATCTGGGCCGGGGGGAGATGAATCCCTCGATCACCGCGGCAGTGGCGCTCGGATCCCTTCCGGGCAGCGTTTTCGGGGCGTGGCTGGCGCGCCAGATGCACGTCCGGTCGATCAAGGGCATCCTGGCGACCTCGCTCATCCTGGTCGCTGTGCGCCTTGCGATAGCCGCGTTCTGGATGTGACCACGCTCACGGGCGCGGGAGCGCACGCCAGGGGCCCGTCCGGCCCGTCTGGTAATGTGTTTTCCACTCCCCTCCTTCAATGACTGGCGCACACTCTCGTCCCAAGATGCGGGCTCTCGCTCCCGGCGAGCCGACAGAAGGGTCCGCGCCGAAGCCCGAAGTCCCCGAAGCGCTTCTCGAGGGCGAGGCGCCTGGGGAGCCCCGGCGGCCGACTTTCCCGAAGATCTTCGGCACCTACGTGCTCGAAGAGATGTTGTCGCGGGGCGGCATGGCCGAGATCTACCGCGCGCAGCGGACCGGGCCCCACAGTTTTCGCAAGACCGTGGTGCTCAAGAAGATCCTCCCCGGTCTGGCCAGAAACGAAGAGTTCCGGCGCCTCTTCATCGAAGAAGCGAAGACGGTGGCCCTGCTGGACCATCCCCACATCGTGCCCGTGCACGAGCTCGGTGAGATCAACGACGACCTCTACATGACCATGGAGTACGTCAACGGCTTCGATCTCAAGACCATGCTCCGAAGGACCCAGGAGAAGGGCCTCAAGCTCCCCCTCGATCTGGCCGTGTACATCGCCGCCCGCATCGCGAGCGCCCTCGACTTTGCCTTCACCCGCGAAGGCCCGGAGGGAAGGCCGCTCGAGATCGTCCACCGCGACGTGAGCCCGCCGAATATCCTCATCTCGTTCGCGGGCATGGTGAAGCTCACCGACTTCGGTATCTCGAAGCCCTCCTCCTACGTGGAAGCGCGGAAGCACGCGCCCCAGGGGAAGGTCCAGTACATGAGCCCGGAGCAGGCGGCGGGCGGACCTCTCGACGCGCGCTCGGACATCTTTTCCCTGGGGGTCATCCTCTACGAGATGATCGCGGGCCGGCGCCCCATCGCGGGGAATCCCGACATGCCGTCCATGGACGAGGTGCGCCGGGCCGACATCGTGCCCCTCCGGTTCATCTCTTCCCGGGTGACCCCCAGACTCGAGAAGGTGGTGATGAACGCGGTCGCGAGCTCCCCGGACGAGCGCTACGCCGACGCGGGGAAGATGGCGGCCGCCCTCGACCGGGTCCTTCACGAGCGGCCGGCGGTCGGCTCACCCCAGCTCGCCCAGTTCATGCGGATCGTCTTCGACGCGAATTCGCGGGAAACGACCCCCTCGAGCTAAGCCCCCAAGAGGGAACGCGAAAACCCCGCCCCGTTCCGGCGCGGTACACTAGGCAACGAGGTCTCGCGTCTGGCGGGCTCCCCGTCCGGCCGGGCCAAACCAACGCCCGGTCGCGGACGCGGCCACACTCAAGAAACAGCGGAGGAAGCGTCTTTTGGCCTGGTTCAAACGCGAAGACCAGAAACTTCCGGTGGGCGAGCAGGTCAACCGCGTCCCCGAAGGCCTATGGATCAAGTGCACGGGCTGCCGGGAGATCATCTACCGCAAGGACGTCCTCCAAAACGCCTCCGTCTGTCCGAAATGCGGGTTCCATTTCCGGATCACGGCGCGGGAACGGCTCGAACTGCTCTTTGACGGCCCCTACGAGGAGTTCGACCGCGAGCTCGCGAGCGCCGACCCGCTCAAATTCAAGGACACCAAGGCCTACTCGGCCCGCCTGAAGGACGGCGAGGGGAAGACGGGCGGTAAGGACGCTCTGGTGAGCGCCACAGGCAAACTCGACAACCGTGACGTCCTGATCTGCGCGATGGAGTACGGGTTCATCGGCGGGTCGATGGGTGTGGTGGTGGGCGAGAAGATCACCCGCGCGGCCGAGCGTTCCATTTCCACCCGGGCGCCCCTCATCGTGGTCTCGTGCTCGGGAGGTGCCCGCATGATGGAGGGTGCTCTCTCCCTCATGCAGATGGCCAAGATCTCGGCCGCTCTGGCCCGGCTCGATGACGCGAAGATCCCGTTCATCTCCATCCTGACCGACCCCACCACCGGCGGGGTCACCGCGTCTTTCGCGATGCTCGGGGACCTCAATATCGCCGAGCCGGGCGCCCTGATCGGCTTCGCCGGGCCGCGGGTCATCGAGCAGACCATCCGGCAGAAGCTGCCCGAAGGATTCCAGCGCTCCGAGTTCCTGCTCACCCACGGCATGATCGACATCGTGGTCGACCGGCGCCAGATGAAGGACGCGATCGCGCGCAGCCTGCGTCTGTTCCTTTAGTCAGGAGGCCCCTCTCCGGGTCTTTTGGGTTCTTCCATGGCCGACATCATCGATCTCAACGCGGATGTGGGCGAGAGTTTCGGCGCCTGGCCCATGGGCAGCGACGCCGCGCTCTTCCCCTACGTGAGTTCGGTCAACATCGCCTGCGGCTTCCACGGGGGCGACCCCATCACCATGGACCGCACGGTCGGAGCAGCGCTTGAACGCGGCATCCGCATCGGCGCGCATCCGTCCCACCTCGACCTGCGCGGCTTTGGCCGTCGGGAGATCCAGGCTGCGCCCGAAGAGGTGGAGACGGACGTCCTGTATCAGGCGGGGGCGCTCAGAGCCTTCGTCGAATCGCGGGGTGGACGGCTCTGGCACGTGAAGCCTCATGGCGCCCTCTACAATCAGGCGGCCCGGGATCTGAACCTGGCCCGAGCCATCGCCCGCGGCGTCCGTCGCCTCGGCGGAGGCGTCACTCTCGTGGGCCTCGCCACCTCCACGACCTTCCGGGAGGCCGCGCAGAGTGAAGGTGTTCCCTTCGCGGGGGAGGGGTTCGTCGACCGCGCCTACGAGGCCGATGGCTCGCTCAGCAGGCGCGGGACTCCGGGGGCGTTGCTCGAGACGGGCGAGGCCGCGGCGGGCCAGGCCGTAACTATCGCCCGGCACGGGCGAGTGACCGCGCGCGACGGCACCGCGCTGAGCGTCTCGGCCGAGACCCTGTGCCTGCACGGCGACAATAAGCACGCGGTCGAGATCGCGCGGGCGGTGAGGGGCGCGCTCGAAGCCGCGGGCGTGAAAGTTCAAGCCCTCGGCCCCCTCGGCCCGGCCTGACCTCCCTGGTCCCATGAACCGTGCGTACCCGCGTGTGCTGGCCGTGGGAGATCGCGCGGTCACGGTTGAGCTCGGCGATTCCCTCGACGCATCCACCGTCTCGAAAGTCCGCGCCCTGGACGAGAGACTGCGGGCGGCTCGCTTCGACTTCGTTCTCGAGACCGTCCCCACGTACGCGAGCCTGCTGGTCCTCTACGCCCGCGACGCGGTGTCGTTCAAGGATCTGAGCGAGCGACTGCTCGGTCTCGCCCGCGACCTCTCTCCTTCCACCCTGCCCGGGCGGCTCATCGAGATCCCCGCTCTGTATGACGGCGAAGACCTCGACGAAGTGGCGCAGGCGTGCGGCCTGACCCGGGAAGGCGTCATCGAGGCCCACGCCGGTCAGGACTACACCGTGCTCATGCTCGGCTTCTCCCCCGGCTTTGCGTACATGGGCTTCGTCGATCAGCAACTGCAACGCCCCCGGAGGAAGACGCCCCGCACCCGCGTCCCCGCGGGCGCCATCGCCATTGCCGGACCGCAGACCGGCATCTACCCGCGCGCGTTGCCGGGAGGCTGGAACCTGCTGGGCCGCACATCGCGGACGCTGTTCGACCCGTCCGCCGGGGACGCCCCTTCGCTCCTGATGCCGGGCGATTCGGTGCGGTTCGTCCCCACCCGTTCCCTCGAACCCACGGCGCCCGCTGCGCGTGCCGCCTACTCGGGGTTCGGCGTGAGGATTCTCGAACCCGGGATCCTCACCACCATTCAGGACGGAGGCCGGACCGGCTTGCGCCGCCTGGCGGTTCCGCGCACCGGCTTTGCCGACACCGCGGCCGCTCGCCGCGCGAATGCCTGCGTCGGCAACGCGGCGGAAGCGCCGCTGATCGAGATCTGCGCGCCCGGCCTGAAACTCCTTTTCGAGAAGACGACCTTCTTCGCCATTACGGGCGCGGCGGTCACCGCGGACTTCGAGCGCGCCGACCTCCGAGCCGGCCTGAGCGTCCCCATGAACGTGGCGATACGTGCGCGGGCGTCGAACACGCTGACCGTCCGAAAGATCGAGGGCGGTGCGCGGGCGTATGTCGCGATCGCCTCGATGGAAGCACCTCGCATCCTGGGTTCGGCCTCCGTGGACGTGGGCTCCGGGCTCCTGCGGCCTCTCGACGCGGGCGACGGCCTCTCCGTGGGCCCGGTCGACGCGGATCGACCTCGGCGCGAACCCTTGGCGGCCACCCCTTCTGCATCGACGGTGCGCATCATCCTGGGACCGCAGCGGGACCACTTCGACGAGGCGGCCATCGAGGTGTTGCTACAGACCGCCTGGCTTGTGGGCCTCGATTCGGATCGGGTGGGCGCGCGCCTCGACGGTCCGCGTCTTTCTCACGTGGGTCCCTCGGAAATCGTTTCGGACGGAATGGTTCCAGGCTGCATCCAGGTTCCACCCGACGGCAGACCCATCGTGATGCTCTCGGACTGCCCCACCACCGGCGGCTATCCGAAAATCGCCTGTGTCGTGACCGGGGATCTTGGGATCGTGGCCCAGGCCGTCCCCGGCCGCACGCCCCTTCGCTTCGCCGCCGTCCGCGTCGAAGATCTCCAGGCGGCGAGCTAAGACGCCTCGAGGTCGTCCAGGGTTCGTCGCAATCTCCAGAGAGCGACGCCTAGCAGAGCGCAGTTGAGAAGGCTCAGAAGCAGGGTGAGATCGAACCCAAACGCCATTCGCAAGCGAGCCACCGTGTCGGCCAGGGGGAGAACGGCCCTCCACTGGGCGCCGTAGTACCGGCCGAGGCCGTGAAGGCAGACGCTGCCCAGTAAGGTCGCGGTGGCCGCGGTGGCGGAGAAGGCGCGCAGGAAGGGTGTTCCGAGGCCGGTGGCCACTAGAAGCAGGAACAAAGGGTGGTTGTGGTTGTCGTGGACGCCAATGGTGAGAACACCCCAGACGAAGAGCAGCAGCGCGCCTACGTATGCGATCGAGCGAGGATTGCGGACGCGCCTCGCCCGGTGGAGAACCCACACCGCGGTGAGGCCCGCGGCCAGGAAACCTATGAGTCCGAGGGGGAAGTCGATGGAGTCGCGACGGACGTAGTCGATGGGATCCGCCCACTCCGCCTTGTCGTGGACGAGGTTCATGACGTGTCCGAGGATCCACCACGGATTCGCATAGCCGCCGGAGAGCCGGTCCTGCGAAAAGATGCGCGCCATGTGAATGAAGGCGGTTTGAAACGTCCCCGCCAGGGCGTAAGGCAGCAGGATCAGCGCGGTGAGAAGCGCGCCCCCGGCGGTGATCCGCATCCAGCTTCGACGGGGGGCGCCCAGATAAAGAACGGGAAGGGCCACCGCGGCCGTGGGCTTGATGAGACAGGTGACCGCGAAGACCACACCGGCGGCAAGCGGAGATGTGCCCGCGAGAAGGAGGCTTACGAGCAGGAACGCAGGGACGAAGCCGTCGAAGAAACCGAGGACCGCGGATGAAACCCAGGTGACAGGAAAGATCCAGTAAAGAGCCGCCAGGGAAAGGCCGGTGCGGGGATCGCCGCGAAAGGCCCACAGGAGCACGGCCACCGCGAGAACATCGCCCACAACCGCGGGGAACTTGACCGCGAGGTTCTCGGCCTCGGCCCCGCGATAGGGCCTTGGCTTCGAGGTGAAGAATCGCCACGAGGCGCCCCAGGCGGCAAGGCCCAGGGGCGGATAGTCGATCGGATAGTCGCGGCCACGGAAAGAAACTTCATGCCTCGCTTTTCGGGCCAGGAGTTGTGGGAAGAATTCCCCGGGCGGCACCGAGTCAGGATCGCCATAGGCCTGAGTGAGCCCGGCGTTCGCGGTTTCACTCGCCCAGGCCTTCCAGTACTCGGTGTCCCAGGAGCCGTGAGAGGAGATGAAGTACAAGCGGAGGAACACTCCCACGACGAAGGCCGCGCTCACGCACAGAAGAATGGGCAGGGTGAGGCGTCGCTTCGCTTCCACGGGCATTTGCGAGCGGAGGTTAACCCGTCGCCATTCGGCCCGAGGGCGGCGCGCCCGATCCTCTATCGTTGCGGCTTCGGATGTTTCGACCAAACCCCCGCCTCGTTTTCGCCGGCGCGCTGGCCCTCCTGGTGGGCGCGTGCTCGGAGTCCCCTCCGACCAGGACCACCGCTCCCGCGGCCCGGCCCTCGATCCTCCTCGTCACCCTGGACACCACGCGCGCGGACGCCATGGGAGAAGCGACACCCGCGTTCAACGCCCTCGCCGCTCGAGGGCGCCGTTTTTCGCGCGCGTACACCGCGGTTCCCGAGACCCTGCCCTCCCATACGTCGATGATGAGCGGCCTTTATCCGGCCGGGCACGGCCTTCACGAGAACGCGCGGACCCTGAGCGCGGACACGCCGGTTCTGGCCGAACGGCTGGGGCAGGCCGGATACGAGACCGCGGCCTTCGTCTCGTCGTTCGTGCTGGCACGGCGGTTCGGTCTCGCGCGCGGCTTCGACCGCTACGACGACATCGAGACGCCCGAGCGCTCCGCTCGCGAGACCACCGAACGCGCCCTCGATTACCTCCGTGAGAAATCCTCGAAACCGCGCCTGGTTTGGGTTCACTATTTCGATGCGCACGCGCCCTACGCTCCGCCCGAGCCATTTCGCGCGCGCTTCCCGAAAAACCCCTATCTCGGAGAAGTGGCCCTGGTCGACGAGCAGCTGGGGCGTCTGGTGGCGGCCTTCGAGCAGAGCGCGTCTGGACCGCTCGCCATCCTCGTGGTGGGCGATCACGGCGAGGGCCTTGGCGATCACGGCGAGTCGCAGCACGGGAATCTGCTGTACGAATCCACGATGCGTGTGCCGCTGGTGCTGGTCGGGCCGGGCGTCACTTTGGGGATCGCGAACGAACCGGTGAGCATCCGTCGGATCTTTCACACCGTGCTCGATCTCGCCGGGCTCGACCCGGCACTCAGCCTGCGCGGCGCCCCCGCGGATGAAGTGGTGCTCGGGGAGGCGATGAAGCCCTTTCTGGAATACGGCTGGCAACCTCAGGTGATGGCGATTCACGGCCAGCGTAAAGCCATCGTGGCCGGGCGCACCGAGGTCTATGACCTCACGAAGGACCCGGAAGAGACGAACGACCTCGCCTCGACGGAGACCTTGCCGCGCCCCCTTCGCACCGCGATCCAGGACTATCCCCTTCCCACAAGAGGCGCCACCAGCGCGCCTTCGGCCCTCTCCGACGAAGATCGGAAGAAACTCGCGAGCCTCGGCTACGTGAGCGCCGGCGCCGCACCCCTGGCGCGGAAGGACGCACCGCGGCCTTCGGACATGGTGCGGCTCTTCGAGGTGATCGAGAGCGCCTCGACTCTGTTTGTGCAGGAGCAGTACGCGCGAGCCATCCCGCTCTTCGAGAGGATCCTCCGCGAGGACGCTCACAACCTCGACGCCACGCTGCGCCTCGCCACCGCGCACTCGGCGCTCGGACAGAACGAAGCCGCCATGAGGGCTTTCGACAAGGCGAAGGACCTCGCCCCTCAATCGGACGACGTGAAGATGTATCTCGCGTTACACCTCGCCCGCGGAAGGCGGTGGGAGGAGGCCGTGCCCATCCTCGAGAAGGTGGTTGCCGCGGACCCGAACCGACTCCCCGCGGTGGAAGGCCTGGCGCGGTTGCGTGAACGGCAAGGCCGCCCTAAAGACGCCATCGCCGCCTGGCAGAGAGTTCATGCGCTGCGAGAGCCCCGGGCTGCCGACCTGGTGAAGCTCGGCCAGCTCGCCATGGACACGGAGGACACCCCTCTCGCCATCCGCTCCTTCGAGGCGGCCCGGGACCTCCTTCATGGTGAATTCCGGAACGATCTCGAGCTGGGCGTTCTTTACCTCGCGGCGCGGCGATTCGAGGAGGCTCGGACCGCCCTCGACCGCGTTCCACCCTCGCATCCGGCCCATGCGATGGCCCTGTTCAAGCGCGCGCAGGTGAGCGTGCTGCTTAAAGAGCCTGATCAGGCGGCCCGCATCGAGGCGGCTCGCCGCGGGTCTGACCCCACCACCCGGGAGCTGATCGCGCGCGAGCGCCTGTTCCAGTCCGATCGTCGCTAGTCGCGTCTTGGAGAAAGGAAGAGGCCCGGCGATTCGCCGGGCCTTTCTTGATCAGGTCGCCCCGATCGTCGTCTTAGAAACGGATGCGGGCGTCGACCTCGAGACGGCGGGGGTCGAAGAAGCTCGCCGGCTGATTGAACACCGACGAGTGAACGCTCGGCTGGAAGTTGTACGGCGTCTGCTTATTGAAGACGTTGAACAGGTTGGCCACCAGCTGAAGCTTGATTCGATCCGTCATCTTGATGTCCTGCGAGTAGTTCAAGTCGAGCTGGTAGTGGCTCGGGGTGCGGCGTGAACCCGCGGGCTCCCCATAGCGGTTGGTGTCGGAGGTGCTCGTGCCCACGGCCGGACGGTAGATCTCGTAGTTGGTGGACTCCCACGGGCTGCCGGACTGGGCCACGAAGAAGAAGCCCGCGGAGGCCTTCCAGTGGAGGTATCGGATCCCCGAGACCTTCAGCATGTGCGGACGGTCTCCGTGAAGATCCCCGTCCTTGTTGTCCCAGAGCTGGCGGCCGGCGCTGTCACCGATGTTGGAGGAACCGATGAAGATGTTGCCGTCGTTGGAGGTGGAGGTGGTGGAGTTGTCCTGGTCGACGTTGCCGTAATAGTGACTGCGGGTGTACGAGAGATTGGCCGTGCCCTTGGCGCTGCGCCATTCGAGTTCGAGGGTGCCCTCCCAGTACTTCGTGTAGGCGCCGTCGAGTTCCGCAATCACGTACGACGAGCCGCTTCCGATCTGCGCGAGTCTGGCCGAGAGGTCCGGAATGTAGAGGTCTTTCGGAACCGCCACGCCGTTGACGGTCGGCGGTGGATTGAAGGCCTGCCGGGCGTTGTTGTTGGTGTCCTCCCAGAAGTGCGATCCCTTGCGGTAGCGACCGTAGACGCGCGCGGTCAGGTGAGGGCTCATCTGCCGGGCGGTGCCGGCGAGGAACTCATCGGTGGTGCGGGGGGTGAGGTCGTTCACGAAGAGCTTTCCGGACGACGAGGCCACGGGGTCGAGCGCGAACAGCGCGCCAGTCTCGTCGAAGTAGGCGTTGATCGTGGTGGCGAGGTTGCGCGCCCAGGAGGCGGCGCGGGGAAGCGAGCTCGCCGCGGGCTTGTACTGAGCGTAGCTCGCGTACACCGTGTCCTTGCCGTTGTAGGCCCAGGTGGCGGAGAGGCGCGGCTGAATCATCTTCTT
>CAZYEA010000072.1:0-17634 GCA_964646485.1 uncultured Acidobacteriota bacterium
GGCTAAGAAGCCCCGGCGGGTGGGGACGGAGGGTCCCCTCTCGCTGGGCAAACACCCAAAAAACACCGGCTCGGGCGAGGCCGGTGTCTCCAAAAAAAGTCCGAGAAAACCTCTAGGAGGGTTTTAATCTTGAAGAATCGTTGGCTGGCAGCATTACTGCTTTTGATCGTGGCCAGCGCCTCGCCTGTGTTCGCACAGGGTGGCGCGGGTTCCACCGGAAGTATCCAGGGCGAAGTCACAGATGAGAGCGGCGGCGTCCTTCCGGGCGTCACCGTCACCGTCACGGGAACCTCGATGATGGGTTCCCGCACCGACACCACGAACGGCCAGGGCATCTACCGGTTCGCCGGCCTGCCCGCCGGCACCTACACGCTCAAGTTCGACCTCGCCGGGTTCGCTCCCGCCACGAAGGACAACGTCCGCATCGGCATCGGCGTGACCGCGAAGGTCCCGGTCAAGATGGGCGTGAAGGCGCTCTCCGACGAGGTCACGGTCACGAGCGAGGCGCCGCCCATCGACGTCACCTCCACCCGCGTTCAGGCGAACTTCGACAAGAGCCAGCTCGACGCGCTTCCGAACGCGCGCGACATGTGGTCGCTGCTCTCCACCACCCCCGGCGTCACCCTGAACCGCTTCGACGTCGGCGGCAGCACGGCCGGCACCCAGACCACCTACATCGCCTACGGCAACGGCGGCCAGAACCGGCCGCTCGTCGAAGGGATCAACACCACGGAAGGCACGTCGGCCTCGGGCTTCTACCTCGACTACGGCTCGTTCGACGAGGTGGTCATCGGAGCTGCGGGAAACACCGCGGAAATGCCCAGCGGCGGCGTCATCACCAACTTCATCGGCAAGTCCGGCGGCAACAAGCTTTCGGGCGAGGTCTACTACGAATACGAGAACAAGGACATCCAGAGCAAGAACCTGACCACGGACCAGCTCGCGCGCGGCTACGCGAACATTCCGAAGAACGTCATCACGGCTCTCGGTCTCGATCGCTCTGAAGCCAACACCCTGCTCGACTACAAGAACCTCAACGCCAGCGTGGGCGGTCCGCTCATCAAGGACAAGCTGTGGGCGTGGGGCGGGTATCTCAACCAGAAGAACATCGTCTACCAGCCCGCCTCGGGCGCCATCCTCGACGGCACCGAGTTCCTCACCAAGCTCATCAACTACACGGGCAAGATGACCTTCCAGATGACGTCGAAGGACAAGTTCATCGCCTACCTCCAGTACGGCATCAAGAAGCAGCCGTTCCGTACGGACGCGAACGTGAGCAACCCCCAGCACGTGACCCAGGCCTCCACCCTCAACCAGAACTCCCCGTCGTGGGTGGGCAAGCTCGAGTACAACCGCACCATCGGCACCCGCAGCTTCCTCGAAGTCCGGGCCGGTGAATTCGGCTACAACTTCGGCATGAAGAACAACGGCGACGACCCCCGCATCGAAGACACCATCAACCTCCAGGTGGTGGGCGGCGGCCGCGACTGGATGCTCCGTCGCCGGCGCAAGCAGTTGCACGGCGCCTACACCACCTACGTTGACGACGTTCTCGGCGGCAACCACCAGATCAAGATCGGCGGCGAGGCCCAGAACGAAACCGGCCAGACCCTCTGGAACCAGTACTTCACCAACAACGTGGTCATGCTGACCCAGAATCGGGACCTGGCCACCCGCCCCGCCTTTGGTCAGCAGGGCGCAGGCACGGCGTTCCAGGTGCGCCTCGGCTCCGGTGTCGACTCCTGGAGCGGCCTGCGCAACTACGGCGTCTTCGTCAACGACACCTTCACCCGCAACAAGCTGACCCTGAACCTCGGCGTCCGTTGGGACCACTATCGCGCCTTCATTCCTGAGCAGTCGCGGCTTGCCGGCCCGTTCTTCACGGCACTCTCCGTGTCCGAGAACCCGAGCGTCGTCACCTTCGACCACTTCGTACCCCGCGTAGGCCTCACCTACGATCTGGCGGGCGACGGCAAGACGATCTTCAAGGCGAACTACGGCCGGTACTTCTTCAACCCGGGCGTGAACCTCGCCGACGCGATCAACCCGAACAGCGCCACCCAGTTCTGCACGTACACCTGGAACGACGTCAACCGCGACTACCTGTACCAGGACGCCACTGAACGGGGCGCTTCCGCCGGCTGCACCGGCGGAACGTCCAACGTCTCCGTCGATCCGAACCTCAAGAACTCCCACACCGATGAGTTCTCGACCTGGATCGAGCGGAGCCTCGGGGCGAGCGTCGGCCTCCGCGCCGGCTTCGTCTACAAGATGGACCGCGATGGTTACCAGCAGGAGAATCCCAACCGTCCGAGGTCGGCGTGGACCGTTCCCGTCACCGTCACCGACCCCGGACCGGACGGTCGCACCGGCACGTCCGACGACCGTACCGGAATCCCCGCCTTCGCTCTCAATCCGGCGAATGCGGCTCTGCCGGTCATTGCGCGGGTGTTCAATCCGGAAGGATTCACCGCCGACTACAAGTCGATCGATGTCAGCCTGAACAAGCGCTTCTCGAAGAAGTGGAGCATGGTGACGTCGTTCATCAACACCTGGAGCAGCGAGTTCGGCACCTCCTACTTCGGCACCGGCGCCGGGAACAACGTGGGCAGCAGCCCGAGCCTCTTCGGCGGCCTGGCCGGCAACACCGCGTTCCCCATCACCCCGAACGGCAAGACCGACAAGTCGGATTTCACCTTCTGGAATTTCAAGGTGTCCGGCACGTATGAGCCCGGCTACGGAATCCGTCTCACCCCCGTGGTCAAGATCCAGCAGGGGTATCCCTACGCTCGTGTCTTCACCTCCAACGTCAACGGCGGCGGCGGAAACATCTCGCAGAACTTCATGGCCGAGGACTTGAACGCCAATCGCCTCGAGACCGTGAAGCAGGTGGACCTGCGCGCGGAGAAGCGGTTCAAGCTCACCAACAAGGTCAGCTTCAACCTTCTCTTCGACGTGTTCAACGTCATGAACGCGAACACCGAGCTGAACATCCGCGCCACCACCGGCACCCTGACCATCAGCGAGAGCGGCGCGGTGATCCCGGCGCTCAACACCCCGACCACGATCCTCCCTCCGCGCATCGCCCGCATCTCGGGCCGCCTGAGCTGGTAGTCGGTTAGCCGCATCGTCAGGCGCAGCGGACCGCGCCTGAGCCGCAAAGAGGGCCTCTTCGGAGGCCCTCTTCTTTTTGGCGGCCCTTGCCGGTGCCGTCGATATGATGCCGGGGATGCCCACCACCCCGGCTCGCGCCCTGGATCACCTGCTGATCGGCGCTCCCACCCTCGAGCAGGGCATCGCCTGGCTGGAAGAGCGGACGGGGGTGCGGGCGGCGCCTGGCGGATCCCATCCGGGCCTCGGAACCTGGAACGCGCTCGCCTCCCTCGGCCCGGCCCAGTACATCGAAGTCATCGCGCCGGATCCGTCCCAACCAGGCGTCGCGACCTTCTACGCGCCACGTCTTCGCGACCTGCGGGAGCCGCGGATCGTCACCTGGGCCGCCAGGGGTGCTGATCTCGCCGGAGGGTTCGCTGCGTCCCTGCCCGCGGATCTCTCATGCGAGCCCGCACGGCCGGGCTCGCGAATCCGGCCCGATGGAGCGCGCCTCAGCTGGACCCTCGCGTTTCCAACCCATAGGACACAAGGCGCCTTCTCGGGCCTGCTCCCATTCCTCATCGAATGGGCGTCCGAAGAGCATCACCCCGGAAAGAGCACACCGCAGGGCCTCGCTTTGATCGACTTGCACCTCCGGCATCCGGGTGCGGAGGCCCTGAACCACGCCCTCGCCTCCCTCGGCTTCGAGGGCCGGGCAACGGGCGACGCCTATGCGTCGATGAGCGTCGAACTCGAAACGCCCCGGGGAAGGGTGGTTCTCTAGCCCCTGCTTCAAGCGCGGCCGGGAACGAATCGCGCGCCGAGGTCGACCAGGGCTTTCCCCGCGAAGGGAAGCAGGAAGTACTGCATGGGCACGGCCACCCGCCACTCGTAGAGAAAAGGCGACTCGAAGATGAGGTAGTAGAGGGGGACGATGAGCCAGAGCACGGTGACCGCCGGGGACTCCCGGAGGGCGAGCACGATTCCGATCCAGGCCAGCACGGGAAAAACAAACCAGACCTGGTGCACCAGGCGGAGCGGCGCGCGTAGAAACGAAGCGACCCCTGCTTTCCGCGAGAGCGCGGCGTCGTCGATCACCGCGTCGAGACCGGCAACGGGAAGCAGGGGAACCCGTTCGCTCTCCACTCCCTTCACCACCGCGCCCGAGGGCATCAGCGGCTTCGGGCCATCGATGAAGGCGAGCATCATGCCCATGCGCCGGACCATGGCGCGCGCGTACCAGGCGGGTCTGGCCTTGATGACTTCCATGGCGCGCCGATAGCGATCCTGATCGCGGGCGATCCCGTCGGGCTCGGCCCACCACAGCAGGTAGTCGGGCCGGCCATAGCGCTCGGCCTCCTCGGCCATCACCTGCTTGTCCCACATCCGCGCGCCGTATTCGCGGCCGCCCGCGTCCGCAACTCCCTGCCACAGAGTGATCCCGCCGTTGATGCTCACCGGAACGAACTCGCCGAAGACCAGCCAATTGCGCAGAGTGATCGGGGAGACGACCGCGAGCGAAGTGGCCGCCATCAAGGCCGAGAGGGACAGCGCCCGCCGGTTGCGTCCGAGGAGAAAGAAGAGGAACAACGCGGCGAAGGGCCCGAGAAGGAGAACGTTGGGACGGATCCAGACCCCGACTCCAATGAGCACGCCCATGACCGCCATTCGAACCGGAGCGGAGGATGGCGCGGCCAGACCGCGCACCACGGGATAGGCGACCATGAAGGCGCCGAGCAGGGGAAGCGAAGCAATCGCGTCGGCCAGGATCAGGTTCGAGGTCGCGGCGACGTGCGGTGAGATGGCGATCAGAAGTCCGGCCAGGGCGGCGGCGGCGAGGCCAAAGACCCGGTACGCGAAGACGAACACGACAAGCACCGCGAGTGACGTGAGGACATCCTGAACCACGGCCACGATCGGAAAGCTGCGTCCGAGGGTCGCGTAGATCGACGCAAGGAACATCCCATAGCCGGGAGGGCGCGAGGCCAGGCCGGTCCGCGCCTTGTCCCAGGTCTTCGGAAAGAGAATGCCCTCGCCCTGCAGGATCGCGCGGGCGGTGTCGTCATAGCGCTTGGCCATGCGGGTGCCGTCCTGGTCCGGGGTGAAGAGGAGGGCCACTCCATCGGCCAGGTACAGGCCGCGCACCAGAAGGGCAAGGAGGAACAACACGGAGCCGATGACAAGGAGTCGCCCGCCGGACGTCATGGCCGAGCCTCCGCGGCCCGGACTTCGGTGATGGTCCGCAAGACCATCTCGTCGAGGGTCTCCAGGGGGCCGCCCAGGAGGGCCTCGACCGGGCGCGGGTCGGAGACCTCGTCGCACAGCAGGCAGGCCAGATCGTGGGGGCGGAGGCCGAAGTAGCCTGAGGCGCGCGCCTGGGCGAGTGCCTCTTCCACGGGACGCTCGAGGATCGCCGTCGACTGGCGCATCGACACGGCCACCCGGCCGACCAGGGCTCGGAACGAAATCATCTCCGGACCCACGAGGTCGACCACCCGATGAGGCGCCGGCGCCTCCGCGTCGAGGCTGGCGAGAATCGCACGGGCGGCGTCCCGGACCGAGACCGGCTGGAGACGATAGGCGCCGTCTCCGGGAATCTCGACCGCGGCCGCCCCGGACATCCTCTGGATCAGTGGCGACAAGAACTCGTCCCCCGTTCCGAAGATGTAGGAAGGACGCAGAACCGTGACCTCGAGGCCGGATCGAAAGAGGGTCACCTCCCCCGCCATCTTGGCCAGGAAGTAGGGATTGGTGCAGTGAGGGTTCATCCCATAGTGCGCGATGCCGAGGCCGCTCAGGAAGACGATCCTCGGCACGCCGGATTCGCGACATGCGCTGATGACGTTGACGAGTCCCGAGGGATCGGTGCGATCCAGGGCGCCCGACGAAGGGGCGGCGACCGCGGCGGTGTAGACGAGGCCCGCACAGCCCTGCAGGGCCGGAGCAAGTCCCTCAAGAGATTTGACTTGGAGGTCCGGCACCCTAAAGGGCGTGCCGCCGTATTCACTCACCACACGAGCCCCGTGCTCCGAACGAACCACCCCGAGGGCCGGCCGCCGCTGAGCCGTGAGGAGGGCCACGAGGTGGCGTCCCACGAAGCCATTCGCACCGATGATCGCGATTGCGCCCTTCATCCTCGGCCGAGGGTATCACTCCGCTTTCGGGGCGGTGAAGTCGTCCAGCGGGAGGGGCCCCCGGCATTGCTGATAAAATGCACCGGTGGTGACCGCAATGGTCCCAGGAACCTCAACCAGTTCATCGGCCATGATTGAAGGATTCGAACATCCGCCCGAGGCCGACCCATCCGTTCCCCAAGGAGAATAAAGAAGTGCGTCTAGTCAAGACTCTTGCGTTCGTGACCCTCGCGGCCTTCGTGGCCGTTGCCTGCGGAAAGGGCCCGGCCCAGGCCGCCCTGACCGCCGCCGATGCCGCCGTTTCCGGTGCTAAGGCCGATGGTGAGAAGTTCGTTCCCGAGCAGTTCAAGGCCCTCTCCGACTCGGCGGCCGCCGCCAAGTCCAAGTTCGACAGCGGCGATTACAAGGGCGCTCTCGAAGCGGCCCAGAGTGTCACCACCCAGGCCCAGGCCGTGGTGGCCGCCGCGGCCGCGAAGAAGACGGAAATGATGGAAGCCTGGAAGGCCATGGAAAGCTCGATGCCGGGCATGGTCGCCGACATCCAGAAGAAGGTGATGGAGCTTGCGACCGCGAAGAAGCTCCCCGCCGGACTCGACAAGGCGGGTCTCGAATCGGCCAAGGCCTCGCTCGAAGGCGCCACCGCGGCCTGGGCGGAAGCCGGCACCGCGTTCGGCGCGGGTGACGTGATGAGCGCCGTGACCAAGGGCATGCAGGTCAAGAAGACCGCCGACGAGCTCATGAGCCATCTCGGCATGTCGCCTGCTCCCGCGGCCGCTGCGGCCCCCGCCGCCGAGCCGGCCAAGAAGTAAGCCGCACCCCGTCGTACCCCGAAGGGCGAGGAAGCCTGGACGTCCCAGGCCCTCGCCTTTTTTTCTGATCCTTCCGTTAGTCTCCACACTCCCCTGCCATGTCCTCCGGGTCCTTGAACTTGAGCGCCAAACCCAGCGTGTGGGCGCGGTTCGGCGTTCAACCCAATGAGGAACACGGGGCCGGGCTCATGCTCGCCCACTCCGCGTTCATGGGCTTCAGCACCGTCTTCTTCGAGACCGCGGCTTCCGCACTCTTCCTCGGCCAATACGGCGCTTCGGCGCTGCCCTCGGTGTACCTCGCCGCCGCCGCTCTCTCGGCCGCCACCGGCTATGCGTATTCGAGGCTTCAGAACCGCCTCTCCTTCTCGAGTCTCATGACCGGGACACTGCTCACCCTGTTCCTGGTGGTGAGTGCTTTGCGCGGGGCCCTGTTCGTGACCCAGGCCGCGTGGCTCTTCTTCTTCGCGATGGTCTTCTATCGCGTTCTCTCCATCCTCACCGACCTCGAATACTGGGCGGTCGCCGGCCGGTTGTATGACCTCAGACAGGCCAAACGGCTCTTCGGCTTCGTGGGCACCGGCGAGGTGGTGGCCCGCATCATCGGTTCGTTCTCGGTTCCGCTGCTGCTCAAGGTCGGGGGCGTCCCCAATCTCCTCGTTCTGTCGGCCCTCGGCCTGTTCGTCTGCCTCATCCTGCTGCGCCGCACTCTTCCCCTGATTCCCGCGGATGAGGGGCCGAAGCGGACCACCGCGGAAAAGGCGGCCCGATCCTCGATGGGATCGCTGGTCCAGGATCCGTATCTCCGGTTCGTCCTGATCGTGGCCTTCTGCGGCATCCTCGGCAAGTACCTCGTCGACTTCGCTTTCCTGCAGCAGGTGAAGAGCCGCTTCGCCGACGCCAAGGAGGTCGCGTCCTTCTTCGCCCTCTTCTCGGGCATCTCTCAGTGCGCGTCCCTCTTCACGCGGGTGTTCGTCTCGGGGCGGCTGCTGTCGGCGATTGGCGTCCATCGCGGCCTGCTCGTCCTCCCCGGCGCCCACGTCGTCTGCACCACCCTGCTCCTCATAGCCGGGGGTCTCGCCCTCGGTCCCAATCCCGTCTTCTGGCTGGTGGTGCTGAACCAGGGGATCTACAAAACCTTCAAGCACCCGATCGACAACCCCTCGCTCAAGACCCTGTATCAGCCCATTCCGAAAGACCGGCGGCTATCGCTCTCGATCGCGGTGGACGCCATTTTGAATCCTGTCGGCATCGCGCTCTCGAGCGCGCTCATGGTCCTCTTCCGCGGCGTGTTCCATTCGGACCCGGTCCAGTTCGGCTGGGTCCTTCTCGGCTGCTTCCTGGCCTGGCTGTGGAGCGCGCGCGCCGCCGCCACCGAGTACGTGCGGGCCCTGGTGCTCGCCCTGCGCGGGCGGATCGAGGACGTCGAGTTCGCCTTCGATGACGAAGCCGCGGTCTCTTCCCTGCGGGAAAAACTCAAGACCGGGTCCGAGGAGGATGCGCTCGTGGCCCTGCAGATCCTCGGCGATCACACCCCTCTCGCCCTCAACCCCGTGCTCCCCGACCTCGTGAGTCATTCCTCAAAGGAAGTCCGGCGGGCCGCCCTTGAACGCATCGAGGTTCACAAGCCGATCGGCATCGCCGCGACCCTGCGGTCGCGCCTGGAGAACGAACCCGAGGACGCCCTTCGCGCCCAGGCCCTGCGCGCCCTGTCCGCGGTCGAAGGGCCGTCCTCCCGAGACGAGTTGACGCGGTATGCCGCGAGTCCGGTCCTGGCCCTCAAGGAGGCCGCACTCCTCGGCCTCCTGCGCATGGAGGCGCCTGAAGGAAGAGCGGGAGTCGCCCTGCTGGCCCGGTCGAACGACCCCGCGCAAAGGTCAGCGGCCGCGCGCCTCCTTCGCCTGGCCGGAGGGGCGGAAGACGTCGAAGTGGTGCGCGCACTCATCACCGACCAGGATGTTTCGGTGAGCCGGCTCGCCCTTTTCGCCGCCGGGCAGATGAAGCAGCCGGATCTGGTGGCCCTCCTGATCGAGCGGGTGAGTCGCCGCGGGGTCATGGGCGCCGCGCGCGCCGCCCTCGCCCTCGCCGGCGAATCCGCCCTCCCGAACCTCCTCGCCGCGTTCGAAGCCACCGACCAGGGGGACGTTCGCCGAGGCCTCATCTCCGCCATCAGCCGGATCCGATCGGAGGAGGCGGTGCGATTTCTTCTCTCGAAGCTCGACGTCGAAGACATCGCGGTTCGCCAGGAGGCGGTGCGCGCCCTGAGCCACAGCCGGTTCGTGGCCACGTCCGAGGCGGATCGAGCGAGGATCGAGTCGCTGGCCAAAGCCGAAGCCGCGCGCGCGCTCGAGACCCTCGCCGAGGTGCGCGACCTCGAAGCCGCCGACGATGCCCGGATCCTGAGGCAGGCGCTCATGGGCTCACACCGGAACACCCGCGAGCGTTTGCTAATGCTTCTCGGTTTCACCCGCGACCCCAAAGCGTTCCTGGCCGTGCGGGCCCACATCGACGGCACGCACAAGGACCGCAAGGCCTACGCGCAGGAGATCCTCGACGTGGTCTTCTCGCGCGAGGAGCGGGCGCTGTTCATGCCGGCCATCGAGGGGACGCTCGAGGATCTGCCCACCGACCTCGCCCGCGACCTGGGGCTCGTGCGCGCGACCGCGGCCGAGAGGATCAAGGCTCTCTTCCTGGATCCTTCGCCGCGCTTCGAGACGTGGATCCGGGCCGCCGCCCTCGAGGTGGCGCCCCGGTTCAAGAACCAGGGGCTCGAGGAGGCGATCGCGGTCTTCCTCTCCTCCTCGGCCGGGTCGGGCTTTCAAAGAACGGGAGAATGGAGTCTGGGCGCGTTGCGCGGCCTGATTCGCGCGAAGGGAATAGGACCGATGCTGCTGATCGAAAAAGTCATCACACTCAAAGCCGTGGAGATGTTCGCAAGAACGCCGGAGGACGTGCTCGCCGATGTCGCGGCCCTTGCCGAAGAAGTGCGCTTCAAGGCGGGCGAGGTGATCTTCCACAAAGGCGACGCGGGCGAGAGCCTCTACGTCATCGTGCAAGGCGAAGTGAAGGTCCACGACGAGGACCAGGACCTGAAGCATCTGAAGGACAAGAGCGTTTTCGGCGAACTCGCCGTCCTCGATCCCGAACCCCGCTCGGCCTCGATCACCGCCATCACCGACACCCACCTGCTTCGGCTCGACCGGGAAGCCTTTCTCGAGCTCATGGCTGGAAACATGGAGGTGGTACGGGGAGTCCTGGCCGTGCTGTGCGACCGAATCCGCGAGAAGCTGGTGGAAGCGACACCCGTGCGCCCGAAGGCTCCCGCCGCCTAGAATCGGCGGGCGGTATTTGGGTACTCTGTCTGCTAGACTCCCCTCCCTTCGCGGGGCGGTTAGCTCAGCGGTGGAGCGTCGGCTTTACACGCCGCAGGTCGCAGGTTCGAATCCTGCACCGCCCACCAAAGTCCTGATCCCGCCGAAGTAGCCACCGCGGGGTGGTAGTTCAGTTGGTTAGAACGCCGGCCTGTCACGCCGGAGGCCGCGGGTTCAAGTCCCGTCCACCCCGCCATTTGCTCGCCTTCGGCGAGCAATGGCGTTGTGGACTTGGCTTGACCCCGCTCCGCGAGTTGGCAACTGCTCCGCTCCGGTCTGCGACCGGACCGGCATTGCCGCGCCTCGCTTCCGCTCGGCGTCAAGTCCCGTGACTCCCGCCGCAGCTTCACCTTCAGCGAGCGAGGGCGGGGGTGGACTTGACTCGGATTGAGCGCGCTTGGGTCCGGTCGCCTAGGCTCACCCGAGTGAAGGCATTCCTTTCCATCCTTCTGGTCACGGCCGCCGCCTTTTCGGAAGCGGCCCAGCAGCCGCCGACCTGCCCGCCGGAAACCAGGGCTCCTTCGACTCAGGAAATCGAGGTCGGGATGAGGAATGCCCGGGACCGGGGGTTTCTGTGGCGGATCGTCAAGGACGGCCGCGCTTCCTACTTGTATGGCACCATCCACGTGGGCCGGTTGGAGTGGACCTTCCCTGGGCCCGAAACCCTGAAAGCGTTCCGCGCGAGCGATCGATTGGCCCTCGAGCTCGACGTCTCGGACCCGGACATTATTCAGCGTCTCCAGAAAGGGACCGCCCTCAAGCCAGGCTCTGCCCTCAAGGAGCCCTTTGGCCAGCGGCTGCGCGCGCAGCTCAAAATCGCCTGCCTCTCCGAACAACTCCTCGGCCTCGTCGCTCCCGAGATGTTGGCAACCACCCTCACCGCGATGGCGGCACGGAGTCAGGGCTTCGACCCCGCCTACGCTGTGGATGCCGCCCTCGCGGGCCTCGCGCGCGGACACGGAAAGCCGGTCGCTTCGCTCGAGACTCCGGAACTCCAACTGAAGCTCCTGCTCGGCGGCAGCCAGGCCGAATCGCAGGCCCTGGTCGAGTCGGCTCTCGACGAACTCGAGAAGGGGAAGGCCTCGGCCATGCTCGCACACATGACCGACGTCTGGTCCCTGGGCCGGCTTGGCGAACTCGAGGCTTATGAGCGGTGGTGCGAATGCGTGGAGACCGAGGCCGAGCGCGCGATGATGCGGCGCCTTCTCGACGAGCGCAACCCCGGCCTCGCCAGCGGTATCGACGCGATCCACGCCTCGGGCAGAACCGTGTTCGCGGCGGTGGGGAGCCTTCATATGATCGGAAAGGCCGGCCTGCCCGCCCTCTTGAGCGAACGCGGGTACAAGGTCGAAAGGATCGCCTTCAAGCCCTAGCCGCCGGGCCGCGAGCCCCTATTTCTCGAGCTTGAGATACGCCTCGGCGACATCTGTGAAGCCCCAGTCGCGGAGCTGCCGCGCCCAGGCGCCGAGGTTCTCCTTCGTCACCTTCACGAGCTCCATCTTGTTCATGACCGGCACCTCCTGCTTGAGATGGACCTTCTGGACGATGGTCTGCACCGAGACATACCCCCACAGGTACGTGGACTGCGCGAGCAGCACGGGTGCGAGGCCCTTGTCCACATAGGCAAGCTCCGCCGGGAGAGCATCCACGGAGACGATCTTCACCTTCTTTGGATCGAGATCGGTCAGGAGGGTTGGAGTGAAGAGGGGCCAGCCGCCGATCATCGCCCAGCCCTGGATCTCCGGGTACGCGTTCTGGGCGCGGATCACTTCGGCCGCGGAGTCCTGGGGGGTTTCGACGTGGTAGAAAGTTCCGACGATCTTGATGCCTGGGTATTTCGCCGCCTCGGCCTTCACACCATCCACGCGCTTACGCAGGTTCGGGGCGTTCTGGTTTCCCGCCAGGATCGCGATGTTGCCTTTGCCGTTCATCTGCTTCGCGAGTTCCACCATCACCAGGGTGCCGGTCTCCGCGTCGTCGACGCCATAAAAGGCGAAGCGCTTCGAGGCGGGAGCGTCGCTGTCGAACGTCATCACCGGCACGCCGCGCCCCACCGCGTCGTCGATGGCGCCCTGCAGCTTCCCCGCATCCGAGCAGGAGAGCAGAATGACACTGGCCCCTTCGTTCACGGCCTGAGCCACGCGTTGAGCCTGGACCTGGCCGTCTTCGGTGGGCGGGGTCAGCCAGGCGATTTCGATGGGGATGCCGTGCTTCACGGACAGTTCCTTCGCCGCGGCTTCGGCCCCCGTCCGCGCCGAGAGGAACACTGGATTCGTCGAACTCTTCGCGATCATCGCGATCTTGAGCCCCTTGGAGGCGGGAGCGCCGGAGGGGGGAGCGGGGGCGGCCGCACCGCTCCCCGTCCCAGGCTCGGCGCCGCAACCACCGAGGAGCGCCCCCATGACAACGAGCCCGACAATGTGAAGTCCTGACCTCAACTCTCTTCTCACGGAAACACTCTCCTTGATGGGAACGATCGCGCAGCGATGCTATCGCGGGGTTCAGGGCGCGGTGCGGAACCGGTAGATCGTGACGCTTCGATACGTCTCGCCCGCTTCGAGTCGCACCGGTGGAAAGGCCGGCTGATTGGGGGAATCGGGAAAATGCTGGGCCTCGAGGCACAAGCCCGAAAACTGTGAATAGCGACGCCCGGCCTTGCCGACGATGGTTCCATCGAGGCCGCCGCCCGTGTAGACCTGAAGCCCCGGTTCCGTCGTCAGCACTTCGAGAACCCGGCCGGAATGGGGCTCCACCACGCGGGCGGCCAGAGCGGGAGTGCCCTGGGGGTTGCGGCGGTTGAGACAGAAATTGTGGTCGTAGCCACGACCCCGGGAGAGTTGAGGGTCGGCGGCTCTGATCCGCGCTCCGATGGTCCGTGGTTCACGGAAGTCGAAAGGCGTTCCCATCACGGGCCGGCGTTCGCCGGTCGGAATGAGGCTCTCATCGACGGGGAGAAAGGTATCGGCGTCGACGAAGAGCACCTGCCCGAGGACATCGGCGCCGGTCGAGCCCGCGAGGTTGAAATAGGAGTGATGGGTGAGATTGACGATGGTGGCGCGGTCGGTGGTGGCGAAATACTCGATGCGGAGATCGCTATCGTCCGTCAGGATGTAAGTGACGGAGCAGGAGAGCGTCCCCGGGTAACCCTCCTCTCCATCCGGGCTCGTGTATCGCAACTCGAGGGATGACGCGTTCGGCGTTTGCCTGGGCGAAGCCTCCCAGGGCACCTTGTCGAAACCGCGCACGCCGCCGTGGAGGTGGTTCGCCCCGTCATTGCAGGCGAGAACACGATCCCGGCCATCCAGACGGAAGCGCCCGCGAGCGATGCGGTTGCCGAAACGACCGATGAGGCCGCCGAAATAGGGATGGGCTTGACGCCGGTATTCATCGACGCTGTCGAAGCCGAGGACGATGTCGTCGAGCACGCCCTCCCGGTCGGGCGTCCGCAGCGCCCTGACCGTCCCGCCGTGGTCCGTGATCTCGATCTCCACTCCGGCGGAGTTGACGAGGGTGAAGACGGAAGGCGCCGCGTCCTCGTCCATCACGCGGGGCCCATGCGGATCGTCCCGAACGCCGCCGAGCCGGGAGACGAGCCGGAGAACACCTGGGGCCGATGCCCGGTGCGGGCCTCGTAAGCCTGGGCGATCCTGCGAATGTCGGCTCCGCGGCGTCCGAGAACCGCGACGGTGCCGCCGCTGCCGCCGCCGGTGATCTTCGCCCCGTAGAAGCCTCCTCCGGCCTCGCGGACGAGATGCACAAGCAGGTCGGTCGCCTCCGACCCAAGGCCGCAGGCGGAATAGCTCGCGTGCGACTGGAACATCAATTCCCCAAGCACTCCCGACCGTCGTTCGGAGGGCGGCGCCAGCAAGAGCTCGGCGAAAGCGCGCACGCGGAAGTGTTCGTGCACGGGATGCGCGGCACAGGCCCGCACCGCATACTCACGCGAAGGGTCGACCCGCGTCACCGAATCCACAATGCCTTCGTAGGTGGCGAGGAACTCGGCCCCCTTCATGGTTTCGGGGAGTTCGCCCAGGGTCCCGCCAATGAGTTCGGAAGGCGTCACGTTCGCGAGATACCCGCCCCATCGCGGATCGTCGACCTGAACGCGGCCGGAGCCGGGCATCGGGCTCACCCGAAGGCCGGCATTCCCGGCGAGGATGCGCGCTCCCATGAAGGCGCCCACGCGCACCGAAGCGTAGTCGGAGCCTGAGACCGCGTGACGAACTCCCGAATCGAGGCCCCAGATCTCGAGGTCCGCGGGCAGGGGCAGGGTTCCGCGGAGCTCGGCGGGCTGGCACAGGAGAGCGAGAAGCTGATCGGCGACCCCGCAAGACGCGGTCATCTGGTCCATGACCCCGCAGGCCGCGCCGACCACACGGTTTTCGACCTTCTGCGCGAGCAGGGCGAGTTCACGCGGTTCGAGGGTCACCCCGCAGGCCGCGGCCACGGCCGTCATCACCGCCACTTCGACCGCCGCCGAGGAGCTGACCCCCTTGCCCTCCGGCACGGACGAACGGATCAGCAGGCGCAGACCGGCGGGAGTCTCGAGGCCCTTCTCGCGGGCGAGGACGAGGAGGACGCCGAAGACATAAGCCGACCAGGACGCAAGAGGCCGCGCCGCGAAGAAGGCCTTCGCGGTTTCGTATTCGAGTGGAAGGCCGCCGGGAAACAGCTCCCTGACGCGCAGGTCGCAGGAACGCTCCTCGCCGCTTCCGCTCTGGCTGAGGGCGCGGAGGGCGCCGTCCTCGGTGCGCTGCGCCGCCACGAGCGTCGCTTCCCGCAACGGCCACTGCAGGACGAGCGAGCCCGAGTAGTCGGCGATGCCGCCCATCAGATCGAGGCGGCCGGGGGCACGCGCGATGGCGAGAGGGAGCGAAGATTCGAAGAGGGGGTGCGCCTGAGCCTCCGCGACAAAGGCGGCGACTTCCGGAAAGACGTTGGCCGCGGAGGTGAGGATGGGCCGGCTCATCGGCGGTTCAGAGGAGACGCCTTGATCGCAGCGCTTCGTGGAGCAGAGGTTCGACCTGCGCGCGGATCGCGGGGTTCGCGTAGCCCGCCCAGGCCACGTCGGACTCGATGTCCAAGGGCGGTTCGAGCGGGGCGCCGGCTGGGTCCACCACGATCACGCCTGCTTCGCGGGCGATGAGTTCGGTCGCGAGGTCATACGGGTGACAACAAATCCCGAGGCTCAGGCCCCGCGAACGGAGAATCGATTCGACCAGCGGCCGGAGGTCGGCGTTGAATCGATCGTGCCCCGCAATCAATTCGTAGAGCTGGCCGCCCGTGCAGATGTATTGATCCTCGAAGCAGTGGGCCTTGCCTTCACGGACCGGACCGAGCGCGCCCAGGATGATCTCCTCATCTATGGCCGCAAGCTCTTCCCGGGCCCCGGGGAAGAAGCGCGAGACCATGGCGAAACCGTGGGCGATAGTCGCGGCCTGGGAGGGCCGCAGATCGAGGGGCTTCAGGCTGCGGTCGAGCCGGTTGAATCTCTCCGCGTGCATTCCCTGGCCGCGAAGGGCAAAGAGCCGATCCGAGAGGTGCTGTTTCACCAGAGGGATCTCGGTCTGCGCGGCCAGCACCACATCCGCGAGGGTGGTTTTAAGGCCGCGGTTCGGTGCTACGCCGGTGAGCACCCAGGCGCTGCGCTTCTGATACATGAGGCCGCGGGTCCCGTCGATCGGATCGACGAGCACGCGCCACACCGCCGAGCTCTCGCTGGCCCCACGTGGCAGCAGGACGCCTTGGGGAGGGAGGCCTTCGGCCAGGAGCACGATAGGCGCGATCGAAGCCACCTCCTCATCGAACAGTTCGATCAGCCGCTCTTCGCCCACCCGGTCCACCGCATAAAGGGTGTCCCCCGAGCCGTCGCGATCCACGCGCTGAAGATCCCCCTCCGCCGCCGATTCGCACGCCGCCACCACGGCGTCACGGATCAGCGCCTGAATGCGAAGGATCGGCTGGAGCAGCGGAGTGGGATCGCTCATCGCAGCGAGTAGTGAACGCTCGGCCGCGCGCGCAGTTCGGCCGCCTTGTCCTCGGGTGTGGTGTCGGAGAGGAAGTTCCCGCCTCCGATCTCCGGGCCGGCGAGGTACTTGAGGAGGTCGGGTTTGCGCAGCGGGGGATGGAACTCCGCATGGAAGTGGAAGGCGCGGTAGTCCCCGCCATCCGTGGGCGCCTGATGAAGAGCCATGACGTAAGGGAACGGTCGGTTCCACAGATTGTCGAAACGGGCCAGCACCTGGGACAGGGCCTCCGCGAAATCGGTGACCTCGGCGCCGCTCAGGTCCGCGACACTCGGCACGGTGGCTTTCGGCGCTACGTACACCTCGTAGGCGTACCGCGCGAAGTAGGGCACGAACGCGATCGCGGTCCGGTTCTCGAAGAGGATGCGCCTGCCGTCGTGGATCTCCGCGTCGAGGATGTCCTGGAAGAGGACACGACCCGTTTCCGCCTGGTGGCGAGCACTCGCGCGGACTTCCGTCTCGATGTGCTTGAACACGAAATTCGTGGCGTAGATCTGGCCGTGCGGATGGGGGTTCGAGACCCCGACCACGGCCCCCTTGTTCTCGAAGATCAGGACGTGATCGATCCCGACCCGTTTTCCAAGATCGACATACTGCTCCTGCCAGACCTCGACGAGCCGAGCCACCTGGGCGAGGGGGAGTCGAGCGAGAGTGGTGTCGTGCCGCGGGCTATAGCAGACGACCCGGGCGATTCCGTGAGCCGCGCGGTTCTGAAAGATCGCCGCCTCGTTCGGCGCCGGCTCGGGAGCGTTCTCGCCAACACAGGGCGCGTCGTTGTCGAAGACGAAGGTGTCGACGTAGGTGGCGTTCACTTCCCCGCTCACCCGGGTGTTGCCGGGGCAGAAGGTGCAATCGGGAACGTAGGAAGGAAGCGGCTCCTCGCGATGGGCCACGGTCTCCCCGATCCAGGGGCGGTTCTGCCGATGGGCGGCGACGATCACCCACTCCTCGCGAAGCGGGTGGTAGCGCTGCTCCCATAGGCTCATCAGGCGGCGAGGCGGGCCTGGTACGCCTTGAGTCCTTCGCCCAGGACCTCGATGGCCTTGCGCAGGTCGTCGCAGTTGAGGACATAGGCCATGCGGACCTCGTTCGACCCGAGCCCGGGGGTCGCGTAGAACCCGGCCGCGGGGGCCACCATCACGGTCGCTCCCTCGAACGAAAACTCCTCGAGCAGGAAACGGGCGAAGGCATCCGAATCCTTCAC
>CAZYEA010000073.1:0-11820 GCA_964646485.1 uncultured Acidobacteriota bacterium
GTCCTTGAAGAACCCATCACCACAGAAACAATCCTCCCTCTTGAATCCGCCGTGGTTCTCGGAACCAAGCCGAACATCGTGGCCAATCGCCTTTCGAGCCAGTGGGACGCGCGCGGTCGTGGTTTCTCCGTTTCCGCCGAGGAACTTTCGGGCTATCGCGCCCTCGATCTCGCCCTCCGCGCTCTCCGCCATCACGAGATCGATGCAGCCATCGTGGGCGCGGTCGACCTCTCGCATGAGCCGGTTCACGGAGCTGCGATGCAGAGCATCGAGAACACCACCGACCCGCCCACTGCCGATGCCGCGGTCGTGCTTGTACTCAAGCGCCTCGAAGACATCGCGGAGGGCGACACCGTCCTCGCCACCCTCGATCCCGCCCTCGCCGTGCCGGGGCCTCCACAACTGGGGCCGAGCGCCCACGCGGCCTCCGGCCTTCTGGAAGTGGCGCGGGCCATCGTGACCGCGGCGGCGCGGGCCGACATCTCCCACCCGGTGGCGGCGCCGCAGCTTCCGCATCCGGACGGAGCGCGCGAAGCCTTCGCCAATACCCACAGCGTCTTCGGCCCAGCCGCGGCGTATCGCGCACTCGCCGGTCCGAAGCCCTGCTTCACCGACCTCGCCTTCCGCCCCAAGGCGATCGAGTTCTACAGCGCGGCGACACGCGACGCCCTCATCCACGCCATCGAGCGACGCGAGATGTCGACCGAAGGCGCTCTGCGGGTCGGCTTCTCCGGTCCGGCCTCTCAAAGGGACGAACTCGCGGCCCGGGTGAAGGACGCGCTTCATCGCGGCCAGCCCATGCCTTCGGGCGCGCACTTCGGGGAGACGCGGGTGCAGGGTGAGATGGCCTTCGTATTCACCGGCCCGGCAGGAGCCTCGCGCGGAATGGGGTCGAGTCTGCTCCTGGCCCTCCCCGAACTCGCGGATCGGGTGGCGAAGAACTGGACCGGCGTCCGCGGCGATGCGGGCTGGATCTGGGAGGAGGGCGACGGGCACCCCTCGGCCGAAGAGAAGCTGTGGGGCGCTGCTTTCATGTCGCAGGCCCACGCGATCTTCACCCGGGAGGTCCTCGGCCTCAAGCCCCAGGCCGCCATCGGCGTGTCCTCGGGCGAGACCAACGCGCTTTACGCCATGGGGGCCTGGAAGAGCATCGACGCCCTCCGCGAAGCGCTGCACAAGGACCGCATGTACAGCCACGTCCTCGCCGGGCGTTTCGATGTGCTCACCGCGTGGGGTCAGGATGCGGCCTGGGACAACTGGCGCGTGCTTGCTCCGGTCGACAAGATCCGCGAGGCCCTCAAAGACGAGCCGCGCGCTCACCTCACCCTTCTCTACACCCCCGACGACGCCTGCATCGGCGGCTCCCCGGTTGCGTGCCTGCGCATCGTGGAGAAGATCGGCAAGGAACGCTGCCGCAAGCTCGGCTACGACCTCGTCATCCATGCCCCCGAACTCGAGCCCGCGCGGGAAGCCTGGCTGCGCGTGCACTCTCAGCCCACCACTCCGCCCGACGGGGTGCGCTTCTATACCCACGCCACCCTCGACTCTTACATCCCGACCATGGAGAGCGCGGCTCAGAACCTGCTCACCCAGGCCCTCATCACTGTCGACTTCCCCGCCCTCATCAACAAGGCCTACGCGGATGGTGTGCGCGTCTTCGTCGAGCATGGCCCGAGGCAAGGCTGCACGCGCTGGATCTCGACCATTCTGCAGGGCCGGCCCCACTTCGCGGTGGCCCTCGACGTCGATCCCCAGACCTCGCTTCCGACCGCCATCGACACGGCCCTGCGTCTCTTCGCGGCCGGGGTCGAGGTGAATCTGCCCCGACTCATCGCCTCCCTCCCCGCACCCACGCCCACGTGGAAGCCGACGCGCCCTCTGCTGCTGCCCGCGCAGCGTCCGCCCATCGAGGCCCTGCAGCCGCGCGAAGCCCAGAACCCCGAAGTGGTGCCCGAAGGGACCACGCTCATGGCCCGGCCGCCTGCCTTGCCCAGTATCTCGGGGATCGCGCTTCCCGCTCCGGCCTCGCGGCCCGCCTCATCGAAGGGCGCCGCGTCAGCCACGGGACTCTCGGTGATGGCCCCTCCCCAGGCGCTGCGACCGCACGCGGGAAATGGAGCGGAACGAGTCGAGCCTCCCATCCCCCTGGCCCCGACGCCTTCGGCCCCGCCCGCGGCCGCGGTCGCCATCCACAATCCCGCCTACGGAGAGTTCCAGCGCGTTCTCGCCGCGCATCAGGAGTTCGTGTCCTTGCAGGCACAGGTCCATCAGCGGTTCCTCGCGACGCGAGCAGGAACACTGCCAAGCACGCAGCCTCCGACGCCCGATCCCGGGTCGTCATTGCGGGGAGCCAATCGTTCCGGCTCGGCGACGAACGAACCGCTACCGGAGTCCCGACCCCTACCCGCACCCATTCCCATCGCCCCACCCGCGGCCCCCGCTCTACCTGACGCCCCCACCGTTCCCGAAAGACCCCTTTTCTCCCGCGCCGACCTCGAAGTCCACGCCTCGGGCCGCATCTCGCAGGTATTCGGCCCGCTCTTCGAAGGCCAGGACCAGTACGAGAAACAGGTTCGAATGCCAGAGCCGCCCTTGCTTCTTGCCGACCGGGTCATGTCGATCAAAGGCAGCCCGCGGTCGATGGGCAAGGGTTCGATCATCACCGAGACCGACGTGGGTTCTCAGAGTTTCTACCTGCACGACAACCGAATGCCCGCGGGCATCCTCATCGAATCCGGCCAAGCCGACCTCATGATTATCTCGTGGCTCGGGGTCGACTTCGAAAACCGCGGCGAGCGCGTCTACCGCCTGCTCGGCTGCGACCTCACTTACCACGGCTCACTGCCTCGCAAGGGCGAGACCGTTCGCTACGACATCCACGTCGACGGGCACGCGAATCAGGGGGCGGTGCGCCTTTTCTTCTTCCACTACGACTCGTGGGCCAGAGGATCGAGTGCGCCGGCCCGCCCGCAGCTCACTGTTCGCAACGGACAGGCCGGCTTCTTCACCTATGAAGAGCTCAAGAACACCGGAGGCATCCTCTGGAACGCGGCCGACGAGAACCCGAAAGACTTCGCGGCCCTTCGCCTGGATCGGCCGCGGACCGCGCCTCGGGACTCGTATGCCCGCGAAGACGTCGTCGCCTTCTCGGAGGGACGAGTCCGCGACGCTTTCGGCCACACCCACCTGCGCGCCCTCACCCACACCCTGACCCCGCGGATCGCGGCCGGAGACATGCTCCTGATCGACGAGGTCGAGGCGATGGACCCGACCGGGGGGCCGTGGGGCCGCGGCTACCTGCGCGCGAGCCTCGACCTCCATGAGGACGACTGGTTCTTCAAGGGCCACTTCAAGAACGATCCCTGCATGCCGGGCACCTTGATGTTCGAAGGGTGCCTGCAGGCCATGGCCTTCTACCTGACCGCCTGCGGCTTCACCCTCGACAAGGACGCGTGGCGGTTCGAGCCCGTCCCGGAGCGGACCTACAAACTCCGCTGTCGCGGCCAGGCCCTGCCCTCGTCGCGAAAGCTCACCTACGAGATCTTCGTGGCCGAACTCCACGACGGTCCGGAGCCCATGCTCATCGCCGATCTGCTCTGCACGGTGGATGGAGTGAAGGCGTTCCACGCGCAGCGCCTCGGCCTTCGCCTATCCCCCGACATCCCCCTCTCCCGCGACCTCCCTATCGAGGCCGAGATGCGGGCCGCGGCCCTCGCGAACCCGGGGAAAGCCTTCGACGATGTGGCCATCCTCTCCACCGCCATCGGAAAGCCGAGCGATGCCTTCGGCCCGTCCTACGTGCCCTTCGATGGGGCCCGCCGCCTCTCCCGCCTTCCGTCCCCGCCCTACAAGTTCTTCTCGAGAGTGCACTCGCTCAACGCCCCCGCGGGCGACGCCCGCAAAGGCGCCTCGGTGGTGGCGGAGTATGAGGTGCCCGCAAGCGACTGGTACTTTGAAGACGGCCGCGGACTCATGCCCTGGGCGGTTCTCCTCGAAGCGGCGCTCCAGCCCTGCGGCTGGCTCGCTCTCGCCACGGGCCTTCCCCTGAAGACTCCCGAAGGCCTCTATTTCCGAAACCTCGACGGCGAGGCCACGGTCTGCCGCAATCTCCGCCCGGGTCCCAATCGCCTGATCACAAACGTGACCCTCAAGGACGTCTCCACGTCCGGCGGCATCAGCCTGGTCTCGTTCGACGTCGCCTGCCGGGACAATGAAGGCGAGGTCTTGAGTCTCACCACGAGTTTCGGGTTCTTCCCTGCCGCCGCCCTGGCGCGACAGGTGGGGCTCGCCACCGAGCCCGCGGACGCGGCGATGTTCGACGCCGCGGCGAAAGCCCGTCCCTTCGACCTCCCCGCCCTCCGAATCGCCAGTGCCGCCCTTCCCGGCGGGAAGCTCGCCCTGCTCACGCGCGTCCGGGCTCTATGGCCCGAAGGCGGCAGCGCGCAGCTCGGTTCCGCGGTCGGTGAACACGATGTCGATCCTTCCGCCTGGTTCTTCAAGGCCCACTTCTTCCAGGATCCTGTGCAGCCGGGCTCGCTCGGCATCCACATGCTCGTCGAACTTCTGAGTGTCCTCGCCCTCGATCGTGAGGGACGCCACGGAGTGGTGCGGACGACAGCGGAGTCGGTGGCCCCGAAGGCGCCCACGGTGTGGCGCTATCGCGGACAGGTTCTGCCCGAGAGCAAGCTCGTGAGTGTTCTCGTCGAGATCACCGCGGTTCAAGACATCGAAGGTGGCCGCCGGTATCTCGGAGCCGGATCGCTGTTCGTGGACGGGCTGAAGATCTATACCGCGCGCGACCTCAGCGTCGATGTAAGGTAGCGGCAGGGACTCCGGTGGGAGTCCTAGGCTCAATGCCGGATGGCGGAGTCGGCCGCGTTCGAGGCGCGAGAGAGCCGGGCGAAGTCGAGGATCTCCGCGAGGAGACGGGCCCGTTCATCCACAGTCGGAGCTTCGATGAGCGATTGTCGCTCGAGGTCACCAAGGGGCAGGAGCTGCGCGAGCATATTCACCACCAGAGCCTTCGGGGCCTCGTCGCTGCGGGCGAGAAGAGACATGCCTTCGTCGATCTGGCCGATCTCGTGCAGCACCCGGGCGAGCGACTGAGTGAGCAGCTCCTCGTCGAAAACCTTCTCCATGAGCGGACTCACGCGGGCGATGCGATAGGGGCGTCCTTCGGGCAGTTCCTCCTCGATGTGGAACCGCGACACGCCGCGCAGCACGATGTTGGAGCGTCCGCCTTCGATCTCCGCCACGCCCTCGATCCGCCCGGCGCAACCGACGGAGAAGATGGGGCTCGGGACCCCTTCCCTCGCTTCCTGGCCGGGGCGGATCTGAACCACGCCGATGAAGCGCGAGCCCGCGAGCGTGTCCTTGAGCATGGTCCGGTACCGCGGCTCGAAGATGTGGAGGGGCAGCGGAAGATCGGGAAACAGGGCCACCCCCGGCAGGGGGAACAGGGGCAGGGTATCGGGCAGAACGGAAGTCACGACTGACCTCTTAGCATCCCAAAGCACGCGGCCCCGAACCGGCATGGGGACTGGCACCCGGGAGGAGGCTCCGGCCTGCGCCGGAGCGAGCCCTCAGTTCGCCCGGGGGGCGAAGTGGGCCTTCCGATCAGGCGCTGAAGGAGGATCCGCAGCCGCAGGTCGACTTGGCGTTTGGATTCTTGATCGCAAAACCACCGCCCATGAGGTCTTCCTTGTAGTCGATGGTCGCGTTATCGAGGTGTTTCAGGCTCATCTGGTCGACGATCACCTTGACGCCCTCGAACTCGAACACCTCATCGTCCTCGGCGACTTCATCCAGGACCATGCCATACGAAAAGCCCGAGCAGCCCCCGCCCTGGACGTAGACCCGCAGACCGCCGTTCGCGATGTTCTCTTTCTCGACTTCGAGGATGCCCTTCACTTTGGAGGCCGCGGTGGGGGTGAGCTGGATCATGGTGGTGTCTCCCTGGAATCTGTACTTGGACGTGCAGATTCTATCCGACCCACCCGATCGAGCGAAACGGCGTCCTGGAAAGCTAGAGTTCCCTCGCGATGAGCGCCGATACCAGGGAAGACGCACTGAGCCGCCTTCAGGCTTCCGGGCTGCGGGGGCGCGGCGGGGCATCCTACGAGGTCTGGCGAAAGTGGCGCGCGGTTCTGGCCGAGGACGGGATTCCCTTCGTTGTGGCCAACGGCGGCGAGGGCGAACCCGGTTCCATCAAAGACCGCTTCGTCATGCGGACCCGCCCGGAGGCCGTGCTCAAAGGCCTCAGGATCGCCATGGACACCCTGGGCGCGGAGCGGGGCTACGTCTACCTCAAGGGCTCTTTCGAGGAGGAGGAGAGGCGGCTCAGGGGGGCGCTCCAGGAGATGGGTCTTCAATCTTCTGTGTCGATCCATCGCGGTGACGACACGTACGTGGGGGGCGAAGAAACGGCCCTGCTCGAATCCATCGAAGGACGGGTGGCCTGGCCCCGACCCAAGCCGCCGCGCCCGTCGTCGGTGGGGTTGTTCGGCCGGCCCACCCTGGTCCAGAACGTCGATACCCTGGCCCGGGTGGAGGCCGCGATGCGGGCGGCTTCGGACTTCGGGCGCGAGGACACCCTGACTCTCACCCTGTGGGGTGACGTGCGCTCGCCCGGCGCTTACGAGGTGAAGGTCGGACGCACGCTGCGGAGTGTCATCGACCGGGAAGGCGGCGGGGCCACCGGCGATATCGGCATGGTCTTCCCGAACGGGGCCCAGTCGATGCCCCTCGCGGCCTCGCAACTCGACGTCGCCCTCCATCCAACCTCGCTCGGGGCGGTGGGCAGCGGGCTTGGGACCGCCTCGATCCTGGTCCTCGACGAGGCCACTTCCCCGCATTCGATCGTGGCCTCCATCGCGCGTTTCTTCGAACAGGAGTCGTGCGGGCAGTGCCCGCCCTGCGTCCTCGGCGCCACCAACCTGCGCCAGCTTGTGACCGGCGAGCGGCCACCCACCATAAGGCTCACCCCGCATACCGCCCTGCGCGAGGCCGCCTCGTTCATGTCGATGCACGGGTACTGCACTCACGCCAGAGCCGGAGCCCATGCGGTCACGAGGCTTTTTGCCCTCTGGCAGGACGAGATCATGACCTTCCTGCGCGACGGCGCTCTGCCAAAGGGAACGCGCGAGCGCGACCCCTTCGCCAAAGGCTCCTCTGAACGGCAGGCCCTGGACGCCTTCCTGGGCCGCGTCTGAGGCTCGGGTCAAAGGAGCAGGGCAAGCTCCAGTTCGGGAAACAAGGCTAAAATCCCCGGCAGATGAGCAAAGAAGATCTGGTCGAACTGCAGGGCACCGTGACGGAAATTTTCGCGGGTGGGCATTACAAGGTGAACTGCGGCGAAGGCCATGAGGTCTTGGCGAAGCTCAACGGGAAGATGCGGCGCTTCCGCATCCGCGTGATCATCGGGGATCGCGTGACCGTCGGGGTGTCGCCCTACGACCTCAAAAAGGGCTTCATCACCTACCGCGCGAAGTAGCTCTCGGCAGAGGTCAGCGATTGAAGCCGGTCCGGGCCGTTCTCTTCGACCTCGACCACACTCTGTTCGACACCGAGACGACCGAGCGGCACGCGCTCGGTGAGGTGGCGAAGGAGGTTTCCATCCGCCTCGGCCCCAGGGCCCTCGGCCTCTACCGCGAGGTCAACACCCACGTCTGGGGTGAGTACCGTGCCGGACGGATCACCTCCAGGCAACTCCGCGTGCTGCGGTTTCATCTCTGGCTCGAGCGGATGGACCGGGACCCTGTTCACGCGAAGCGTCTGGCCCCCCTCTATCTCGACGCCTTCTCCTCCCGCGGCGACCTGATCGCGGGCGCCTCCGCCGCGGTGAGCGCGGTCTCCCGAATGGGCTTGCGGCTCGGCGTGGTCACGAACGGGATCGATCGCGTACAGCGGCGCAGGCTCCGGGCTAGCGACCTGATGGACTCCTTCCATGTGGTGGTCACGTCCGAACGGGCCGGCATCACCAAGCCGGATCCGCGCATCATGGAGCTCGCCCTGAAGCGCCTGCGCGTCGGGCCCGAGGAAGCGGTCTACGTGGGCGACGACGCCGAGGTGGACGGCCTGGCCGCGAACCGAGCCAACATGCGTTTCGTCTGGTTCAACCCCAGGAGCACCAGACGAGCGCCGGACATCAAGGTGCACTCCCAGATCACCAGCCTCTCCCAACTCCGCCGCGTTCTGTAGCCGATCGCGGCGCTGCTAAATTCCCTCCATGCACAAACGCCATCTCCACGACGGCCGCGAAGACAAGCTCGTTCCTCTGAAGAGCCTCGACCTCGACGAAGTCACGTCCTTCTCGTCGCTGCTCAAGGGCATGAGCCACACCGCCTTCTCCGGCCGGTCGCTCGGTGAAGCCTTCGAGATCATGGTGGCGATGGCGAAGGACCCCGACTGCAAGGTCGTGATGACCCTCTCCGGGGCGATGACCATCGCGAAGATGGGCAAAGTCATCCAGAAGATGATCGACGAGGGCCTCGTGCACGCGGTCGTCTCCACCGGCGCCCTGATGGCGCACGGGCTGTCGGAGGCGATCGGCCTCACCCACTATCGCTACAACCCCGACGTGTCCGACGAGGAACTCTTCGACAAGGGCTACAACCGGGTCTACGACACCCTCGAGATGGAGGCGAATCTCAATCACGTCGAGGAGTTCTCCACCAAGGCCATGGAGCTCCTCGGACCCGAGAAGGAACTCTCGTCCGAGGTCATCTGCCGCGCCCTCGGCCAGGTCCTCGCGAACGACTCGGACGGCGGCGGCGTCCTGCGCAGCGCCTACCTCAAGGGCGTGCCGGTCTACGTGCCGGCCCTGACCGACTCCGAACTGGGCCTCGACCTGTGCACCTGGGCCATGCGCCACGCGAGAAAGCGCGGCGAAATCAAGACGCCGATGGATCTGTTCAACGTCGTGCCGAGGTACAACCCCTTCCACGACCTGACCAGCTTCGCGAAGTTCGCCCTCGGGGCGAAGAAGCTCGGCATCTTCACCATCGGCGGCGGCGTGCCCAGGAACTGGGCCCAGGAAGTAGGCCCCTTCGTCGACATCACCAACGACCGTCTGGGCGAGGACTTCCGCCCGCCCCGCTACACCTACGCGGTGCGCATCTGTCCCGAACCCGTCCACTGGGGAGGGCTCTCGGGCTGCACATATTCGGAGGGCGTCTCCTGGGGCAAGTTCGTCCCCAGGAGCGAAGGCGGACGCCAGGCCGAGGTCTACGCCGATGCGACCACGGTGTGGCCGCTCCTGATCAAGGGAGTGCTGGAGGAGCTCGGCCGAAAGTAGCCCAGAGCTGCAAGGTACCACCCCAGAGCGGAGTCCCATCTTCCACCGTCACCTGAGCGAAGGCGGGCTTCGCACCCGCCGAACCGAACCGGGGGTTCTGCGGGGCTAAGCACGGAACGCCGTTCACGCACGCTCGGCAAGGCCCGCATGCCTCAAGCGCAGGCCGAATTCACTTCGGCCGAAGCGACGGGGGTCTGGGGGGCTAAGCACGGAACGCCGTACTGCGCTCTGCGGCCCCCCAGCTAAAGAATGGTGCCGGAGGCGGGACTTGAACCCGCACGGCTTGCGCCACACGCCCCTCAAACGTGCGTGTCTGCCAATTCCACCACTCCGGCTTGCACCATCAAGCAGCGAAACACCGCCGCTTTCACACGACATCAGGGGAGATGAGACCCCCGCGAGGGACGCGAAGGATACCCTCTTTGGGTCCAAACCCGCAACGGGCTCTCTACTCGTCGTCGACTTCGATCAGCTCGCTCAAGACGAGGCCATGGAAGAGATGCTCTCCCCTTCGGTAGAGCCAGCCGAGGAAGGTGCGGCACCCGCCGCAGACCTCGCTCTGCCACGAATAGGAGGCGAACCAGGTGAACTCCATGCTCGAGGGGCCGACGCAGCGCAGGCCCGTCACCCTTCCGAAGCACCCGATCAGAAAGCGCTGGTTGTCGGGGTTCACGAACGTGTGCTCGTGGGATCCGTTGACATCGATGCGGTCGGCGGTCGAGGTGATGACGCGGCGACAGCGGGCGCAGGCGAGAAGGCGACGCGGTTCGCGAGCGTCGGAAGTCGAGTGACGCGCGTCCACTCCGCCGGAGTCCTTCAGCATGGATGCAACGGTACCGCGTTTTGGGGGCCCGCGGAAGTACGCCGTTTCCAATCGTCGATCTTCGTCCGGATTGGGTGAAGCCCGACGTCACTCGTAGAGTCCGGCCATGCACCTTTTCGAGCTTCTTCTGTTCGCCTTCACGTTTCAGACTCCCGCCGCACCGGCAAGAGCCTCAATCGACGATCCACCCAAGATCTGCGACAGCTGCGAGGAGTGGAATCGGCCCCAGGCGCCATTCAGGCTTCACGGGCGCTCTTACTACGTCGGAACGCAGGGACTGAGCGCCGTAGCGATTCAGACGAGCGCGGGAGTGATCCTCCTCGATGGCGGGCTCCCCCAGTCCGCGCCTGTGATCGAGGCGAACCTCCGCACGCTCGGCCTGAAGGTCGAGGACATCAAGCTCATCGTGAACTCGCACGCGCACTACGACCACGCAGGCGGGATCGCCCGGCTTCAGCGCGACAGCGGAGCCGTGGTCGCGGCGAGTCCGGGCGGCGCCGCGGCCATGAAGGCGGGCCGGCCCGTCCCCGACGATCCGCAATACGGAGCCGACGGAAACGACGGCGCCTTCCCTCGCGTCGCGGAGATCCGGGTGGTGAGCGACAAGGAAGAGCTAAGGGTCGGCGACACCACGATCACCGCTCACTTCACGCCCGGGCATACCCCCGGAAGCACGACGTGGACCTGGACGTCCTGCGAAGGCGGGAACTGCTTGAACGTCGTTTACGCCGACAGCCTCACCGCGGTCTCGCTCGACGGCTTCCGCTTCACCGGGGACAAGGCCCGTCCCGACCTCAGCGAGTCGTTCCGGCGCTCAATCGCTGTGGTCGAGGCCCTTCCTTGCGACCTGATGCTCAGCACTCATCCCTCCGCGTCGCGACTCTTCGAGCGCCTCGAAGAGCGCGGCAAGTCGCGGGGCCGCGATCCCCTGATCGACCCGAACGCCTGCCGCACCTACGCCGCGAACGCGCGCAGGAATCTGGAAGAGCGCTTGCGGACCGAACGCGGGGCGGTCACGAGGTAGCGCCCCGACCCCGGGGAGGAGCGCTCGTGCCAGACTTGGGTCGAACCAAGGAGACCCACATGCCCCTCACTCGGAGACGCTTCGTGGAGTCGATCGGCGCGGCCACCGCGACCATGACCTTCGGCGCGGGACCCTCGCTCGCGCAGGCGCCCGGGCCGGCGCCCGCACGGCCGTACGTCCCGCCGCCTCCCGATCCCCTCGCCATCCGGCTCGACTCGAACGAGAGTCCGAGCGCGCCGGGGCCCGCGGTGACGAAGGCGGTGATGGATGCGCTCACCCAGGGGAATCGATACCCGAGGAACGTCTTTGATCTGGCCGAGGCGCTCGCGAAAGTTCACGGCGTCACCCGCGACAACATCTTCGTGGGCGCGGGGTCGGGAGAGCTCCTCAAGGCCGCGGTTCCCGCGTTCGTGGATCCCAAGCGCGGCCTCGTTTCCGTGCTTCCCACCTTCAACACCTGCGTGGGCGTGGCGAAGAGTCTGAATCTGCCGGTGCGTGAAGTGCCGGTGACGGACGCGATGCTGCTGGACTTCCCCGCGCTCGAGGCCGCGAGCGCCGACGCCGGCCTCGTCTACCTCTGCAATCCCAACAATCCCACCGCGACCCTCGTGCCCACGAAGGACATCGAGAGCCTGCTCGACCGTCCGGCCCGCGCCGAGGAGCTGCGCCGCGTGGGCC
>CAZYEA010000073.1:11830-12567 GCA_964646485.1 uncultured Acidobacteriota bacterium
CTCGCCCGACACCGTCACCATTCTCGACGAGGCCTACGCTCACTTCGTCGAGAGCCCGGAATATCGAAGCCTCGCCGCGCGGGCGGCGAGCGATCGACGCCTGCTCGTCTTCCGCACCTTCTCCAAGGTGTATGGCCTTGCCGGATTGCGCGTGGGCTACGCGATCGGACATCCCGATACCCTGGCCCGCCTGCGCATGCGCGCGACGTCCGATTTCCTCACCGTGACCTCGATCGCGGCCGCCCTCGCCGCCCTCGCCGAGCCGGACACCGTGACGTCCCGGGTCGCCTCGAACCGCGAGGCGCGGGCCCTGACCGTCCAGGAGTTTCAGTCCCTGGGCTTGAAGGTCTTTCCTTCCGAGGCGAACTTCATCCTCGTCGACGTGAAGCGGCCCGCCGCGGAGTTCTTCGCGGCATGTCGCAAGGAGCACGTCTCGATCGGCCGGCCTTTCGCCGGTCTCACCACCCAGGTGCGCATCTCCATCGGCACCGTGGACGAGATGCGGCGCGCGACCGCGGTGTTCAAGCGCCTCCTGACCGCGGCGGCCTGAGCCGGCCTGACGCGCGCTCTCACTCGCAGCGCAGCGCTTCGGTGGGCTCGATCGCGGCCCCGCGCCACGCCGGCACGAGGCAGGCCGCCGCCCCCGCGACGAGGAGCAGCAGCGGCGCCGCCACGAAGGTCACGGGATCCCGCGGCGTGATCCCGAAGAGGAGAGACGACATCGCCCGCGATCCGAG
>CAZYEA010000073.1:12577-17607 GCA_964646485.1 uncultured Acidobacteriota bacterium
TCCGAGCGAGGCGAGGACGAGGCCAAGGGCCAGGCCCAGGCCCACCACCATCAGGCCCTGGCGAAACACGAGGGCCACGATGTGCCGCCGCGTCGCGCCGAGAGCCGAGCGTACGCCGATCTCGCGCGTCCGCTGGGAGACGCTGTATGAGAGTGTGCCGTACAGGCCCGCGACGGCGAGGGCGAGAGCCAGCAGAGCGAAAGCGCCCACCGTCCAGGCCGCGAAGCGCGGTTGGGCCACCGACGCTTCGAGCCGGCTCGTGAGTGTCGCGGTCTCGACCGCACTTACAGGGTCCACCTCGAGAGCCATGGCGCGGACGAGCGGCGCCACCGCCGCGGGATCCCCACTTGTGCGGACTGCGAGGTGATACCAGCCGGAGAGGCCGCGGCCGGGCTCGACGAGCGAGAACATCTCGGGCAGAGGCTTCTGGTCGAGACCGTTCTTCAGGAGGTTCTGCACCACGCCCACCACCTCGGTAAGCACTTCCGGTTTCCCGTTGATCAGGCCCGGGATCCTCCGGCCCACCGCCCCATCGCCGTCACTCAGGTAGAGGCGGGCGAACTCCTCGTTCACGATCAGGGGCACGATCCCCCGGCCGGCGTCCGAGTCGGTGAAGAGGCGGCCCTGCTTGACCCGCAGCGACAACGCTTCACCGAAGCCCGGGCTCACGAGGTACGCGGACGCGCGGGCCGCGATCTCGCCCCCCGGTGACGACTTCGAGGGGAGCGTGAAACTGCGTACCGCGGTCGAGGGATCGAAGGGCGCCATGTTTGCGACCCCTGCGGCCGCCACCCCGGGGAGGGCGCGCACCCGCTCGACCAGGCGTTCGGCGAGCCTTCGGGTGGCCTCACCGTCGCGCTCCTGCCCCCCGCCCGGGTCCATGCGCGCGATGAGCACGTTGCCGGTGTCGTACCCGGGGTCGACGCGCAGCAACGCCTCGAAGCTGCGGAGAAGGAGCCCGGCGCCCACGAGCAGGGCCACGGCCAGCGCGGCTTCGATCGCGACGAGAGCGGCGCGCGTCTTCTGCGCGGCCAGGCTCGCCGAAGCGTGAGCGCCGTCGCGCAGCGCGGGCACGGGGGCGGCGCGCGAGGCGCGGATCGCAGGGAGGAGGCCGCCGAGGAGGCCCGCGACCACGCTCACCCCCAGCGCGAAGCCCACGCTCATGGCGTTGAGGCTGATGTCGTCGATTCTCGGGAAGTTCCGCGGCGCAACCGAGGGCATGGCCGCGACGAGACCCTGGGCAAGGCCAAGGCCCAGGAGGCCGCCGATCGCGACGAGCACCAGGCTCTCGACCATCATCTGGGCGAGCAGACGTCCGCGGCTCGCGCCGAGGGACGCTCGCACCGCGAGTTCCCTCTGCCTCGAGACACCGCGCGTGAGTTGAAGGCTCGCCACGTTGAAGCAGGCGATGAGGACGATGAACAAAGCCCCGGCTCCAAGCACCCCGAGTGCCGGACGCACCCGCGCGGTCACATCGTCGATCCACCGCTCGGCGCGCACGGTCACGGGGCCGCCCTTGCCGAAGACCGCGTCGACCACCGGCGGTCGCTTCTGAGCGCGCGCGATGAGCGAGGCTTCCTCCGACGCCTGCTGCGGCGTGGCCCCGGGACGCAGCCTCGCGAGCGCGCCAAAGAAAGCAACCGACTGCCGGGCCGGATCGGCCGAGCCGGGAGAGATCGTGTACGTGGTGAAGATCCGCGCGTCGCGATCCGGGAAGTAGAAGCCTTCTGGCGCGACGCCCACGATGGTGTGCGGCGCGCCATCGAGAACAAGGCCTCGACCGATGACCCCAGGGTCACCACCGAAGCGTTCGCGCCACAGTGAGTGCGTGATGACCGCGGTGGCGGGAGCGTTCTCTATCGCATCCGCGTCCACGAAGAACCGGCCGAGTGCGGGACGGATGCCGAGGATATGGAACACCGAGGGCGTCATCGCCATGCCCGGGATCTTCACGGGCTCGGGCCCGCTCGTCTCGGTGAGACGCTGCGAACGGAAGCCGCCGATCTCCTCGATGGTTTTCCCGCCCTTCCACGCGTGATACGTGAAGTTCGTGAGCAGGCCGCCTGAAACCGCGGAAGTGGCGCCCGGATGGAACTCGGAGACCCTCAGGATCCGGTCGGCCTCGGCGTAGGGCAGCGGCCGAAGGAGCACGCCATAGGCCACCGAGAAGAGCGCGGTGTTCGCTCCCACTCCGAGGGTGAGGGACACGAGAGCGGCGAGGGTGAAGCCCTTCTCGCGCGCCAGAGACCGGAAGGCGAGCCGGATGTCCTGAAGGATCTGCGCGTTCATGAAGTCGAACGTAACAAATCCTGTGCCACGGGGGCGAGCAGGGGCAAGCCGCATCACCGCCCCGCCGACGGCCGCTCCTGGGAACGCTCGTCCCGATTGCGAACAGTCCGGTCGCAACTAGGGCTCGATGAGGAGACCGGTCGGATCTTCGAACTGAGCCATCAGACCCCAGCCTCCGAACACTTCGGATACCACGAGCCGAACATCGTTGTCACCCTTCTTGAGCGGGAGATAGACCGAGGCCTGGTCGAGGTGGATGAGTCCCTCCTGGCGCGGGAAGTTGAAGACGTAGCGCTGGTCCCCGGAGAACAGAATCTGGCCGTTCAAGAAGACGCTGACCTCGTCGCTGAAGCCGAGGCGCAGACGCTTCACTCCCGCCGCGGCGGCGCGCACACGAAACGCGGCAATGGAGGCGTAACGCCGCGCCTTATCGGGCACCTTCACCTGGCTGCCGAGGATGACGAGGCCCGAGGGCAGGACGTTCGCGAGCGGCCACGCTTCGGAGGGCGACGACGGACCGGCGAGCGCCCTCACCGGTCCCTCGGGCGGAACGAAGCCCGGAGACAGCCGGAACTTCGTGACCAGTCCCGGGAGCGCCGGATTCTTCGTCTCGACGATCTTCGAAAAGTCGTAGTCGACGGCATCCTTCCGGACCACGAGGTTCGCGAAACTCGAGGGCGGCTCCACCTCACCCTTGATGTTGGCGCCGAGGAACGAACGCAGGGCGATGAATCCCCCCTTGCTCCCGCGCGCGAGCTTCGGAACGACCATTACCGGCTCCGGCGCATCTCCCACGAAGAGGGCAGCCTTCTCACCGAGGAGTTCGAGCTTCACGTGAATCCATCGGCCCGCGCTCAGATCCGCGGCCGCGGTGGATTCGGGGCCGTGGAACAGCTGCCAGTTGCCCAGCCCCTGGTAGAACGGGTCGTACTGAAGCGCGTCGGGCAGGCGCGACTTGTGAAGGCGGAAGTAGATGGCCTCCGACTCGTCCTCGGACTGCATCCGGAAGTGGAGGTAGGCGAAGGCGCGCTCCCCCGTGGACCACAAGTCGAACTCGATGGTTCCGTCCTTGAAGTCGATGTCCCGTCGCGTCGACATGCCGGTGGTGAGCCGGAGTGCCTTTTGTCCGCCGAGGGTCTCCACGCGGGCCTTCGGGTCGCCGTGCTTCCAGGCGGCGTCGGTGAAAGGAAGATCCGTCGCGGGCCCGGCCGCGAGTGCGAGGGTGAGAAGTGTGGTCAGCATGCGGCGATGGTACGGAGCGCTCTTGGGTCAGGGAATGGACGGAACCCGTGGATGCTGGTACTTTTCGTGGATCGCATGAAGAGCGCTTCCACCCCTCACCCGAAGATTCGGACCATTGAATTCCACCGTACGAAATACGGTCGTGAACTGCTCATAGACGTCATCCGCACCGCGGGCGTCCGCAGCTTCGACACCCAGGGCGCGCCCCACGTGCTCTCGTTCTACGAGATCTTCCTCGTGACCCGCGGCCGCGGCACCCTGACCCTCGAAGGCAGCACCTACGCGGTGCGTCCAGGGACCGTCTTCTTCACCAGCCCGGGACAGCCGCGACAGTGGCTCACCAGGAACCTCGACGGGCTGTGCCTGTTCTTCACCGCCGACTTCGTGGAGGACTTCTTCAAGGATCCTCTGTTCCTCTTCACTCTGCCCTATTTTCATCGCGACCGCGGAGACCTTCATCTCTCCCTCAGTCCCGCCGAGGCGACCGCCCTGGCCGCGCGCCTGCGGGCCATGCAGCGGGAAATCCGGAAACTGCGGGCCGACTCGCCGCACGCGCTACGCGCGGCGCTCTACGAGCTGCTCATCCAGCTTTCACGCGCCTTTGAGGCCCGCGCGCGCGAGGCCCCGCGGGAGAACGCCATCGCCCTCCGCCTCCGCCGCCTCATCGAGCTCCACTTCCGCGAAAACCACCGGCCCGCGGCCTACGCACGGCGGCTGAAGGTCACGGTCGGCCACCTCAACCACCTCGCGCGCCGTCATCTCGGGCGCAGCGCGGGCATCGTGATCCGCGAGCGGATCGCCCTCGAAGCGAAGCGGCAGCTGCTGCATACGGACGCGGCCGCCGCCGAGGTCGCCTACTCCCTCGGCTTCAAGGACCCCGCCTACTTCGCGCGCTTCTTCAGGCGGGAAACGGGCGTGGCGCCGAGCCGGTTCCGCACTGCTCCTTCGAACTAGGCCGCGGCCCGCGCGCCGGTGTCGCCCACGATCTCGCCGTCACGGATGTGGACGCTGCGCGAGGCGATCTTCGCGAGCCCGCTATCGTGGGTGATCATCACGATGGTCTGGCCGGCGGCGTGGAGTTCGCCGAAGAGATCGGCGATGGCGTGCCCGGACGCGGAATCGAGGTTGCCGGTGGGTTCGTCGGCCAGGATGATCGCGGGGTTGTTCGCGAGGGCGCGCGCGATGGCCACGCGCTGCATCTGGCCGCCGGACAGCTCGGTCGGCTTGTGGTCGATGCGCTCCCCGAGGCCAACCCGCTCGAGCATCTCCTTCGCGCGCTCGTTCCGCTTCTTGTCGGGCACGCCCGCGAAGAGCAGGGGCAGGGCCACATTCTCGAGGGCGGTGGCGTAGGGCAGCAAGTTGAAGCTCTGAAACACGAAGCCGATGCGCTTGTTGCGGACCTCGGCGAGCTGGTTGCGGTCGAGGCCGGCCACGTTGTCGCCCGAGAGCATGTAGGTGCCGGAACTGGGGGTGTCGAGGCAACCGATCAGATTCATGAG
>CAZYEA010000074.1:0-5702 GCA_964646485.1 uncultured Acidobacteriota bacterium
CGCGACCTCGAGGCTCAGGGCGAGGCCGAACAGGTGCCGGGCCTTGTGTGACCCGGCGACGCTCCCCGTCTCGTCCTTGATCCAGAGGCCGTCGGCTTTGAGGTCGAGGGTCTTCGCCACCTTCGGGACGGCGCGGTAAGGCGTGATGGCAAAGCCGTGACCGTCGATCGCGGCCACCTCGCGATCCAGGCCGCGCACCAGGGCTACGTAGTCCGCGTCCTCGAAGCCCGCGGCCTGCGCCATCTGCCAGGAGTGCAGCAGGCGCCGATAGCGTACGAAGGGATGAGGATCGCCCTCGCTCACCGCAACCTCGAGGCCGGGACGCACGCGGGCAAGGACGTGGTCGCGGCCGTCGCTCCCCGCGGCGGGACACCGGAAAGGCAGGGGCCCGTCCACGACGGCGGCACAGCCTCCGCAGACGAGGGACAGAGGCGAGATCACGACGGGAGGGTGAGGCCCGCTTCCGCGTTGAACGCGTTGATCATTTCGTCCCACACCGGGATGGCCGAACGCAGGTCGCGCCAGAACGACTGGCTGCGCCGCCGCTCGAAATCCGCCAGGGAGACGCCCTGCTGCTCGACCCAGGTGAAGTAGCCGAGGTTGAAGATCCGATCGCGATCGCGCGGGGCCAGGGCGAGAGTGTGCTCGGTCGAGGCGCCCTGGAGGTGACGGTCGAGGGCGCGTTCGGCGGCATCGTGATCGAAGACCCCCTCGAACCGGCGCGCCACCGCTTTGTCGACCTCGGTGGTGTAGAGCTCCGCGCCATCGGTGGCCACGGTGAGGAGAGCGTCATCCTTGCCCAGGCCGAGGCGCTTCGCGGTCTTGATCGCGCTGATCACGTTGCAGATGCTGGAGAAGCCGAAATGGGGCAGGGCCGCGATCACCTCGTCGGACACGCCGCGGGCCGCGAGCGCCGTGCGGCCGGCGGCGGTGTTGAAGACCACGTTCAACTCGTCGGTGGCACGATCGGACACCGCCACCACCACGTCGGTGTTGGCCACATTGTGGATGAACGGGATGTGCTTGTCGCCGATGCCCTGGATGTTGTGCTCGCCAAAGCCGTTGTAGAGCATGGTCGGACACTCGAGGGCTTCGGCGGCCACGATGCGCGCGTCGTATTGGTCCTTCAGGAAGTCGCCCGCGCCGAGGGTGCCCGCCGAGCCCGTGGCGGAAATGAAGGCGGCGAGCCGGAGGTGCGGGCTCATGGTCTGCGCCGCCAGAAACACCCGCTCCAGGGCAGGGCCGGTGACGTGGAGATGGATCAGATGATTCGCGAACTCCGAGAACTGGTTGAAGATGACGTTGCCCGGATCGGCGTCCAGTTCGGCGCACTTGTCATAGATCTCTTTGACGTTGCTCTCCGTCCCCACGGTGCGAATGATGTCGCCCGGATCGCTCACCCACCTCTCGAGCCATTCGAATCGCTCCTCGCTCATCCCCTCCGGGAGCACGGCGACGCCGCGGCAGCCGAGGATGCGGGAGATAGCGACCCCGCCCCGGCAGTAGTTGCCGGTCGACGGCCACACCGCGCGATGGCGCGTGGGATCGAACTGCCCGGTCAGAAGACGCGGCACCAGGCAGCCGTAGGCGGCGAGGACCTTGTGGGCTCGGATCATGGGGAAACGGTTGCCGAAGGCCACGATGATGGGACTCTCGACCCCGGTGAGGGCGCTCGGGAGGACGACGTGATCGGGAACCGCGACCCGCGACTTCCGGTCAGCGCCGTTGTGCCAGTGAACCCGGAAGAGATTGAGGGGCGCTTCCGCGTCGGGATCGATCGAGGTCAGAGCGCGCATGATCGGAGCGGGAATGGTGTCGGGCCGGGCGAGCTGCGACAGGGTCGGCAGTACGATCCGGCGCTCGCGGAATAGGGCCAAGGTGCGATCACGGACCACGCGATCGACGATCGCGGTTTGCAGGGCTGGGCGACTCATGGAGGGTTCCAGTCTAGAGGCGCACATGCCCGTTCGGCAGTGCATTTGCATCAGGACTCTCAGGGAGGCTGATTTCGGGGGCTTTTCGGGTGGAACCAAGGCGCGGGCCGCGTCGTAATACAGAGAGCAGCGCGGCCGCCCATCAAGCGCCCGCCTTGGAGGGTCCGATGAGCGATCTCTGGCAAGACATCCGGCTTTCACTACGCGTGCTCCGCCACAATCGGGGGTTCGCGACCGTGGCGATTGTGACCCTCGCCCTCGGGATCGGCGCCAACACCGCGCTCTTTTCCGTGGTGAACGGCGTCCTCCTGAACCCGCTGCCCTTCCCCGAGCCCGATCGTCTCTTCGCGGTCTATACGAAGACGGCGACCTTCTCGCGAAGCTCCATCACCTACCTGAACTTCCTCGACTGGCAGAAGCAGAACCGGTCCTTCGCCTCCCTCGCCGCCTTCCGATCCGACGACTACAACCTCACCGGCGAAGGCGAACCCGAGCGACTCCATGCTCACATGATCTCAGCCGAGTTCTTCGAGGCCTACGGCCTGCAGCCCCTGATCGGCCGCGGTTTCCGGATCGACGAAGACCAGGTGGGAGCCGAGCCCGTCGCCATCCTGGGCGACGGCTTGTGGAAGCGCAGGTTCGGCTCGTCCAGGGACGTGGTTGGAAGGTCCGTGGTCCTGAACGGCCGTCCGCACACGGTGGTGGGGGTGGCTCCGGGCCGCATCCCCGGAATCAGCCCCTCGGATGTCTATGTGCCGATCGGTCAATGGGCGGATCCAACCTTCCGCGACCGGCGCATCGGCATGGGCACGAACTCGGTGGGCCGCCTCAAGCCAGGCGTCACTCCCGCCCAGGCCGAGGCGGACATGGACGCGGTCGCCCGCAATCTCGCCGCGGCCTATCCCGACGTCAATCAGGGCACGGGCATCACCATGGTTCCACTCAAGACGGACGTGGTGGGCGACGTGCGCGGCATCCTGCTCATGCTCCTCGGCGCGGTCGGGTTCGTGCTGCTCATCGCGTGCGCCAACGTCTCCAACCTCCTTCTGGCCCGGTCGACCGGGAGAACCCGCGAGTTCGCCATCCGCCTATCTCTTGGGGCCAGTCCTTCGCGGGTGATGCGCCAGCTCCTCACCGAGAGCGTGATCCTGGGAATGATCGGAGGGGCATTTGGCCTGCTCCTGGCGCGACTCTCCCTCTCCCTGATCGTGACCGGCCTTGGCGACGCGCTGCCCCGGGCCGACGAGATCGCCCTCGACTCGCGGGTGCTGGCATTCACTCTGGTGGCTTCCGTTCTCACCGGCATCGTCTTCGGCCTCGCCCCCGCGCTCAAGATGCTGCGGCCCCAGTTGAGCGAGACCCTGAAGGAGGGCGCCCGCGGCTCGAGCCTCGCGCGGCATCGCCTGCAGAGCGTCTTCGTGGTGTTCGAAGTGGCGATGGCCCTGGTGCTTCTCATCGGCGCCGGCCTGATGATTCGAAGCCTGGCCGCGCTGTGGGGTCTGGATCCCGGTTTCGATCCTCGGCACGTCCTCACTTTCGCGACCTCGGTGACCGCGAATCCGGGAACCACCGCGGACGAACTGCGCGCGCGCTATCGCGCCACCGAACTTCACCTCTCGGGTGTGCCGGGGGTGGAAGCGGTGGGGACGATCGGGGGAAGCCTGCCCATGACCGGAGACTCCGAAGTGCCGTTCTGGCCCGAGGGCGAAACTCCGCCCGCGAATCAGAACGACATGACCTTCGCGCTCTTCTACCTCGTCACTCCGCCCTACCAGGAGGCCATGCGCATTCCAGTACGCCGCGGTCGTTTCCTGAACGTGCGCGACGATGAGCACGCGCCGCAGGCCGCGGTGATCGACGAGGCCTTTGCGCGGAAGTACTTCCCCGGCATCGACCCGGTGGGCCGAAGGCTCAACGTCGGCCTCCTGGACATGAAGGTGGAAATCGTGGGGGTGGTCGGCCACGTCGAGCATTGGGGCCTCGGCGACACGAAGCACGAGACTCTTCAGGCGCAGCTCTACCTCTCCGTCTACCAGGTGCCGGACCGCTTCTGGCCGCTGCTCTCGAGCGGCTCGGGGTACGTGGCGCGCACGAGTGCGGCTCCGCTGGGGGTCACCGCGGCCATCCGGGCGGCCGCGCAGAAAGCGGACCCGAGCACGGTCATCTACGGAGTCCGGGAGATGGAGGAGATCGTCGCACGGTCAGTCGCCTCGCAAAGGCTCGCCATGATTCTGCTGAGCGCCTTCTCGGCCCTGGCCCTCGCTCTCTCCGCCATCGGGATCTACGGGGTGATCTCCTATCTCACCGCTCAACGCACCCACGAGATCGGGATCCGGGCGGCCCTCGGCGCTTCCGGCCGGGACGTGCTGCGCATGGTCCTGAGCGATGGGATGAGGATCGCGGGGATCGGTGTCGTCACCGGTCTCATCGCCGCTCTCGCCCTGACCCGCTTCATCGCCCAACTCATCTACGGGGTGAGAGCCTGGGATCCGCTGACCTTCCTGGGCGTTTCGGGCCTGCTCGGAGGAGTCGCTCTTCTCGCCTGCTACATCCCGGCGCGCCGGGCCATGCGGGTCGATCCGGTGGTGGCGCTCCGCTACGAGTAGCGGGCCTTCGACTCCATGCGGGCCCACAAAGCCCCGGCCTCTTCAGCTGCCCGGACCTTTATCTCAGGCAGCAGCTCGGCGGCGCGCTCGCGAGCCGCGACGCCTGGAGGTGCTACCGCCTCGCCGAAGCGTTCCATGAGGAGGGTGGCGCCGGCGCCGGGGCGGGCCGACGTCCGATCGGGATCGTCACCGTGCCTCCCCGCCTCCTCCCGAAGCGCGCCCGCCTCGTCGATCATCGCGGAGGGATACCCATCGGTGCCCAGGGCCACACGGCCCGAGGCCTGAAGGGCCATCGGATAGCCCACCCGATTGCCGCGGTTCGATCGCGGATTCTGGATGAGCCAGATCGAGGCGTCCTCACAGGCCCGCACCTCGGCCTCGGTGAGATGCACGCCGTGGGCGAAGATGGAGCCCGGCACCATGGCCTCGAGGCGGGAGAAGCGGTCGATCACGCCTTTGTATCCGCGTTCCCGCGCATCGTCGACATCGGCCTGATCCTCGGCGACGTGCACGTGAAGGACGGTGCCGAAGTCGCGGGCCAGAGCCGCGGCCTCGCGGATGGTGTCATCGGAGACGGTGAAGGAAGCGTGAAGGCCGACCGCGGCGCGGATGAGGCGGCTGCGGTTCGCGCGCGCGAAGCGCCGGCATTCGCCCAGTCCGCGCCGGGCCTCGCCCGCGCCGTGATTACGCTCGGTGGCTCCGTAACAAAGGATGGCGGGCATGGAGAAGCGCTCGCAGGCCTCGGCGAGGAGGTCGAGCGAACCCTCGATGAAGTTCGGCGACTCGTGATGGTCGATCAGTCCCGCGGTTCCAAGCGCGGTGGCCTCGGCGACGTACAGTTCGGCGCTCGCCGCGAGCGACTTCGCGTCGAGCGCGCGATCGAGCCGCCACCAGACCTGCTCGAGGATGTCGAGAAAGGTCGCGGGCGGCGTCCGTGGCACGGGCATGCCGAAGGGAGCGAGGCCGCTGTAGATGTGGGTGTGAGCGTTGACGAAGCCCTTTGCGCTCACCTGCCCGCCGCCTTGATCCGACCGACGCTCATGGCTTTGGAGGCGGGCGAGTCCTTCATGGGCAGAGCGTATCGACGCACTCCATCGAAGGCGGCGAGCGCTCCCGCAACCGCACCCGCGGTGGGAACGAGGCCGATCTCACCCACGCCCTT
>CAZYEA010000074.1:5712-17593 GCA_964646485.1 uncultured Acidobacteriota bacterium
GTTGGTGATGGCCGGCGTGGTGGGGATGCTGGCGATCTCACCCACGCCCTTGGCTCCAAACGGACCCTCGGGCTCGGGCTCCTCCACCATGATCACCTCGACCGTCGGCATGTCCCGCGCGCGGAGCACCCCGAGCTGGCGCAGTTTGTCGGTCACCGGCCACCCGTTCTCGCACGGCAGATCCTCGGTGAGGGCATAGCCGAGGCCCATGTGGATAGCGCCCTCGATCTGTCCTTCGCACAAACTCGGATTGACGGCGCGGCCGACATCGTGGGCGGCGATGAAGCGGTCGACCCGGCCCGCACCGTCGAGGATGCAGACCTGGGTGGCGAAGCCGAAGGAGGTGTGGGTCTTCACTTTCTCCACCGGGGCGCCGGGTGCGGTGGTGTCATCGACTTTCACGTCGGCCGCGAAGACCTCACCCGCCATCTGAGCGAGGGTGCGACCGGAGTCGAGGGCGGCCCGCAGATGGGCGGCGGCGCTCTTCACCGCGTTCCCGCCGAAGAGCGTCGCGCGTGAGCCCGTGGTCTGGCCGCACCCGAGCGCGAAGGTCGAATCGACCTTGGGTCGGAAGACCTGGGGAGACAACCCGGTGACCTCGGCCGCGAATTGGGTGAGCACGGTGAGCAGGCCCTGACCCATCTCGGTGTAGCCGTTGTAGAGGGAGATGGTGCCGTCCGCCTCTACCACCAGCCGCGCCTTGCCCCACTCGACCGCGCCGTTCCCGATGCCGCTGTTCTTGAGACCGCAGCCAATGCCCACGGCACGACCTTCGGCCCGGGCGGAGTAGTACGCGTCCTTCACCGCGAGGAGCGTCTTCTTGATGCCGATCGACTTCTCGAACACCTGGCCCGAGGCGAAGGTGTCGCCGATGTCGACGGCGTTGCGGAAGCGCATCTCCCAGCCGTCGAGGCCAACCTCGGCGGCGAGGAGATCCATGCAGCCTTCGATCGCGAACGAGGCCTGGTTCGCCCCGAAGCCGCGCATGGCCCCGCAGGGCGGATTGTTCGTGACCGCGGCGATGGCGTCGACGTGAACGTTGAGGACGCGGTAGGGGCCGCACGCGTGGCCGGCCGCGCGTTCGAGCACCTTGGCCCCGACCGAGGCATAAGCGCCGGTGTCGCCCACCATGTGGGCCTTGACCGCGGTGAGATGGCCATCCGCGTCGCACCCCACCGTGTACGTCATCGTGATGGGGTGGCGCTTGGGATGGAGGCGGACCGACTCTTCGCGCGTGAGCGTGGTCAGGACGGGGCGGCCGGTCATCTTCGAGAGCAACGCGGTTTGCGACTGGACCGACATGTCTTCCTTGCCGCCGAAGGCGCCGCCGTTGGGCACCAGTTCCACCGCGAGGTCCTCCTCGGGAATGCCCAGGAAGGAAGCGCACTGTCGCCGATCGTCGAAGACTCCCTGCCCTTGCGAATAGAGCTTGAACGTCCCCGGCCGTTCGCCGGGTTCGACCAGAGCGCTCTCGGGCTCGAGGAAGAGATGCTCGATGCGCTGGGTCGACCAGGTCCCGCTCACCACGTGGGCGCTCTTCGCGAGTGCGGCCTCGACATCGCCGCGGCGGATCTTCGTGTGGGACAGCACGTTTGGATACGCGGGATTGACCTGGGGCGCGCCGGGGGCGAGCGCCGCCTCGCACGACGTCACCGCGGGCAGAACTTCGTATTCGACTTCCACCAGATCGGCGGCTATGCGCGCGGTGTGGGCATCGACCGCGGCGACCGCGGCGATCACATCGCCCACATAACGCACCTCCTCGCCAAGGGCGACGAAGCCCGGCCAGTCCTGCTTGATCAGGCCGTACCAGCGCTCGCCGGGGACGTCGCGGAAGGTGGCCACCGCGACCACACCGGAGAGGGCGGCAGCTCGGGAGGTGTCGATGCGGAGAACCTTCGCCCGCGGATGGGCGGAGAGGGTGAACGCCCCGAAAAGCATGCCCTCGCGGCGGAGGTCGGCCACGTAAGGCCGCGCCCCCAGGGCGAGGTCGGCGCCGCGATAGCGCGCCACCCGCGCGCCGACACCGCCCTCGTACCGGGGCTTCGTCGACGCCTCGCCCCGGCGCGTCCGAGCCAGAAGCTGTACGGCGTCGATGATCTTCACGTACCCGGTGCAGCGGCACAGGTGAACGTCGATGGCCTTCGCGATCTCGGCGCGCGAGGGGTCGGGCGATTTGTCGAGGAGGTGCTTCGTGCGGACCATGATGCCGGGAATGCAGAAACCGCACTGAAGCCCCGCGGCCGCGACGAAGGCATCGGTCATCTGTGTGCGTTCATCGTCACTCAGGCCCTCGAGGGTGAGGATCTCCTCTCCCGCGGCCTTGACCGCCGGCATCGCGCACGTGGTGACCGCGCGCCCGCCCACGATGGCGAGGCAGCATCCGCACTGGCCCTGGGGCGAGCAGCCGTCCTTGGTGGAGCGTATGCCGCAGCGCTCGCGCAGGGTCTCGAGGAGGGACTCGCCTTCGCGAGGCTCGACTCGCACGTCTCGGCCGTTGAGCTTGAACTCGATCGTCGCCATGGTCCGGCGGACGAGTGTATAGCGCCCGCGGGCTGACCGCTTGCAGTATCAGCTGCTCCAGCCGAAGGCGAACTTCACGAGGAAGATGTTGTCGGCCTTCGCTTCGAGAAGGTTCGAGAAGGAGCGGCCGAAGCGGAAGTCCGCGTTCGGGTCCGAATCCTGGCGGTTCTGAGTCCACACGAAGTAGGCGGACGACCCCGGCCGCACTTCGAAACGCAGGACCGCGTTCCCGCGGATCGACTTGAAAGTGAAGTCGGGCTCGTCGACACCTTCCGGGAGAACCCCCGCGGCGTAGCGGTTGAACTCGTAGGAACGCGGCCGGGCCAGGTCTCCGAAATTCGTGTAGGCCCCCGAGGAGATGAGGGGCTGGATGTAGGTCTGCAGGCTGAGGGTGGGGGTGAACGTCCAGTTGAGGCGGACCCCCGCGGAGAAGGTCTCCTGCTTCAAGTGCGCGAAGACATGGCGCGTGCCGAACGTGGCGGCGGCCGCGGCGTCTTCGATATTGGCGACGAACTGCGCGCCGTTTTCCTGAAGCTGATAGTCCGGGCTCAGGCTGATCGACAGCTTGGGCGCCGGCTTCCAGTCCACCGAGGCCCAGCCGCCGCGGCTGCGGCTCGATCCGCGCTTCCCGGCGCCCCCGCGCACGCCCACCCGCAAGGTCACGCTCTTGCGGTTGTCGGAGTTCATGCTCAGGTCCCAACTGAGAACGGCGGGCCGCAGCATGGCGACGCCCCCGCGGGTCTGGGTGGTGGAGATGCTCTCGGGATTGCCGAAGAAGCTCCCCTCGAAGCCCCAGTAGTTCTTGAAACTCGCCCAGTACCAGGTGAAGAGGCCCACCGAAGTCTTGTTGCCGTCGAAGTCGTTGGTGCGGAACAGCCCGCCCTGCAGCCCGCCATTGCGGAAGATCTTCCCGGGCTCCGTCCAGCGGTACCCGCCCGCGATGTGTCCGTTGATCTGGTCGGTGCGGGAGGTGATGCCGGCATCGTTGGAGTCGAAGCCGGGCGAGGTCGCACCGATGGCGCTATTGAAGAGGATCGGCCCTTTCTCACGATTGAGGGCCAGGCGGAAGGTGTATCCCGACAGGGAGGTGGCCGAAGGGTCGAGCCTCATGCGCTTCGCGTCGGGGCGCTGGAAGTAGTGCTGCGAAGAGCGCTGGACGGTGTCGAGCCGGGCAGCGGTGCCGGTAAGGTTCGAGACCGCGAACCGGCCGGTGAGCGCCCAGATCCTCTCGTTGTCTTTCCCGCGGCCGAGGGTCGTCCACCCATCGACCCCCAAGGACGTGGCCCGGCGACTCAACTGGTCCTCGAGTCCAGTGCCGGCGAGATCCCGATTGACGAGGGTGCCGATGAAACCGAAACCCTGGCGCCCGTGGTTGAAGTCGCGTTGCGCGCGGACCACGCTGTACGTGGCGCGCGGCTCGACCACGGACTGGCTGAAGCGCCCGGCGTTCACAAGGTCCGCGTTGGCTTCCCCGGTGAAGGCATGGAGCGCCCCCACGTTCCAGGCTCCGCCCACCTTGCCCGTGATCTTGGCCGCGGCATCGATGCGGACGCCGCCGGGCACGCGCGCGTAGTCGGCGGACCCGGGCGCACCCTGAGGGCTGCGGCCGATGCGGCGCGAATAGAAGAGGTTCGGGTTCGAGAAGTTGAAGCTCATGTTGTTGGACGCTCCGCCCCAGCCGAAATCGAAGGTGCCGGCTCCTTCTATGAAGAACGGGCGCTTCTCGTTGAAGAACGACTCCACGTCCGAGAGATTGACCACCGCGGGGTCCACTTCCACCTGGCCGAAGTCCGGATTCAAAGTCGCGTCGAGGGTGAGGTTCGAGCCGAGGCCGACCTTGAAGTCGGCCCCGAGCGCCAGGTTGCTGTTGCGTCCGTCGTTGAAGGGGTCCCCGGCGACCGCGGGAGAGGTGTGGGTCTTCGCGGTGGTGTAGGGCGTCACCAGCAGGCGGCGCTTCGGCTGCAGCCCCTGCAGTCCCACGAGGGGGAGGAAGCGCGAGACGAAGCCGCTTGCCTTCTTCGGGCGCAGGGCCGCGTAGGCCTGCTCGTTGGTGCGGGTGATGGCGCGCTTGAAGTTGATTCCCCATCGCGCTTCGTCTTCCTGCTTGAAGCGGAGCTGCGAGAGGGGTATGCGGAGCTCGGCCGTCCATCCCCCATCGTCCTGCCGCGCCTTCGCTTCCCAGATGCCGTCCCAGGAATCGTCGTCCCAGTCGTCGTTGAAGAGGGTTCCGTCGGACAGCGTGCCGCCCGCGGAGATGCCGAAGTAGAAGCCGGTGCGCTTGTCGTTGTAGGAGTCGAGGTAGACGGTGAACGAGTCGGACGTGAGGTCGGAGTCGCGTCGGCCCAGAAGCGCCTTGATGTCCTTCGGGTGCGAATCTTTAAGGCGCGCGCCGATGTAGATGGCGTCGTCGTCGTAGAGCACGTGCACGTGCGTCTCTTCGGTGGAACGCTCGCCTTCGTTGGGGTCGCGCTGGGTGAAACCGGTGTGCGGGGGTGCTTTGTCCCAGGCGGGCTCATCGAGCTTGCCGTCGACCGTGATGCCTCCCTCGATCCGCACCGCCTTCACCTGATTGAGGGCCTCGGCGAGCGCCTCGGGCTGACCGGCGGGATTCGCCCACGCCACGGCCGCCAGGATCAATATGTTGAACATCGGGTCTGCTCCCGCAAGGGGCGGCTTCGTCGGAATGGGGAAACCGCGCGTCTGCACTATGAGACGCCGCGGATTCGCTTACGGTTCCCAACTATTTGAGGAACGCCCCTCGGGAGGCCAGGCGCTCAGGCGGGGCGCGCGGCTCTGCGCCAGTACCAGTAAGCGGGCAGGCCGAGCAGGGTGATGCCGCATCCGAGGAGAGACTCGATCGGCCGCTCGATCAACGAATTGAGCACGAAGGCGAGAGAGGTCAGGATGAAGATCATGGGCACGACCGGGTACCCGCTCACGCGATAGGGCCTCGGCCACTCCGGCTCTCGCGCGCGGAGGATGAAGACGGCGGCGCCGATGGCGGCGTGGAAGAGGAAGGCGATCACGATCACGTAGGTGTAGAGCGCTTCGTAGGTGCCGGAGATGGTGAGCAGCACCGTCCACCCTCCCTGGGCGAGGATGCAGGCCATGGGCGTGCGCCATTTCGGGTGGACGTAGGCAAGCGACTTGAAGAAGGCGCCGTCGCGCGCCATGGGCAGATAGGTTCGGGTGGAGTAGAGAACGGACGAGCCGATGCAGCCGAAGGCCGACACCATCACCGCGGCCGAGACGAGCTTGCCCGCTCCCGCGCCGAAGAGAGCGATGGCCGCGGCCTCCGCGATGCGGGGATGATCCGGCATCTCCGACACCGGGACGGCGCGCAGGTACACGACGTTCAGGGCCAGGTAGAGAAGGGTCACCACGGCCACGCCAAGGACCATGGCCCGGGGAAGGTCGCGCCCGGGCTCCTTCATCTCGCCGCCGAGGTAGGTGACGGCGTACCAGCCGTCGAATGTCCACAGCACGCCGATCATGGCGACACCGAAAGCGGAGGCGAGGGAGAGGGGCAGGGCCCCCGAGACGAAGTCGGGCGAGGTCACGGGGACGACCAGAAGACCGAGAAGGGCGAGGGCCACCATGGCTCCGACCTTGAGCACGGTGAGAACGTTCTGGAGCACAGCGCTCTCGCGAAGGCCGATGACGCTCGTGATCGTGAAGAACACCACCGCGAGGACTCCGGCCAGAGCACCGCCGGTGAGCTTCCAGGGATGGCCGAACACGTCGGCGCCTAGGAGCACGTTCCGGGTGGAGAAGAACGGCACGAACGATCCCACGTACTCGCCGAAGCCCACGGCGATAGTGGCGATTCCGCCGGACATGATGACGAGAAAGTCCACCCACCCCTTGAGGAACCCGAACACCGGCCCGTAGGCCTCCTTCAGGAAATGGTATGGCCCGCCCGCGCGCGGCATCATCGTCCCGAGTTCGGCGTAGGTGAGGGCGCCGGTGATGGTGAGCACGCCGCCCAGGATCCAGGCGAGAAGGATCAGCCCGGCATGAGGCATGGCCCTCGCCATGTCCGAGGTGGTGAGAAAGGCTCCGGTGCCAAGAACCGAGCCGATGGTGATGAGAGTGGCGTCGGTCGCGGACAGACCTCGGACGAGGTCGTTCTTCGGAGACTCGGGCATTCCCGCCATCCTACAGAAAGGCAGGGACCCCAGTCGGACTCAGCCGCCGAACACCACCGAGCGCATGGACAGGGACCCGAGGTCGAAACCGGTGATGGGGAAACTCACCGCGTCCTGGCCCGCCGCCCCCGCGACATAGAGGAGAGGCAGATAGTGCTCGGGTGTCGGATGCGCCTTCCGTCCCGCGGGCGACTCGACCAGCCCGGCGAGAGCGTCGAGGTCGTGTTCCTCGAGACCTCGCACCACGTCGTTGTCGAAGTCCGTCGCCCAGTCGGGGGTGCTGTGCTCGCCCGCGCGCATTCTTCCGAAAGCGTCACCGAGGTTGTGGACCACGTTGCCGCTGCCCAGGATGAGGACCCCTTCATCACGCAGAGGCGAAAGCGACCGGCCGATCTCGGCGTGGCGCGACACCGGGAGGCGGCCGTCGATGCTGAGCTGCACCACCGGCACGTCCGCGCGCGGCCACATGTGGAGCAGCACCGACCACGTCCCATGATCGAGGCCCCAGTCAAGGCTGCGGGTCACCATGTCGGGCGCGCGCAGTTCGGCCACTCTGGAAGCGAGATCGGGATCCCCCTTGGCGAGGTACTGAACCTCGTAGAGCGGCTCGGGAAACCCACCGAAGTCGTGAATGGTGGGGGGAAAGTCGTTCGCGGTCACCGCGGTGCCGCGAATGTACCAGTGCGCCGAGACGGCAAGAATGGCGGACGGCCGCGGCAGACGCGATCCAAGATCGCGAAAGCCGCGGCTCCACTGGTTGTCCTCGATGGCGTTCATGGGCGAGCCGTGGCCCACGAACACCACGGGAAGACGCGCCATCTAGCGGCCCATCTTTCCCATCTTCTTGAGCGGAGACTCCACCAGCTTGTAGCCCGAAGGCGGCGCGAAGACGTCCGCCGCGACCGCGCCCTTCTTCACTTCGGTGGCCTCGGTCGAGGTGTCGGTCGTCCGGCCCATCATGCTGACCGCGGTGTGATTCATGAGGGAGATGCCCTGGATCTCGGCCATCTTCTTCACCATCTTGTCCATGCCCTGCATCATGGGAATGGTCACGCGCGAGAGCTTCTGAAAGTTCGCGGGATCGAAGGGCGGCGTCAGAGCGGTGGTGTTGCACGACTCCTGGGTGAGGTTCTTCCCCATGGTGATGGTGTAGATCTGGCAGGGGTAGCCCGCGATCGTTTTGGTGGCGCCTTTCGTCACCGTGACCTCGGAGGCGGCCCCGCCCATCAGGCCCGCCATCTTCTCGCGCATCTGGGGCGGAATGTTGGCCATGGCCTGCTCCATCTGTGCCGCCATCCCCTGCATGGCCGCATCGATCTCGGCCACCGTCATCTCCGAGTACTCCTTCTTCTGGTTGTCGATCATGGTGATCTTCCCGGAGGCGAAGTCCATCATGGTGTCGGTCTTGCCGTTGTTCATGCGGATCCGGTCCTTGGTGTAGTAGTGGGTGGCGGTGGCGCCATCCGACGACTTCAAGGTGATGGTGAGGTCCTCCGCGGAAGCGGAGACCGCGAAGGCGGCGAGGATGAGGACGGAGGCGGGGCGAATCATTTTCTTGGTCCTTTCTTTGTGATCGAAGAGGCTCAAGGATATCGCCCTCCCGCCACCATGATTCCGGCGAGCACCGGGGCTCATGCGAACGGCGGGCTTGACCACCGCGCCGCCGTCATCGCGAGGGAGGGAGTCGAACCCGGAGTCACCGCGCCTCCTGCGCCCTCGCCTCCTCGATGAAAGTCTCGACATGGCGCTCCAGCGTGGTCATGGGCAGGGAGCCGCTCGCCAGGATCCAGTCGTGGAACTTCCTGATGTCGAACTTCGGCCCCAGGGCCGCCCGAGCCTTCTCGCGAAGCTCCAGGATGCGCATCGCCCCCATCTTGTAGGCCAGGGCCTGGCCGGGAAGATCGCACGAATAGCGAAGCGTCTCGCTCAGGATCTGGGTGTCGGATTCCATCGCGTTCTCCTTCATGTAAGCGATGGCCCGATCGCGCGACCAGTCGAGCGCGTTCATGCCGGTATCGACCACGAGCCTTATGGAGACGAACATTTCCATGGCCAGCCGGCCGTAGCGGTCGTACGGATCCTGGTACATCCCCATCTCACCGGCGAGGCCGGCCGCGTACTCGCCCCAGCCTTCGGTGAAGGCGGTGTCGAATGACTCGCGGCGAAACTCGGGAATCCTCGGGTTCTCGAAGGCGAGGTTGATCTGGAAGTGATGGCCGGGAACGAGCTCGTGATAGATGAGCGCGCCGGCGTTGAGCAGGGACCGGTCAGGAAGGCTCGATCCGTTGTAGTTGTACAGGCCGCGGGGCTCGGTGGCGGTGGGAATCTGGTAGTACCCGAAGGTCTGGCCGGGCTCGAGCTGGGGATCGAGCCGCTTGACTCCGTAGGGGGCCTTGGGTCGGCGGCCGAAGTACTGATCGACCGCGGGCTCGATGCGCGTGATGTAGCTCATGAGGCGCTCGCCGATCTCTTCGGCGGCCTTCGGAAGAAGGCGCGGGTTCGCGCGCAGGGAGGCCTTGAACTCGGCGGCCGTGCCCTTGAATCCAAGCTCATCGCGGATCTTCGTCATCTCGAAGGAGATGCGCGCGACGTTCTTGAGGCCGATCTCGTGAACCTGTTCAGGCGTCACATCCATGGTGGTGTGATACTTCACGAAGTCGCGATAGGCGGCGAGACCGCCCGGGAACTGCTTGAGGCCGACGCCTTCGGGAGCTTTCGCGCGGTAGTCGCCGGAGACCGAGGCCGCAAGCACGCGGATGGCGGGTGCGACGCCCCCCTCGATGACCGAATCGACCGACTTCAGAAAACCCACGCGGTCCGCTTCGGGGGTCGAACCCAGTCGCGCCGGTTTGGGCCGGAATGGACTGGCTTCGCCCGTCATCGCGAACGCCTTCAAGAATCCGTCCACCTGATCCAGTTCGGGCCTGGGAACCCGGATTCCTCTTAGAGCCTGGGCCTGAAGGTTCCGCACGATCGCATCGGCCACCGAAGGCACTTCCCCCAGCCGGGCCAGATATCGCTCGCGATCGGCGGCGGTCCCGAGGGGCAGGGCCGCAAAGATCTGGCCAATCGTGCTGAGCGGCGAGAGGTAAGGCGTCACCTGAAACCGGTAGAAGAAACTCTTCGGACTCTCGACCCGCAGGGTCAGCTGCCGCGTGAGCACATCGAAGGAGAGACTCTCCTCGTGGTTGAGGTCGGCGCGTCTCACCGCTGCGAGCCGCGCCCGAAGGTCGCCGGCCTCCTTCGCATCACGCTCTTCGCCGGCCAGGGTGACGTCGGGCAGCCTTTCGATGGGCAAACCCAGCTTGAGGCGGCGCGACGGATTCTCACGGGTCAGAATCTGAAGATAGGCGTCGCCGACCTCGCGTACGAGACGCGAAGATGCAGTCTCGGCGCCGGACACCGCGGCCCCAAGGCCGAGAAGAGCAAGGGTCAGGGCAGGTCGGAACATGGGGAAGATTCTAGCCACCAGCCCGGCGGTCCGGCCCGGAACGTTCGGGGACTTCAGGTCACGGCCGCGCGGAGGCTGAACTCCGGCTTTCGCCAGTCGCCGCTCTTCAGCACCGCGGCCAGGCGGTCGACCGCGTCCCAGACATCCACGAACCTCGTGTACAGCGGGGTGAAGCCGAAGCGCAGGATATTCGGGGCACGGAAGTCTCCGATCACCCCGCGGGCGATCAGGGCCTGGACGATCGCGTAACCGTTCTCGTGAGTCAGGCTGACATGACTTCCCCGCGCCTGCGGCTCTTGCGGGGTGATGACGCTCAGACCATGACCGGCGCAGCGCGCCTCGACCAGGTCCATGAACAAGCGAGTCAAGGCCAGCGACTTCTCGCGCACCGCGCGCAGGCCGCCGAACGCCTCGACGGCGTGGAAGATGTCGACGCCGCACTCGAGGGCCGAGAGCGAAAGAATCGGCGGCGTTCCGCAGATGAAACGGGCGATGCCTTCGGCGGGCCGATACTCGGATGAGAAATCGAAGGGGGCCGCATGACCGAGCCATCCCGAGAGCGGCTGCCGCATCTGCTCGCGGTCCATCTGTTCGAGGTGACGCGGATGAACCCAGAGGAAGGCGGGCGCGCCCGGGCCGCCGTTGAGGTACTTGTAGCCGCAGCCCACCGCGAAATCCGCCGCGGAGGCCGGATCGCCTCCGCCACCAAGGTCCACCGGCAGGGCGCCCACCGAATGCGACAGGTCCCACACCGTCAGGGCCCGGGCTCGATGCGCCGCGCGAGTGACTTCGCCCAGGTCGTGCATGCGTCCGGTCCGGTAATTCACGTGCGTGAGAAGCAGGACGGCCGCTCGATCATCGAGCCGCGAGGCGATGCCTCCTTCGTCGACGTCGACAAGAGCAAGTTCGAAACCTCGCTCCCGACACAGGGTGTCCGCGATATAGAGATCGGTGGGAAAGTCCGTGCGCTCAGCCACCACGACGCGCCGATCGTCCGAGTGAGCCCTCACCAGGGCCAGGGCCGCGCTCAGCACCTTGTAGAGGTTGACCGAGGTCGAGTCGGTGACGACGACTTCGCCTCGGCGAGCACCCACGAGGGGCGCGATCTTGTCGCCCACCCGCTGCGACATCGTGATCCAGGAAGCGGTGTTCCAACTGCGAATGAGGCCGCGACCCCATTCGTCTTCCACCACCTCGCGCAGGCGGGGCGCGGTCGTCTCAGGCAGGACGCCCAGGGAATTCCCATCGAGGTAGATGAGAGCCCGCTCATCCACCGCCTTGAGGGCGAAGTGGCGCCGCATCGGCGCGAGGGGATCGTGTGCGTCGAGTCCCCGGCAATCGTCTCTGATGATGGTCAAATCGCCCTACCTTAACCATGATCTGTCCCCGCTGCTCCACCGAGGCCCCAGGCGAAGCGCGGGAGTGTGCCGCCTGCGGCGTCGTCTTTTCGAAGTGGCGCGCCCGACCGGCCGGAGACGCTCCGCTCACTCCCACCCGGCCCGCGGCCACCGCACCTCCGACGTGGCAGGATCCACCGAAACTGCCCGAACCCGAGACCCTCGGCGTTCCTCACGCCGGCTGGCGAGCCGCCGCCATCGGCCTCGCCATGGCCTTCGCCCTCACCTTCTTCCCCTTCCTCTCATTCATCCTCCACCCCATCACCACCCTGGTGCACGAGCTCGGCCATACCGCGGTGCTCTGGCTCTTCGGCTACAGCGCGATTCCGGCCTTCGACTTTTCCGAAGGAGGCGGGGTCACC
>CAZYEA010000075.1:0-17583 GCA_964646485.1 uncultured Acidobacteriota bacterium
GCCCGCCGCGATATCCCAGACCCGGACGACCCCGTCCTTCGCGGTAACCACCAGCTTCGAGCCGTCGGGTGAAAACGCGATCCCCTGCACCGCTTTGTAAGGCTCCTTCTCGATCGGTTGCAGTTTCTTTGCCTTCGTCCAGTCGCTCGTGCGCCAGAGGGTGGTGTCGTCGTCCCACGTCCCCGCAGCGAGAAGCGAACCGTCGGGCGAGAAGGCCACGGTCACGATCGGCTTCACGCCGTGCTCCATCGAGTGAACCAGACGCCCGTCCCGGGGATCCCAGATCCTGACCAGACCCCACACGCCGCGATCGCTGGACCGATCCCAGGAGGTCGTGGCGAGCCATTTTCCATCCGGACTGAACGCCACCCCGGTGATGCCGCGACCGGTCGGCGTGAGTTTTCGCGCCTCAACGCCGGTAGCAACGTCCCAGACTCGCGCCGTTCCGTCGCTCGAGCCGGAAGCCAGGTGTTTCCCATCCGGCGAAAAGGCGACGCCCCACGCCGCCGCACTGTGACCGGCGAGCGAGCGCAGGGGTGCGAGGGTCCGCCCATCCCATATCTTCACTGAACCGTCGCGACCGGTTGAGGCGACAAGAGTGCCATCGGCGCTCACGGCGACGTCGTTGACGGCAGCACCCGCCTCCGCGGAGGCGACGCTCTCATCGACGCGATTCCGCAGATAGCGCCATTCGAAACCGCGGAGCGGCTTGGGCGCTTCCTCAAGCCAGCGCTTCGCCGCCTTGGTGTCGTGGAGACGCAGAGTGGCATCGGCGGCGGCGATAGCGGCGCGGTAGAGCTGCGCGTCGTCCGCCGCCCGGGCCGGCAGGGCGGCGCCCCAGGATGCGGCAAGCGCCAGAGCAAGTCGAACGGGCCGTGTGTTCATGGTCGTGATTCCCGCAGGCTGGAGTTGTTATGTGATGGAGTCAATACGTAAAGACTATGTCACAGGATGAACCCTGTCAAAGTGAGCCGGCGACTCCCTACTTCTGCGCGGCGGGCGCATTCCGCGCGCGCTCCAGAGACTCGAACCACGCGAGCACCGCGCCTTCCAGCGGCCCGTGGTCGGCGCCCTCGACGACGCGAACGGCCTCCGGGGCAAAGCCGTGGGCGCGGGCATCGGCGAGCGCGCGGTCGACCTGTTGGCGAAGCTGCGGCACGGAGGCCGCGATCTCGCCTCGCGGCGCGCCGCAGAAGAAGGTCTGAATGGTCAGGGTCGCGCGCTCGGGTGCGCGAGAGAAAGTCTCGGGCGCGAGGCCGCGCCCCTGATAATTCGGCGTCACCGGCGCCACGCCCAGCCAACGCTCCGGACGTCGCAACGCCTGAGCCCACACCGTGTGACCGCCGGCCTCCCATCCCGTGAGGTACGCGCGCGTCTCGCCTCCCCACTTCGCGTGCACCTCGGCGAGCACCGCGGCGAGGCCGGCGTCATCGAAGTCGTAGTCCTTCGGCGCGCGCGCCTGGGCCCATTCGGCGTCGGTGTACGAATGAGGTGGAGAGGTCTGGCCGCTCGTGCCGCCACAGGTCACGACCTCGGGAGCGACGAGCAGGAACGGTCGAGCGCCGCGCGCGTCCACGAAGCGCTTCAGGTTGTCCGCGAAGTCGCGATGCGCATCGGGGATCACCACCACGACGGGCCAGGTCCGTCCCGTGGTCCAGCCTTCGGGAAGGGCCACGTAGTAGCGCATGGGGTGGGCTGTGGCCTGATGAGCGGTGATGATGGGCGTAGCAGCAGCGACCGCGGCAACAAAGATCATCGAGATCATGAGCGTGAGCCTGGCTGCGAAGGGCGCGGGACTCTTGCGAAGGCGCTCAAACGAAGAGTGCCGGGGAAAGCGCGGCGCAGCCTGCTTTCGCCCTCCACAAGGACCCGGCCTGCGCTGATCTCGGGTCCGAGGGGCCTAAGGCCGCGCCAGATCTCGGCGAGGATCCTGACGCTGGTGGTGACGGTGAGATCGGTCTCGAAACCCGGCGGCTTGAGACACACGTCGACGTCCCGGTCGTTGCAAACGAACCAGAAGGACCGGTGCTGCGCCGGAGCATCCGTGAAGTTGAGTTCGATGACGGTGCGGCCCCGCGGCAGGGGACGGGTGTCGAGACGGCGATGCATGACCCACGCGAGCCAGCCGGGGTCGAGATCCTCGTCGCGGATCTGCCGGGCCCAACGCTGTCCCCACTGCCCGATGCTCGCGATGACCGGTCGCAGTTCCTCGCCGGCGGGAGTGAGGACGTAGAGCGGCGGCGCGCCGGGCGAACTCGCCTGACGCCTCGTGACGCCCGCGCGTTCCAGGGCGTCGAGCCGCTGCTTGAGCAGCGACGCCGAGATCCCGGGCACGCCGCGACGAATTTCGTTGAAGCGGGTGGCGCCCGCGCACAGTTCGCGGACGATGAGGAGCATCCAGCGCTGCGCAAGGGTCTCCGACGCCAGCGCGACTGGGCAGAACTGTCCATGGGCCGTCCCCATGACCCGCCATCCTACGCGCTCCGACCGGGCCTCGACTGGTCAAAAAAAAGGACTGGATGCCCACCGCGCTCCGACCTATGGTCGCGGCATGACCTACGAACGCCGTGCTTTCCTGGCTCTCTCGGCCGGGTTGTCGCTTTCGCGACCCGGCCGGGCCCGAGCCGCACAGCCGCCAAAGGGAAGGGGAACGACCATGCGCTTCGATCGGGAGAGATTCGTCGCCGACTGCGTCACCGCCAGCCGTGAAGGAGAGGCTCAGTCCGCCGTTCGCGAGGTGCTGGCTCGTGCGGTTCGATCGCACGACACCGTTCTGGCCGGACTCGGCGCACCCGGCGACGCGGGCCTCGACGTCCTGCATCGCTCGCCGGCCCTCACGATCTTCGCGGCACGGTGGGCGCCGAGAATGAGCCTGCCCCCGCACGATCATCGGCTGTGGGCGCTGATCGGTATCTACACCGGTCGGGAAGACAACATCTTCTGGCGCCGGTCGGAAGGCGAAGTCAAAGCCTACGCCGCGGACGTGCTGTTCGCCGGAGATGTGGCGAGCCTCCCGAAAGACGCCGTGCATTCCGTGACCAATCCCCTGCCGCGCTTCACCGGGGGCATCCACATCTATGGAGGCGATTTCTTCGCCACTCCCCGTAGCCAATGGGACCCGGAGACGCTTTCCGAAGAGCGGTCGGATGGCGACCGGATCCGCGCGATGTTCGAGGGTGAGAACCAGCGTCTCCGCCTCGAGGCCTGTCCACCGGCCTCAGCGCCCAGGCCGGAGTGATCACAGCCGGCGCCTGCAAGCTGCGCTGGAAACCCTGGGCAAGAGAGGACGGCCCCGAATCCCCCCTCTGGTGTAACGTTTTCGCAGTTCCGCCGAAGGTTCAGGAGGCGCGATGGCCGAGCGTTCTGTCAAGGTGGCGATCCTTGCCGTCGGCTATTGCATCACCGGCGCGCTCGGGCTTTCCCTCGCCCTGCCTCCCGGATACGCAACCGCGGTCTGGCCTCCGTCCGGCATCGCCGTCGCCGCGCTGCTCTATTGGGGCCCGCGGGTCTGGCCCGGCGTCTGGCTTGGTTCGTTCCTGGTTAATTTATGGGTCACGCTGTCGTTCCCCGGCGCGGAGCTGGGCCTCACGAGCCTGGCCATAGCCGGAAGCATCGCCCTGGGCTCGACGCTGCAGGCGCTGCTCGGAGCGTTCCTGCTCCAACGCTTCGTGGGGAAGGACCGGATCTTCGAGTCCGGTCCGACCGTCGTGACCTTTGCCGCACTTGCCTCGCTGTTCTGTCTTCTCGCCCCCACCTGGGGCGTCACCACGCTGGATGCGGCCGGACTCGTGGATGTCTCGGCCTACTCCGATTCGTGGCGAACCTGGTGGCTGGGAGACGTCATCGGCGTTCTGGTGGTCGCTCCCGTCCTGCTGAGCTGGCCTCAGATCCTGGTCAATCGCCGGCCCGCGCCACGGGCGGAGGCGGTGGCGGCCCTGTCCCTTCTCGCCGCCACCACGATCCTCGTGTTCTTCGGCCCTTCGCCCAGGCGCGGCGTGGTCTACGCGCCTTCATTCCTGCCCCTGCCCTGCCTGGTGTGGATCGCTTTCCGTTTCAGTCCCCGCGCGGTGGCCCTCGCGAACTTCCTCCTCTCCACCATCGCCGTCAGCGCGACGTCCCAGGGGACCGGTCCCTTCGCCTTCAGAACCACCATTGAATCGCTGGCCCTCCTCCAGACCTTCACCGGAGTCGCCACCTTGATGGCCCTCACTCTGGCCGCGGCGGTCGCGGGGCAGCGGCAATCGGAGGCGGCCCTGCGCAAGCTCAATGCCGAGATGGAGCAGTTGGCGCTGACCGATGAACTGACCGGCCTCCGCAACCGCCGCGGCTTCCTCCTCCTCGCCGAACAGGGTTTGCTGGTGGCGCGAAGGTCGGGAGCCAAGGGTCTGCTCGTATTCGTGGACCTGGACGGCCTGAAGCTCGTGAACGACAGCCAGGGCCACAAGGCGGGCGACTCCATGATCATCGATGCCGCCCGTGTCCTAACGAGCGTGTTCCGGAAGAGCGACGTGGTCGCGCGCGTGGGCGGCGACGAATTCGCCGTGCTCGCCCTCGTGGACGCCGCCGACACCTCGGTGGCCATGCGCCAGCGCCTGCAATCGAAGATCGACGAGTTCAATCGGGAAGGGAGACGGACCTTCCAGCTCTCCATGAGCGTCGGGATCGAGGAGCTGTCGAGCGCGTCCGACTACTCGCTCGAGGCCCTGATTTCGCAGGCCGATCACGCCATGTATCAACGGAAACGCGAGGAAACCCAGAGGCGAAGCGGCGAGACGAAGCGCCCTGGCCCGCCCGGGTCCGAAGGGGTCGCAGGGTCTTAGCCGGACCCGTCACCGCCCTGGAACATCTGGCCGAGCCGCCTCGTCATTCCCGTTATGAGCGGAATCCTCGGTGATTTGAAGGTATCCCTGCGTCAACTCCGGAAGACGCCGGGGTTCACGGCGGCGGCGGTCCTGGTCCTGGCCCTGAGCATCGGACTGAACGCCGCGATGTTCGGGCTGTCGTATTCGATGGTCTTCGCGAAGCTCCCGGTCGAGCGGCCCGAAGCACTGGTGCAGATCTACTCTCACTCTCGGAACGAGCCCGACTCATTCCGGGCATTTTCCTGGGGGGCGTGGCGCTCGCTCGCTGCCCGCGACGACGCGTTCGACGGTGTGCTCGCGCAGAAGGTCCTGGTCGCCGGAGTCAACGAGGTGAGGGAGGGCGGCACGCCTCGGCGAACCGTGACCGCCCTGGTCAGCGCCAACTATTTCAAGGTGCTAGGGACCTCTCTCGCGCGCGGACGGGCCTTCACCGAGGAGGAGGCGCTGCCCGGGGCGGAGGCACCGGTGGCGATTGCTTCGCACGGCCTATGGAAGCGGGCGGGGCTCGATCCTGATTTCCTCGGACGAACGGTCCGCGTGAACGGACGGCCCTTCACGATCGTCGGGATCACCCCCGAGGGCTTCATGGGCGCGAACGTCCTGCTGGGCCCGGAGATCTTTCTGCCCCTCGGGGTTTTCGATTCCATCGAGAATCGCGCGGAGCAGGCGACGGAGCGCGAGCTCGAGAGGCCCGATCGGTTCGCACTGACCCTGATCGGCCGACTCAAGCCAGGGGTCACGCCGGAAGGCGCGGGTCCGGCCCTGGGTATAGCGGCCGCGGCGGTGGAGCGAGCGTTCCCCGTCGAATACCGCGGCGCCGAGTTTTTCGCGCGGCCGGCGCCTCGGATGGTTTTGAGCAACGCTCCACCTCAGGAAGGCGCCGTGATCACCCTGGCCTTCGCGATGCTCGGGATGACGGGGTCGGTGCTGTTGATCGTGTGCCTGAATCTCGCCTCTCTGTTCATGGCCCGCGGGCAGTCGCGACGGCGCGAATTCGCGATCCGGCTCGCCATCGGCGGCGGTCGTGCGCGGATAGTTCGGCAGTTCGTCACCGAGGGGCTGATCCTTTCGGTCATGGGCGGGACGATTGGCTCGGCGATCGGGATGTATGCGGTGAACGGCCTCGCCGCGACGCTGCTCGATCGTCTGCCCTTCTCGCTCACTCTCAACTTTGGGGCACCTCCCGCCATGGTTTTCGGGACGGCAGTGTTCTCGGTGATCGCAACCCTGATGTTCGCGTTCGGGCCGGCTCTGCGGCACTCGGGGGATGGGGTGCTCTTGGATCTCAAGCAGCAGGCGGGCGACGAGGCTCAACCCAAAAGGTCGCGGTTCCTTCCCCGGAATCCGCTGGTGTCGGGGCAGATCGCGCTGTCTCTGAGCCTGCTGATATCCGCCGGGTTGTTCGTTCAGATGGCGCGGCAGGCGAACACCACCGACCTCGGGTACGACGCGACGTCCACGGTGCTCATCGAGGTCGATGCGGGACTCGCGGGTCTCAAGGAATCTGAGGCGCTGCCTCTTTATCGCGCGGTTGAGGAGAGGCTGCGGGCCATTCCAGGCGTGCGTTCCGCGAGTCTCGCGGCCTTCGTGCCCTTCCATACGATGAACGAGGGGAGGTACGTGCGTGCGACCTCTTCACGGCCGGAGGTCGAGGATCTCGGCGCGCGGTGGAATGCGGTAAGTGCTTCGTACTTTGAAACCATGGGCATGAAGATCCTGCGCGGGCGCGGCTTCACGGATGGAGAGGCTCGTGAATCACCGGCTCGGCAGGTGGTGGTCATCAACGAAGCGCTGGCGCGGCGTCTCTTCCCGGATGGCGAGCCGCTGGGACGGCTGATCGAGTTCAAGGCCGCGGGCTCGAAACCGGTCGAGACGGGTGCGCTGGAGATCGTCGGAATCGTCTCGGCCACGCGCGACGATGCTTTCGACAAGGGGGAGACGAACGGCGTCTACGTCCCCTTCGCCCAGGGTTACCGCGGTGACGCTTTCTTCCAGGTTCGCGCGCAGTCACGAGGGGCGCTCGTGCCCCTGGTCGAGGCGGTGCAGAACGAGGTCCGTGCGGCGGCCCCCGGGCTGCCTGCCTTCAAGGCCGTGACCTTCGAGCAGCATGTGTCGGGGTCGCTCGAGTTCTGGTTGCTGCGCGTGAGTTCGACGCTCTTCCTCACCCTCGGGCTCTTCGCGACGCTGATCGCGGTGGTCGGGATCTATGGCTCGATGTCGTATGCGGTGGCCCGTCGGACGCGAGAGTTCGGGATCCGTCTCGCCATCGGGGCGAGTCCCGCGCGAGTGCGCAGGATGGTGATCAGCGAGGGTCTGGGACTCGGCGGAGGCGGAGTCGCTCTGGGCCTCCTGTTCGGCGTGGGCGTGGGACGGCTGATGGACAGCATCTTCGTAGACGTCAGCGCGTTCGACGGGACGACATTCGTCATCGCGCCGCTGCTGCTCCTCGGAGCGAGCGTCTGCGCGGCCTGGCTTCCGGCCCGGCGGGCGACCGCCGTGAATCCGGTGGTCGCCTTGCGGGCCGACTAGCGAAGACCAGCCCCCGTCCTTGAGCGGGCCGGGAAGTAACGGGGCGCGTGAACGACTGTCGGAACGGAAGCACTTGCGGCTAATTGACCATCGTTGAGTGGACCCCAAGCCACGGGGTCCCAGCCAGCCTCGGGGCCTTTCCCTCGGACGCTGCGCCTATCAGCAGGACGCCCGGTATGCAGACGAGACGTGCGAGGTTCCTCATGCTTTCCTCGGCGAGCCCGAAGGGGGCCAATCGTTGGCGGCAGTCTACCGTCGGGGAAAAGCACGGTCACGAGATGCCGCTCAAGCCCACCGCTTGCCGAATGGAGACGCGAGGGCGAAATGGGGAAACGCCTCGACTACTCCTCCCGCAGAGCCTCCGTGGGGTCGACGCGAGACGCGCGTAGCGCCGGCAGCGCGGTCGCGGCGAGCCCGGCCGCCACAAGAGTCAGAATCACCGTGCCGAAGACCCACGGATCGCGCGGCGATTGCTGGAACATCTGGGACGAAAGCGACGGCGCGGCGAAGACCGCGATGCCGAAGCCGATGCTGATGCCGAAGGTCACGAGGAGCGCGCCCCGTCCGACCACGGAGCCGAAGACGCGCCCGACGGAGGCGCCCAGGGCGATGCGCACGCTGATCTCGCGTCTTCTCTGGGTGACGTCGTAGGCGATGAGGCTGTAGAGACCGATCGCGGCAAGCACCAGGGCCAGCGCGCCGAATGCCACGAACATCGTGGCGCCGAGTTTCCACGAACGCAGGTTCGGCTCCACCAGTTGTGTCAACGGGATGACGCGAACGTACGCGGAGCCCGGGATCTCCGCCTGAAGACGGCGCCTCAGAGGCTCGACGTAGTCCTCGGCCGAACCAGCCACGCGCGCAAACAGCTTCAACTCAGGCGGGTCCGAGACCTGTCGGGCGGGAACGTAGTAGGAGAACTCCCGCGCATCCGCCCACGAACGGAGACGCATCTCCTCGGCAATGCCGACCACGCTCATGCAAGGAGGCGGCGCCTGGCCCGCATCCGGCTGGAACTGCAGGCACTGACCGAGGGCTTCACGGCCGGGCCAAATCGCCCTGGCCATCCCCTCGCTCACCACCACGACCGGAGGCGATCCCGCGCGATCGCTCTCGTCGAAAGCCCGGCCGCGCAGGACGCGCGTGCCCATGGTCGTAAAGTAGGCGGGCGACGCCACCTGAAGGATGAAGCGTCCGCGCTTGTTGACGGACTCCACTCCCGGCGACAGAAGACCGCGCGAGTCGTTGGCCCAGAAGGGGACGGAGAGAGTGGCGGTAACGTGCCTGACTCCGGGCACCGAGGCCGCCGCTGTTTCGATCTTCTCCTGGAGGATGACGCGCTCGGCGGCCGTCGCCCGCCCGCCGCGTGCCTGCACCGAGGCAAAGAGAACCTTGTCGGCGTCATAGCCCAGCCTGTAGGCGTTCGCGTTCTCGAGGCTCTTCACGAACAGGCCCGCGCCGACGAGCAGTACCACCGAAAGCGCCACCTGAAACACGAGCAGCCCGGTGCGCAGGCGTGCGTGCTCTCTTCCCGTCGCTCGGGCGCCCGCCTTCAGCGCGGACGAAACGTCGACCCGACCCGCGCGCAGCGCCGGAGCGAGCCCTGTCCCGAGTGCAACCAGGAGCGTGGCGATGGCGGAGAAGAGCAGAGTGCGCGTGTCCGTGATTACTTGAACCTCGAGATCCGCGGGCAGGAACCAGCGACGCACGAACGCAGCGCCCCATTGCGCGATGGCCAACCCTAACGCCCCGCCGAGAAATGCCATGAGAAGGCTTTCCGTCAGCAGCTGACGCGTCAATCGGGCCCGGCTCACGCCGAGAGCCAGACGCACTGCGATCTCGCGACGGCGGCTGACCGCGCGAGAGAGAAGGAGATTGGCCACATTGGCGCAGGCGATCAACAGAACGAGGACGGCGACGCTGCTGATCCAGGTGGCGACCTGAGAATCACGACCGGCCTGCGGTCCGCGACTGATCTGGACCGGCGCGAGCTCCCCACGGATGCGCGCCGACTCGGGTGTCCCCCAACCCGGGTCGGCGGCGAACGCGTTGCGCCAGCTCTGTACGAAGACTGCTTCGACCTCCGCCCGCGCCGCGGCGACGCCGACCTCGGGCTTTCGGCGGGCGATCACTTCGAGCCAGCTCCATCCGTAGTTCCTGGGATACGCGGCGCCGCGGGCGGCGAAAGCGTAGGCCGTGATCGGCAGGTAGAGCGCGGGGACGCCCTGGTCGCTCATCCCCACGAAGTCGCTCGGCGCCACGCCGATGATCGTGGCGACTCCGGGGCCCACGCGGACCTTCTCGCCGATGACGTCCCGTCCGGCATAGGCGGATTGCCAGAAACCGTGCCCAAGGACCACGACCGGAGCTCCTTCGGGGATCTTGTCGTCTTCCGCGCCGAAGAATCGTCCAGCCACGGGTCGCGCGTCGAAGAAGTCGAAGTAGCTGGCGCTCGCGACCGTGATCGGAACTTCGCGAACGGAGTCGCCCTCGCCCACCGCCTCTCGCGTCGTCTGAAAGGCGGCGATGTCGCGGAACGACCGCAGCGATTGCTTGAGGTCGAGATATGTCGCAAACGCGAAGTTGCGGTCGACGCGCGGCTCGCCCTCGTCCACGGAATGCCGATAGAGCCTATGGACCGTTGCCGGATCGCTCATCGCAGGTGGCGCGCGGAAGAGCAAACGGTCGAGGATCCCGAACATGGTGGCGTTGGCTCCGATCCCGAGGGCAAGGGTCGCCACCACACCGAAGGTGAAGGCCTTCCGGCTCCTGAGGCCCCGAAACGCGTACCGCACGTCCTGACCCGCCTGGTCAATGAGAACAACACCATGCGCGTCGCGCGTGTCTTCCTTGATGCGCTCGACGCCGCCAAACTCGGCTCGAGCAATCCGCTCGGCGTTCGCTCGCGCTTCGCCCGCCTTCATGCGCATGGCGACTTCACGCTCGAGGTGGAATTGCAGCTCCGCTTCCAGTTCCCTCTCGACTTCGGCGCGCCGGAAAAGGGTGCGCAGGCGGTAGGCGATCTCGCTCTTGATTCGGTGGAACATCACGCCTCCATGACGAGAGCGACCGCCGTGGAGAGGCTCGACCACGCCCGCCCTTCGACGACGAGCTTCTTCCGGCCCGCCTTCGTGATCTCGTAGAACTTCGCCTTGCGGTTGTTCTCGGAGGTCCCCCACTCGGCGGCGATCCAGCCTCGGCGCTCGAGGCGATGCAGTGCCGGGTACAGCGAACCCTGCGCCACAAGGACCGCATCCTTCGAGACCTGTCGGATCCGTTCAGAGATCGCCCACCCGTGCATCGGTTCGAGCGAGAGCGTCTTGAGGATCAGCAGATCCAGCGTCCCCTGCGGCAGGTCGATTCGTCCGGTCATCGGCTCCCCTTTGTTCTTCTACAGGAGATCCTATGCGCTTTGCTGTAGAAGTACAAGGGGAGAGGAAAGAGGCCATGAGCGACCGTTTGATGCGACGACGTTCGTCATCGCGCCGCTGCTGCTCCTCGGAGCGAGCGTCTGCGCGGCCTGGCTTCCGGCCCGGCGGGCGACCGCCGTGAATCCGGTGGTCGCCTTGCGGGCCGATTAGCGAAGACCGGCGCCCGCCTGGCGTCAGCGTCTTCATGATTTGCGCCAGCACACTCGGGAACCGGACACGCGGCGCCAATCCAGACTCCAAGACCATCGGCCTCTAGTCCTTCGGGCATCCGTCTCCCACCTGACCGACTGATCGCAGTGCCCGGCTTGCGGATCAATCGGAGGAGTCCATGGGCGCCCGATTGGAGTCCGTCGCTTGGAATCCGTCTAACCTTCGCGCAGAGCTTCGGTCGGCTCCACGCGCAGGCCGCGACGAGCGGGGCCGATCGCGGCGAGAAGGCCCACCCCGATCATCAGCAGAGCCGCCGCCGGGATCAGTCCGGGAATGCTGCGGCCTCCGAGTTCATCGACCGGGATCAGGTAGGCAAGCCCCAGGGCTGCGAGAACCCCGAACGCCGCCCCACCGCTGACCTGCACCAGGGCCTGCCGGGAAACATCCAGGAGAAGGCGATGGGGCCGGGCGCCAAGCGCCGAGCGGATGCCGATCTCCCGACGTTTGCGGCTGATCGTGAAGGACATGAGGGCATGGATGCCAGCCGCCGACAACAGGAGAACGCTCACGGTGGCGGCGGCCAAAGCGTAAGCCGAGAGGTTGTCGTCGCGTTCGTTCTCGGTGTACACGTCCTCGAGGGTGTGGAGATCGGTCAGACGCAGCGCGGACGAGAAGGGCGCCGCCGCGGCCCACAACCGCTCGGCGGCTCCTTCCCGCGCTCCGGTCAATCGAGCCGAAAGTGTCACCTCGCCCACCGAGGCCGCGTTCAGCGGGTGATAGAGGATGCGAGCGTCGAGGTTGTCGGGAAGATCCGAGACAACGCCAACGATCTCGTAGGCAGGCCCGTTCTCCGGCGACGGTCCGGCCGCCGTGCTCAGATATCGCAGTTGGCGGCCGAGCACTCGACTCACGTCGCCCGCTTCCCCGGCCTCGGTGGCCAGATGCACGGCGAGAGTCCGACTGATGACCACCGCGGTGGAACGGTTCTTCTCATGTCCTTCGAAGTCGCCCGCCTCAAATCCGCGCCCCGCGAGGTTGCGAATCTGATACGCCTCGAAGTATGCGGCATCCACGGAGTTCGAATCGAGAGCGATCCTTGACCCTGGCGCTCCCTGAGGCGCCGCGACGGTTGAGTCCGCTGGAGCCGAAGCGGGCAGAAGAGTGACCACGCCCCAAGGCTCCCGACCGGGCGCGGTTCCGGAGAGCGCGACGTGGCCGATCCCGCTCTGGTTCCGAAGACTCCTCACGAACTCCGTGCGACGCTGCGCGAACATTGCGTCCTGAGCGGACCCGCCTTGAAGCGATGGCGCGCGGACGTCCTCCTTGTGGTTCGGGGCGATCTTCGCAACCAGGTACTCCTCCGCCGCGAAATCGCGACCCAGAATCCCCGGCCGCAAGGCTCCCCAGGCCATGGAAGCGGCGGAAGGAAGCACGGCCACGGACACGGCGATCTGCGCCACGATCAGGGCCGTCCACGTGCCGCCGAGCCGGGGGCCGCCCCCGCGCCCCAGCGACTTCAAGCCCGCCTGGGCCAGGTCGCCGGTCGCCCGCAGCGCCGGGGCAACTCCCGCGATGGCGGCGGCAATGAGCGCCAGGGTCAGGGTCAGGGCAATCGTTGAAGGCGGCAGGCTCTGGAAGTCAACCCAGAACGGCATTCGATTTCCCCGAAGCAGAGTGTCCTGAACGTAACCGCCCAGAAGACGGATGATCCCCACCGCCAGGATCGCGGAGCTCAAGGCCAGAGCGAACACCTCGACAAAGAGCTGCGCCACGATCCTCCCCCGGCTCGCGCCGAGCACGTAGCGAAGGGAGATCTCCTCCTGGCGGCTGACCGTTCGCGCGTAGACCAGAATGGCGAGGTTGGCGCAGGGCGGCAGGAGCAGAAGACCGGCGAGGATGAGAACGATGCCGACCAACAGGCCCCCACGATCGGCCCTCACGAAAGCCAGGGGATAGGACGACATCCGAAGGCCGGGAGGTTCGACGCTCTCTGGATAGAGGGCGCGGGTGAGACCCACCGACGAGAGTTCAGCCTGAGCTGCTTCAAGGCTCACGCCGGCGCCAAGACGGCCGAAGGTCATCAATCCCTCTGAATCGACGGGAGCCGCGGCGCCTATCGACCCTGTCTTCAGCGGAGTCCAAAAGGAGTAATCAACCGGGAACGCGAAGCCTTCGGGCATGACTCCGACCACCTGGTGCTCCGTCTCGCCCACCCAGATCTTCCGCTCCAGGATCCGCGGATCAGAGACGAATCGCGCTCGCCAGACAGCGTGGCCGATCACCACGACGGCCGGAGCGCCCGGGCGTTCGTCATCACGGTTGATCCATCGTCCCACCAGAGGAGGAACGCGCGCCAGGTCAAAACCGGAGCCGGTGATCTCCGCAATGTGAACCGGCTTCCTCGGCGTGTCCCCCTGCGCCTCCCCCAGGCGCACGGGAAGCTCGCGATCGCGAAAACCACCCACGTCCTCCACCAGCCGGAGGGTCTCCCGCCATCGGTCGAGATCCTGGGGAGCGACTCCGTGCCGCCGATCCTGACGGGCGTCCCAAACCATGAGGGCCACCACCCGATCCCCCTCGTCAAGAGGAAGCGTCGCGCCCATGACGGCGTAGATGATGTTGAAGCCGCCGCCGCCGATAGCGATGGCGACGGTCATGGCCAGACCGCCCACCAGCGTCAACCCCCACGACTTGCGGAGGGTGCGGAAGGCGAGGCGCAAATCGAGGGAGATGGCGTCGAGCCAGGGCAGGCCGTGGGCCTCCCGGCTGGCTTCGCGCAACTGCGCCAGACCCCCGAGATCAACCCGGGCGAGGCGCTTCGCCTCCTCCCGGGTTTGGCCTCGGCGGACATATTCGTCCTCGGCCAGGCTTAGATGGGCGGCCACTTCGTCCTGCAGGTCGCGGTCGAGCCGGGGGCGCTGGATATGTCCCTGCAAACGAGCGAATAACATGCGCAGCGACTCAATCAGGGATTTCATGACCGGTCGCCTCCGCCCACGGGTTGAAGGACGCGATCCATTACCGATGCCATCTGGCGCCAGTGCGCCGCCTCGCTCTTCAGTTGCGCGCGTCCGGTCCGGCTCAGGGAATAGAACTTCGCCTTCCGGTTGTTCTCGGAGGTTCCCCAGGACGCGGCCACCCAGCCTCTTTGCACCAGCCGAACCAGGCACAGATAGATGGTGCCCTGATTGACGATCAGGACGTCCTCGCTGATTTGCTCGAGCCTTCGTGCGATCCCGTAACCATGCAAGGGACCCATCTGCTCCAGTGTCTTCAGCACCATCAGATCCAGGGTGCCTTGCAAAATTCCCGACTTCTCGTCCGCCATCTCTTCCTCCGTCGGCGCCCCCTCTCCTGTGGGATGCCGGAGGGAGGCTAGCCCTCACTCCTGTGGGATGTCAACAGGAGGAGCGAGAACGGGGTTCTTCAGCGCGCCGCAACCAGTCTGGTCAGAGCGGCGTACAAGGGTTCCATCGCCCCTTTCGTGATCAGCTCACTCACTCCTATGGCGGGCGCCTCTGCCCGCAGCCTAGCGTCCAGAAACCCGCTCGCGATGCGGCTCGAGCCGTAGCGAAGACCGAGCTACCGCCTCGTCACTTTCGTTCGCGCAGGATTTCCTCCGCCTTCGCGAGATTCGCCGCCGCCTCCTCAAACTCCGGCTTCGCCCGCAGGGCCAGCTCGAAGTGCCTGGTCCCTTCCTCGATCCGGCCGGCCGAGGCGAGGAGAATCCCCAGATTGTTGTGGGAGACAGCGTCTCCCGGTTCGAGCCGAATCGCCGTCTCGAACTCCACCATCGCCTCTTCGGCGCGACCAAGGGAGGCGAGGGCGATGCCGAGGCTCTGGCGCGCGGCGGCGCCCTCGGGGTCCAGTTCTATCGCCCTCCGGAACTCTGCCATGGCGTCCTCGACCTTCCCTCGTCGTGCCATCTCCTGACCCAGATTGTTGTGGGCAACGGCGTCGTCCGCATCGGCGGCGACGGCCGCCTCAAACAGCCGGAGCGCGGCGTCGTGTTCTCCCCGTTGGGCCAGAAGGGCTCCGAGATTGGCGGCCGCGGCGGACTGGCGGGGATCGAGCGCGAGGGAGGCCTTGAACTCCTCGATCGCCTCGTCGGATCGCCCGGCATTCCTCAGGGCTTCGCCCAGGTTGAAACGGGTGAGCGCCCTCATGTCCGGGATGGACTGCATCGGCCAGTAGCAGATGACCAGCGCGAGAGCCAGCACCGCTCCACCGCGCAGCCTCTCGACCGCCGCCGCCTCGCGCCACCAGGGCCTCAGCTGGGTCAGTCCCGCCGCCCCGAACATCGCGAGCATCGGTGCGAAGGGCAGCCGATACCGCGCGACGACATAGAAGGCGATCAGACTCAGGACGTAGACCAGGGCCAGCGCGTGAAAGATCCACAGCTCGCGAAACCGCACCCGGGTGATCCACAGACCGAGAAAGCCCAGCGGCGCCAGAATGCCGAAAGGAAGGACCGCATCGGCGATGCGAAGGGGAACGGACCATTCGGCGTGGGAGTAGAGGTCCTCCGTGTCGGGCGCTTCGACGGAGTTCCACATGAGCCGCAGCTTTCGCACCGAGAGGTCAAGCCACTCCCGGGGGTGAGCGGCCGCAAAGCCTAGAGCCTGCCTGGCCCAGTAGTTCGACACCTCGCCAGGGCTTGGGTCCTTGCCCAGGGCCGCGCGCGCGAGTCGCGCCGCATCCTGCTGTTCGAGCGCGGCGTTCCCTCGCCCTTTGCGAAGCGGCACGTACGTCCCGGTCGCCCCTTGATGGTTTCCGATGTACAGATTGGCGCCGAGTTGCGATGTGGTGAGGTAGACCTCGCCGCTGAATACGTAGTTGCGCGCCGCCACCGGCGCCAGGAGCAGGCCGAGGCCCAGGAGGAACGCGGGTACCGCCGCCTTCGCATAACCGGGGCGTGACGCGAGCCAGATCAGCAGGAGGGGCGCCCACAAGAGCGCGTTCTCTCGCGTCAGGATGAGGGCGGCGAGCGCCGCTCCCAGCCCAAGTGCCCGAAGGCCCGTGGGGCAGGCCAGCATCCGGGTCACGGAGAAGAGAAGGCAGGCGGAGAGAAGCACATCCATCGAGGCTTTCTGGAGAACGCCGTCGAAGAAGATGGCCGGGGCATGAAAGGCGAGAAGAGCTCCCGCAGCGATTCCCGCACTGCGGCCGAACAGCGCGCGAGCGGCGGAAGCGGTGACCACGACGGCGCACGCGCCGACGAAGGACTGGGCGAGGCGCACCGTCGTCAGATCGTCGCCCACGAAGCGATACAGAGCGCCCAGCAGGTAGGGGTAGAGAGGGGCCTGATAGAAGACGCCCTGCCCCAGCCAATCCCCGGCCGCGACCTTTCGGGCCCAGGCATCGTAGATCGCGGCATCGCCCAGAAGAACCGTGGCGAAGGGTGAGGCCTGCAGGGCGGCGGTGTGCCACAACCTCAGACAAAGCGCGACCGCGAACAACCCGATCGCGGCAGGCCAGAATGGCTTCTCGGCTCCCACGACGTGCTTCGCCCCCACTCTCTCCTGCATACCGCTCCGCGAGGCCCGAGGCTATCAAGGCGCAGGGTCAGGCGTGGAGTTCTGCCTGCAATCGTTCCTGGCGGAGTGGCCGCGGGCGCGCTATGGCTGCGACAGGGTGACGGTGTTGGATCGCAGGCTCACCTGGCCGCCATGGCTCAAGAGCCGGCCGACGATCGCGGTGTCCGCGCCCACGGAAATCGAGCCCGCGGCAAGGATGTTGCTCGGGAGAAAGATCGAGGCGCCGATCGTCGCCGAACCGCCGACGACCCAGAACACGTTGGCGGCCTGCGCGGCATTGCGGAGGATCACTCTCGCGCCATCCTGGAGGTCCAGCAACGAACCGACCTGGAATATCCACACGGCTTGCGCATTCCCAAGGGCGTCCAGGATCAGGGTCCCGCCCGGCCCGATGGACATCGTCGCCGCGGATGAATAGACGCCGGGGGTCAGCGTCCGGCCGGTCAGATCGCTCACGGTGATGTCCGACTCGCGTCCTTGCGCATCGGCGATCGCAGCGGCGAGGTCCACCTTTGCCAGAGCGGCCACGCCATCCGGGTCGTTGGCATACAGGACGCCGCCCACCGCGGGATTGGCATCGGTGCACGGTGCGCCATCGGCCAGGCAGGTGATCGACGGACTGAGCGCGACATCGCCGTTGAGAGAGGTCGGGCCGTTGGGGCTGGAGATGGTCAGGCCGGCCCCGGCGGCCACGGCGAAGCCTGACAGCGAGCCCAGGTTGATCCGCGCGTTGTCACAACTCCCGATTGCGCTCGTGAACTGCCACTCCATGTCGGCGGCCAGATGATTGCCGGCCCGGTCCGTCACGCCGCTTGTCACCCGCACCGAGATTACGGTGTTCGGCGGGACATGGACATCGGTGAGGAACAGCGCCGCCCGAGCCGAGCGCTCGTAGAACACGGTACCGGAAACCGGCGCATCGGGGGCGATCGTCCGTACCAGGAATGTCGAGGCGTTGAGCGTCGCATCGGATATCTCCTCACTGAAGACCACGCCGATGACGTCGCTGCTGAAGACGTTGAAGCAGGCCGGGGAGACGGCGCCGTCGAGGGGATTGATCTCGAGCACGGTGGG
>CAZYEA010000076.1:0-9598 GCA_964646485.1 uncultured Acidobacteriota bacterium
AGTTGAGTTCCTTCGGCATCACCCCGATCACCTGTCGCGCCATGCCGTTCGCCATGACCGTGGTCCCGACTACGGAAGGGTTGGCCCCGAACCGGCGCTGCCAGAGGCCGTAGCTCAGGAGGAGCCCGAGGTTTTTGCCCGGCTGGTTCTCCTCCGCGGTGAAGAAGCGGCCGAGGTGCGGCTTCAGCCCGAGTGCCGGGAGGACGTCCGCGGTCAGTTGGAAGCCCTGCACACGCTCCGGAGTGTCGTCGCCGGTGAGGTTCACGGTCCACCAGCGATAGATGCCGAGCGACTCGAAAGAGGTCTGCTGCGCCTTCCAGTCCGCGAAGTTCGCGTAGGAGACCTCGTTTTTCGGATTCTTCTCCGACGAGTCCCAGATGGACACGAGGCGGTCGGCTTCGGGATAGGGAAGGGGATGAAGCAGCAGGCTGTTCACGAGGCTGAAGATCGCGGTGTTCGCGCCGATGCCGATCGCCATGGTCAGCACCGCGATGACCGCGGCGCCGCGCGAGCGGCTCCACATCCGCAAGGCGACCCGCAAGTCGCGGGCGAAGTCGTGGACGAAGGCCCAGCGAAACTCGTCGCGGGTGTACTCGCGCGCGCTTTCCACTCCCCCGAACCTGAGTCGGGCGGCGCGGCGGGCCTCCTCCTCGGTCATGCCCGCGAGGCGGTTCTTCTCGATCTGCTGATCGAGATGGAAGCGGATCTCCTCGTCGAGACGGCGGTCGAGGTCGTCGCGGCCGCTCACGCCTGGGCCGCCTTCAGGACCAGATTGATGGCGCGCGACATTCGCTGCCACGACTCGAGTTCGCGGGAGAGGTGCTTGTGCCCGGCGGCGGTGAGCTTGTAGTAGCGCGCGCGCCGGTTGTTCTCGGTGATGCCCCAGTCGGAGGTGATGAGGTTCTGACGCTCGAGGCGGTAGAGCGCCGGATAGAGCGTGCCCTGGCCCAGGCACAGGACTTCCTCGGACCAGTTCTCGATTCGCTCGGTGATGCCCCAGCCGTGCATGGGCTGCAGGGTCAGGGTGCGCAGCACCAGCATGTCGAGGGTCCCGCGGAGGATGGCCTCGGTCTCGGGATCGGGGAGCGGGGTTTTCGGGGGCATGCGTCTCCTTTGGACAGTCGAGGGGAGTGTAAGGAACGCTCCTTTCGATTGTCAAGAGGAATGGGGGTCGGCTTACCATTCGCGGCGATGGCGGTACGGATTGGACGCACCTGCGACTCCTGCGGTTTCGATAATGCCGAGGTCGGACAGGACTGTCCGCTGTGCGGAGTCTCCTCGGTTACCGCGGCGCCCTCGTCGGATGCGCCGACGCTCGCTCTGGAGCAGACCACCTCGGCGGCCGAGTTCGACCCCGCGACCACCCCGGTCTTCGCCGAGCGCTACCGGGTCGAGGAACTCCTCGGCCGGGGCGGCATGGGCGACGTCTACCGCGTTCACGACACGGTCACGGCAAAGGATCTCGCCCTCAAGGTGCTGAGGCGTGACGCCTCGACGGGTTCGGCCACCCTCGAGCGATTCCGGCGTGAGATCTCGGTGCTCACGCGCCTCCGGCATCCCGCCATTCTCAGCATCGTGGATCACGGCGTGCAGGGGACCGACCTCTACTTCGTGAGCGAGATCGTGCGCGGTCATGACCTGCGTGCCGCCCTGCGCGATCGCGGCGCCTTCACGGTGAAGGAGGCGGTGGCCCTCGCCGCGGTGATCGCGGACGCGCTCGCGGTGGCTCACGCCGAAGGTGTGGTCCACCGCGACGTGAAGCCCGCGAACATCATGCTGGCTCAGGACGGCTCCGTCCGCCTGGTCGACTTCGGCCTCGCCCGGCCGGAAGGCCTCGACATGGAGCGGGTCACCCAGACCGGCCAGTTCGTGGGCACCCCCGCCTACATGTCGCCCGAGCAGTTCGACACCCGAAAGGTGGATGCGCGCAGCGACGTCTACTCCCTGGGCGTCGTTCTCTTCGAGATGCTGACCGGACACGCGCCCTTCACCGCGTCCTCGGTGTTGAGCATGGCCATGAAGCACCTCAAAGAGGCGGCGCCCGCGCCCAGCGTGTCCTGTCCCGATCTGCCGCCGTGGGTGGACCGCATCGTGCTGAAGTGTCTCGAGAAGGAACCCTCGCGACGATTCGCGAATGCGCTCGCCCTTGCGGAGGAACTGCGCCTGCCCCGCACCGGCGGAGTCGTGCGTCCGCGACGGCTGCCCACGGGCGACAGCGTCCTCCTCGCCGAAAGCGCCGCCGCGGAGTGGGCGCTGGTGCTGGCAAGTCCCGCGGAAAAGCCGGAGTGGAGAAGCGGCCTAGCCCTTCGCTACGCGGAGCGCACGTTTCGTCTGGTGCGCATCGACCCGCCCCTTCAGCCCAAAGGGCGGTGGACCTACAGATTCACGCCCTGGCCGGAAGGCGAATTGATGCGGCGGCTCGTGGACTACGGCGGCTAAGAGCCTCTTCTTTGAGGCGCTGCGCGATCCACACCGTGCGGTGAATGGTGGTGAGGAGAGTGAAGACGCCGATGAGCCCGAGCGTCCACACGATCACGGTGTGCCGGGGCCACCCGAACGAGCGGTTGAGCCCCCGATCCGTCAGGCAGGCGAGGCAGGTGAGGACCAGGCGTTCGCCGCGCTGCATCAGTCCGCCCGTGCACATGACTCCGAGAGCCTCTCCGCGCGCGCGGGTGTAGCTCACCGCCAGCGAACCCGCCATGGCGAAGGCGGCGAGGAAGGGGCCGCCCGGGTGGTCGCTCAGCAGGGTGAGGAAGCCGAGGAACGCCGCGATCTCCACGTAACGGTCGAAAGTCGAGTCGATGAAGTCGCCGAAGTCGGAGGCGACACCCAAAGCTCTCGCGATCCGGCCGTCGAGAATGTCCGCGACCCCGCACAAGGCGATCGCCCATCCGCCCGCCTCGATCCGTCCGCTGGCGATGAAGAAGCCCGAGCCGAGACCGAGAACGAGGCCCGCATAGTTGTAGAAATCGGGGGTCAGGCCGAGCCGGATCGACAGGCGGGTGAGCGGGTCCACCACCCACATGAACCAGTGGAGCAGGAAATCGCCGGCGCCGAGGAAGAACTGTCCGCTCTTCGCCTTCTGATCCGCGTCCTCGCGCGGTCCGCGCACGGCATAGACCGCCATGGAGACGAGAAGCACTCCGAGCACGATCGGGAAGGCGCCGAGCGACTCCAGGCCGGGTGTCATATCGAATCTCCAGTCTTCATCATCGCGGGCTCCTTCTCGATGGCAACCGCCCGCCCGCTGCGGGAGGACGCGTAGGCGCACTCGATCACGCGGGCCACATAGAGGGCTTCATCGAGGGGCGAGGGGTCGAGATCGCCGCTGCGCACGCGGCCCACGAATTCCAGGAACAGGGGCGCGAACCACTCCGAATGCGACGAGTTCCGGCTCATCCCGCCGAGCGGAACGGTCTGCGTGGTCTTGGCCATGAGCCGGATGTTCTCTTCGTCGCCGATCAGTTCACCGTGCTCGCCGACAAAGCGGAAGGAGATCTCCCGGCGCTTTGCCGCCCACGAGAGACTGAGCTGAGCGAGGGCGCCGCCATGATCGAGGGTCAGCAGGGCGGTGTCCTCGACTCCGTAGGAATGATGCAGGAGCGTCCGCACGGTGGCGCTCACCGAACGGGGTTCGCCCATTACCGAACGAAGTTGATAGAGGATGTGCGCCCCGTGATCGACCAGGATGCCTCCGCCCGCGAGATTGCGCTTCGTCCTCCACTCGGGCGCCCAGTGGGCGTTGCCCTCGTTCGCGGCGGTGCGGCGGACGGTGTATTCCGCGAAGTGAATGCGACCGAGCCTGGGCGCGAGATCTCGCACCACCCGCCAGGGAGGAGCGTGGTTGTACTGATGGCAGGCCTGGAAGACCACATGCGCGTCGCGAACGCGCCGGGCGATCTCCACCGCCTCTCCCAGAGTGGGGGCCAGAGGCTTTTCGCAGACCACGTGAATGCCGCGCTCGGTGGCCTTCGCGATCAGGTCGCGGTGAGTGAAGGGCGGGGTGCAGATGTCGACGAAGTCCGGGCTCAAGGCGTCGAGCGCTTCCTCGGCGGACTCGAAGAGACGTGCGCCTGGAAAGATCGCGCGCGCCGCCTCCAGATTCGCCTTCTCGAGGTCGGCGACCGCCACCATGTCGATCGCGTCGCGAAGCGGCCCCGCCCACTGCGGCGCATGTCCGCCCAGGGCGATGTTTCCGGCGCCGAGGAGAACCCCGCGCAGCCTCACCGATAACTCCCCTCGCGAGCGATCAGGCCAAACACCTCGTCGAGGATTCCGATCGCGGTCTCGGCCGCGGTGCGGTCGATGGAGAGTGCCGGATTCACCCGGAAATGCGGGTTGTAGATCATGCAGATGAGGCCGCGTTTCATGCATTCGTGGAACAGGCGGACGCAGACCTTCTTGTCGAGGGGCTCCTTGCTCGCCCGGTCCTTGACCAGCTCGACTCCGAGGAGGAGGCCCTGGCCGCGCACCTCTCCGATGAATTCGTACTTCTCCTGCAAGGCCTGGAGCGCTCCGAGCATGAAGGCGCCCAGCTCCGCGGAGTTTTCCACCAGCCTTTCGTTTTCGATGACGGTCGAGGCGGCGAGCACGGCGGCGCTCGCGAGAGGATTGGCGCCGTAGCTCGAGCTCGATCCCGAAGGACTCCCCCAGGGTGTTGCCTTCGTGATCGCTTCGGTGGAGGCGAGACCTGCCACCGGAAAGCCGGCGCCGAGGCCCTTGCCGAGGGTCATGATGTCGGGAGTCACACCCACGTGCTCGACCGCGAACCATTTTCCGGTTCGGCCGAAGCCCGTGATCATTTCATCGGCGAGCAGGAGTGCGTTGTTCTCGGTCGCGATCTCTCGCACGATGGGCAGGAACTCCGGGGGAGGAACGATGTTGCCGGCGGTGCCCTGGATGGGCTCGATCAGGATGGCGGCGAGCGCGCCGGTGGTGGAGTTCCTGATCACCTTCCTCGCAAATGATGCGCATTCGATGCCGCAGGACGGATATTTGAGGGCCAGGGGGCAGCGGTAGCAGTCCGCGTAGGGCGTCAGATACGTCCCCGGCATGGCCGGGCCGAGGTTGTTCTTCGTTCCGTCCCCGATGAGGGACATCGTCCCCGCGGTCTTGCCGTGGAAGCCACCCCAGAAGGACAGGAACTCGAACTTCTTCGTGTGCGACTTCGAGAGTCGCAGGGCCGCTTCCACCGCTTCCGAGCCGCCCGAGTAGAACTGGAGCCGGTCGAGGCCCTTTGGAAGGTGGGAGGCGACCTTCTCGAGTGCTTCGACCCGCCTTTGCGTGGTGAACGAGCCCACCATCGCGTGATCGATCTGATCCTTGAGGATCCGGCCGTACTCGGGGTGCGAGTGCCCGAGAGCGTTGACGCAGATGCCGGCGGCGAGGTCGAGGAAGCGGTTTCCATCGACGTCCTGGATGATCGACCCCGAAGCGCTCTCCACCGCGATGCCGGAGAGCGTGCTGATGGATTGAACGCCGGGGGCGAGGTGGGCCGCCTCCCTCGCGGTCAAGGCCCGGCTCTTGGGTCCGGGGACCTCGGTGACGACCCTTGGTGTGCTCTGGGGCAGGGAATATTCCAAAGTGTGGCCTCGATGTTGAAAGAGCCGCGACAGTGTGGCGTCCATGTCGTCCGGTGTCTCCGCCCATCTCGCCAAACGCATAGGCCGGCGCTCGATGCCCCGGCCCGGGGGCGGATCGTTGCAATTCCCCGGCCACGGCGGAGCGAAGGCCCAATCGCCCGGCAAGGCCGGTTACAGTATTGGGCCCATCCCCCTTTCCGGAGAGCAAAGACCCAAATGGCGAGTATCGACGTCCTTCTCAAGGCGGCCGTGGACCAGAAAGCGAGCGACCTCCACCTCTCGGTGGGGATGCCGCCCATCCTCCGTCAGTTCGGCGAGTTGAAGAAGCTCCAATACCAGCCCCTCTCCGCCGAGCAGACGGCCAAGCTGATCAACGAGATCCTGAGCCCCGAACAGCGCGCGCGCCTGGCCTCGGAGTGGGAGATCGACTTCGCCTACGAGATTCCGGGCCTCGCCCGATTCCGCTCGAACGCGTTTCAGCAGCGGAAGGGTCTCGACGCCTGCTTCCGCGTGGTGCGCACCGACCTGCCCGGCTTCGCCGAGCTCGGGATTCCCGAGATCATGAAGAAGGTGTGCGAGAACCACCAGGGCCTGATCCTGGTGACGGGCTCCGCCGGTTCGGGCAAGTCCACCACGCTTGCCGCGATGGTGGATCTCATCAACAGCCACCGCGCCCATCACGTGCTCACCGCCGAGGATCCGATCGAGTTCGTCCACACCATCAAGATGGGTGCGGTGAACCAGCGCGAGCTCAACACCCACACCAAGTCGTACGGCAATGCCCTCAAGGCCGCCTTGCGCGAGGACCCCGACGTCATCATGGTGGGCGAGCTGCGCGACCTCGAAACCATATCGCTCGCGATCAGCGCTTCGGAGACCGGTCACCTGGTCATCGGCTCGATGAACACGTCCTCCGCTCACAAGACCATCGACAAGGTGATCGATTCCTACCCCGCGGCCCAGCAGAACCAGATCCGCGCCATGGTGGGCGAGTCCTTGAAGGCGGTGTTCTCGCAGCGCCTCCTGCCTCGCGCCGACGGCACCGGGATGGCGCTTGCCTACGAGCTGCTCCTCGGCAGTACCCAGCTCGCGAATCTGATCAAGGATGGAAAGACCTTCCAGATCCCGAACATCATGCAGATGGGGAAGGCGCAGGGCCTGCGCACCATGGACGATTCCCTCATGGAGCTGTTCAAGACGGGCGTCATCTCTCTCGAAACCGCCCACAAGAACGCGCTCAACACCAAGGCGTTCCCGCCCCTGCCCGCGTCCGGCGCCCCCGCCGCCGCCCCGGCCGCAGCGCCCCCGGCGGCCGCTCGCCCCGCCGCCCCGAGCGCCGCCGTCTCAGGCGGTGCGCCTCGGCCTCCGGCCCCGCCCGGAGCCGCTGCTCCGCGTCCGGGTGTCGCGGCTGCTGCACCTCGGCCCCCAGCACCTCCGGGCGCCGCCCCCGCGCGTCCCCCCGCACCTGGCGGAGCGGTCCGTCCCGCCGGAGCGCCGCCTGCCCCGGGCGCCGTCCGCCCGGGCGCTCCCAAGCCGGAGGTGAAGTAGTCATGGCCATGCCTGAGCTCGAAAGACTGCTTCGCAAGATGATCGAAGGCGGGGCTTCCGACCTTCACATGGTGGTCGGCCGGCCGCCCCTGCTCCGCACCCGCGGCGAACTCGTGCCCATGGACGAGCCCGTGCTCACGCGTGAGAGCTCTCAGGCGATCATCACCGAGGTTCTCGCCCCCGGCCAGCGCGAACGCATCTTCGAGAACCTCGACCTCGACCTCGCCTACGAGCTTCCCGACGGCGCCGCACGCTTCCGGGTCAATGTCTTGTGGCAGCACCGGGGGATGGGCGCCGTGCTCCGCGTCATTCCCACCAAGATCCACACCATGGAGCAGCTCGGCCGTCCGCCGGGCGTGCGCCAGATCGCGGAGACGCGCCGCGGCATGGTGCTCGTCACCGGTCCCACGGGCTCCGGCAAGTCGACCACCCTCGCCGCAATCATCGACCACATCAACGAGACCCGCGAGGCTCACATCATCACCATCGAGGACCCCCTCGAGTTCGTGCATCCGAACAAGCGCTCGCTCATCTCCCAGCGCGAGGTGAAGTCCCACACCAAGTCGTTCTCTTCGGCCCTCAAGATGGCGGCGCGCGAAGATCCGGACATCGTCCTCGTCGGGGACATGCGCGACCTCGAGACCATCCGCCTCGCCCTCGCCGCGGCCGAACTCGGCATCCTCGTCTTCGGCACACTGCACACAAACTCCGCTTCCAAGACCATCGACCGCATCATCGACGCCTTCCCGGCCGACGAGCAGCCGCAGGTGAGAGTGATGCTCGCCGACTCCCTGAAGGCGGTGGTCGCCCAACAGCTCCTCAAGACCGCGGACGGCAAGGGCCGGTGCGCCGCCAACGAGGTGCTGGTCTCGACCTCCGCCCTTTCGAACCTCATCCGCGAAGGGAAGATCTCGATGATCAACTCGATGATCCAGACGGGCGCCGCCCTCGGCATGCAGACCATGGACATGGCCCTCGCCAAGTTCGTGAAGGAAGGGAAGATCACCGCCGAGGCCGCTCAGGAGAAGGCCATCGACAAGGAGAATTTCAAGAAACAGCTGGGTCCCTCCGCCGCAGCTCCGGCCGCCGCTCCGGGAGGCGCCGCGCACTAGCAGGGAAGGCTTCCTCCTTGCCAGGATCCATCCCACTCTGAAAGACTGGGCCCCTCAAAATGGCAGATCTCGATTTCGAAGCCCCCTTCGCCGAAGGCCTGAAGCGCCTGACCGAGCTCCGCGCCTACCGCGGGGACCCCGGGAAAGAGCGGGAAGCCGCGATCCTCAAGGCCCAGCTCGACAAGGACCGGCGCGAGGTCTACGCGAACCTCACGTCGTGGCAGCGCACCCTCGTCGCCCGCCACCCGAACCGGCCCTACACCCTCGACTACACGGGCGCGCTCCTCACCGACTTCTTCGAAGTGAAGGGCGACCGGCGCTTCGCCGACGACCCCGCCATCATCTGCGGCTTCGGCAGGTTTGAAGGCGAGGCGGTGTGCGTGATCGGGCATCAGAAGGGCCGCGATACGAAACAGAAGATCTACCGGAACTTCGGCATGCCGAAGCCCGAGGGCTATCGGAAGGCCATGCGGGTGATGCGCATGGCCGAGAAGTTCTCCCGGCCCATCCTCACTTTCGTGGACACGCCGGGGGCCTACCCCGGCCTCGACGCCGAGGAGCGCGGCCAGGCCGAGGCCATCGCCTTCAACCTGCGTGAGATGGCGAAGCTCACGGTGCCGGTGATCGTGACCGTGGTGGGCGAGGGCGGCAGCGGGGGCGCCCTCGCGATCGCGGTCGGCAACCGGGTCAACATGCTGGAGAACTCGGTCTACTCGGTCATCACCCCCGAAGGGTGCGCGTCCATCCTGTGGCGCGACGCGGGCCGGGCGCCCGAGGCGGCGCGGGCCATGAAGGTGGCGGCCTTCGACCTCAAGGAACTGGGGCTCATCGATGAGATCGTGGCGGAGCCGCCGGGCGGCGCCCACTCCGACCACGACGCGACCTTCGAGGCGGTGCGCGCGGTGCTGGCCCGCCAGCTCAAAGACCTCTCGGGCCGGACCGTGAAGGAACTGCTCGACGAGCGCTACGCCAAGTTCCGCGCCATGGGCCGTCTCGGCCAGGACCTCGTTGAAGGGTGACGATCCGTGTTCGCCTCTTCGCGGCCATTCGTGAGGCCCTCGGCCGGGAGAGCATCGAACTCTCCCTCGCGGAGGGGGCCACTCCCGAGGACGTCTGGCGTGAACTCACCCGCCTCCACGAGCGCGCCGGGCTCTCCGCCCGCCGCCAGAACCTCGCGGCCGCGGTCAATCGCAAGTACACGAAATTCGACGCGGTCCTCGAAGACGGCGACGAAGTCGTGTTCATTCCCCCGGTGAGCGGCGGCTAGGTCGATCTCTCCCTGACGGGCTTCAAAGACCCCGCGGCGACCTGAAGGGCTAGACTTCCACCCATGCCGCGGCCGCATCCGAAGGAACT
>CAZYEA010000076.1:9608-17281 GCA_964646485.1 uncultured Acidobacteriota bacterium
GACGAAGTCGTGTTCATTCCTCCGGTGAGCGGCGGCTAGGTTCGCCTCCAGGGCGGGCTTCACGGCCCCATCGCGACCTGAAGGGCTAGACTTCCACCCATGCCGCGGCCGCATCCGAAGGAACTGGACCTCTCGCCCAATCGGTACATCGAGAAGCTGAACCGGGCCACCGGCCGCGAGATTTCCGGGCCCATCGATCCCGACGATCTCCTCGTTCACGCCCACCGCGACCAGCATCCGATCGAAGTGGCGGCGCAGGTGATTGCCTCGGGCTTCATCCGCACCACCGGCCGCGAGCGCGCGGTCGAGCGCGGCCTCAAGGCCATCAACGAGATGGCGGGCCGGGGCGCCGAGCTGGTGAGCCTCTTCGTGGGCGGTCGCGGGTTCGAGAAGAAGGCGAAGGATTTCCTCGGGGTGGTGTCGCGGGATTACTCGTTCCGCTTCCGGGAGCCAAAGCACCTCTCTCCCGCCGTCATCGAACGGCGCCTCGCGAAGGCCCGAAGAGATGCGGAGAAGAAACTCGCAGGGAGAGGCGCCGACCCGAAGCTGCACGTGCTGCTGACCGGGGCCACCGGCTTCCTGGGCAAGGAGATCCTCTTCCAGGCCGCCACCGACCCGCGCATTGCCCGGCTCACCGCGATCGTGCGCTCCGAGAAAGTGACCGATCGCAAGACCGGGGAGGTGCTGCGGGTGATCGGAGCGGCCGAGCGCGGGGCGCTTCTGCTCCGGCGACTCGCCATTCCCGAGGCCTCCCTCTCGAAGTTCGACTTCGTCCAGGGCGATATCGAGGAGCCGGATTTCGGGCTTTCCGCCCACGATCACGACGCGCTCGCGCGGACGGTCACCCACGTCATCCACTGCGCGGCTTCGGTCTCCTTCGACGACCCCTACGAAGCTTCGTTCCGCTCGAACGTCCTCGGGTCGATCAACGCCCTCGGCTTCTCCCTCTCTTTGCAGAATCGCCGCGGCGCGCCCTTCGTCGAACACGTGGCCATCGAGACCTCGTACATCCATGGCCGCAAGCGCAACGCCATGGCTCAGGAGGAAGCTCTCGTCTTCCCGCGTCACTTCTACAACAACTTCTACGAGCTCACGAAGGCCATGGCCTCGATCGAGACCGATCGCCATCTCATCGAGAAAGGCCTGCGCGTGGTCCAGCTCCTGCCTTCGATCGTGATCGGGGATTCGGAAACCGGCAACAACCGGGGCGACACCAAGGTGGTGAACGCGCCCGTGAATGCGTTCGGCCGGGCCAAGGAGATCGCGGACAAGCTCGACTCGGATTTCGCGGGCCGGCCCCGACAGATGCTGCTGCAATGGGCGGGCGGGCAGTTTCCGGGCGACCCCACCGCCGAGCTCAACTTCGTGCCCGTCGACCGCGTGGTTCAGGGAATTCTCGCGAGCCTCACCGTGCCCGAAGCCATCGGGACGCGCATCCATCTCGCCACCGACAACCGCATCCGCTCCGACGATGTCGTGCGCACCGTCCGCGAGGAGCTCGGGGTGAACGTGCGCCTCTCGGACCCGACCATCTATCGCAACGTGACCTTGCCCATCGTCAAGAGCGTCCTGGTCCGCCTGGGCGAGGACAAACTGGCAAACGCGCTCGAGAAGCTCGGCGCCATCTTCGGCGGCTATGCGGAGTGGGGTCAGCCGATCCACTCGGTCGGCAACGATGTCCGGCTCCTCGGCCTGCCCATCCGCCGTCCCGACACCGAGAACGCCTTCCGGATGCTCTGCCGCCACAACCGGTTCGTCCAGCAATACGGGCGGGTGCGCGACGCCGACGAGATCGCCCGTCGGGAGCACGTGTGGGAGAAGGCGCTCCGGCGCATCGAGGCGCGCACCGGCCATCAGGCGGGCGCCCTGCGTCCGCGCGAGTTCCGGGACAATCTCGCCCACGAGCTCGACCTCGAGACTTTCGCGTTGAAGCACGAGGAGGCGCCCCCCAAGCACGCCGCCTCGCGTCGCAAACCAGGCGTTCGAAAAGCGGGATAGGAGTGACAAAAGCCATGGCTCAAGAAGTGCTGGGCAACGTATTCAAGAAGGGCGAGGAGATCTTCCAGAACGTCTCCGGCAAGCTGCTCGAGCGCCCCGCCGTCCAGAAGGCGGTCGAGGTCGCGATGGTGGGGAAGAGCAAGGTCGACGAGCAGTTCGCCATCGCGCTCAAGCGGATGAACGTACAGACCCGCGGGGAATTTCGCGCCCTCAAGTCCCGGGTGGAGAGCCTGGAGATGCAGGTGTCGGAACTGAAAGAGGCGCTCGCGGAGGCCGTCGCGCGGTCGAAAGCGCCCAGAGAAGCGGCGCCGCGCGCGCGCAGGGCTTCGAAGAAGGCCTGAGGTCCGTCGCTGTCATGGGCCGCATTGCCATCACCGGCGCCGCGTCCTTCCTGGGCGAGCGATTCCTGCGCCGGTTGATCCGCGAAGGCCAGGGCGACGACCTCGTGGTCATCGACGTGGCCGAGCCCCCCCTCTCGGAAGGCGCCATCCGCTTCCGCAGGATCGACCTGACCGAGCCTGCCTCCGACCAGGCCATGCTGGATCAGCTCAAGGCCGACGAGGTCGAGACCCTCGTGCACCTCGCCTTCTTCACCGGCCCCCGCCGCGACACCACGAACGCGCACGAACTCGAGTCGATCGGCACCCTCGCCGTCCTCGCCGCCGCCGCCGCCGCGAACGTGAAGAACGTGGTCATGCGCTCCTTCACCTTCGTCTACGGCGCGCGGGGCCAGAACCCGGCGCTCATCCGCGAAGAAACCCCGCTTCCCGCGCGGTCGCCTTTCGCCTGGCTCCGCGACAAGGTGGAGGCCGAGGAACACGCCGCGTCCTTCGCGAAGCGGTATCCCGAGATGTCGGTGCGCGTCTTGAGGTTTGCTCCGCTCCTGGGCCCGAGCGTGCGCACCTTCTACACGCGCATCTTCGATCGGCGGCTGGTCCCGACCCTGATGGGTTACGACCCGCTGCTCCAGCTTCTCCACCCCGATGACGCCGAGGACGCGCTCGTGAAGGCGGTGTTCTCTCCGGCCCGGGGCGCATTCAACATCATCCCGCGAGGCGTTCTCCCCCTCTCCACCGCCATTCATCTCTCCGGCAAGGTGCCCGCCCCCGTTCCTCACCTGGCCGCCTACCTTGGAGTGGATGTCCTGTACGGCGCGGGTCTCGTCGAAGCGCCTTCGGGCTTCATCGACTATGCCCGCTACCCTTGTGTGGCGGACGGGGCGAAGGCGAAGGCGGTGCTCGACTTCGAAGCGAGGCACTCGACCCGTGACGCCCTCGATGCTTATCTCGCCTACCGGCACCCGCGCGCCGAGGGCGCAGCTCCGGTGAGCGAGGCCCCGGCCGAGGACGAGGCCGCCTCGGCGGAGATCTACCGATGAGTCGGGTGCAAAAAGCCCGCGTCCTGCCCTTCGAGACGAAGGCGGCCCGTGCCGCGCGCTCGCGCACGTCGAGTCGGGGCGCCGAGGCCCGGGAGCGCGAGAGGCTGCGAAAGAAGGTCGAGGAACTCGAGGCGAAGCTTCGGGCGGCCACGTCGGGGGCGCGGGTACCCGAGGGCCTCGCTGTCGAAGTGACGCGCCTCTTCGCCCAGGGTGTGGGTCGCATCTCGTGGGACCGGGTGGCGCGGCTCCTGGCCGCCGCCCATTTCGCCTGGCACTCGGAAGAGACCGACGAGTTCGGGTACGACCCGAAGTTCATGGAGACGATCCGGCCCTTCCTCGAGTTCATGTACGCGGTGTGGTGGAGGGTCGAGACCACGGGGATCGAGCGCGTGCCCGGCTCCGGCCCGACTCTCGTAGTCTCGAACCACTCGGGCGTTCTTCCCTGGGACGGCCCCATGATCAACGTGGCTCTGCGTCACGAGCATCCCGCCCGTCGTCACTGCCGGATGCTCGCTCTCGACATGTTCGCCCTCCTGCCCTTCCTGGCTCCCCTGCTGGCCCGCACCGGCGCCATCCGCGCTAATCCCGAGAACGCGATTCGCATCCTCGAACGCGGTGAACTCGTGGGCGTCTTCCCCGAAGGGGTGAAGGGGGTGGGCAAGCCCTTCAAGAACCGATACAAGCTCGCCCGTTTCGGCCGCGGTGGCTTCGTGCGCATCGCCCTCAAGACCGGCGCCACCATCATTCCGACCGCGGTGGTGGGCGCCGAGGAAATCCATCCGAATCTCGTACAGGCGAACTTCATCGGGCGGCCCTTCGGCCTGCCCTATTTCCCGCTCACGCCCACCTTCCCGTGGCTCGGTCTGCTTGGGACCATTCCCTTCCCGACCAAGTGGTCGATCGACTTCGGCGAGCCGCTCGACCTCTCGCGCTATCCCAAGGATGCGGCTGACGACCCCATCCTCGTGAACCGGCTCTCCGAGCAGGTGCGCCAGCAGATCCAGACCATCATCGACGGCCGCCTGGCGCGGCGCCGGTCGATCTGGTTCGGCTAGGGCCTTGGCGAAGCTCGCTCTCGTCACCGGCGGGTCGGCCGGGATCGGCCTCGCCGTCGCGCGCGGGCTATCCGCCCTCGATCACCGCGTCATCATCACCGCCCGAGTGAAGGCGCGGGGAGACGCAGCCGCCGCCGAGGTGGCGCGGGCCACGGGCAAGCGGGCGCCCGAGGTCATGGAAGTGGACTTCTCGTCCCAGGCCTCGATCCGCGCGTTCGGCGCGGCCTTCGCGGAGCGCGGGGACGCCCTCGATGTCCTCGTCAACAACGCCGGCACGTGGTCGCAATCGCGTGGGGAGACCTCCGACGGCATCGAGACGGTGTGGGCCACCAATCAGCTCGGCTACTTCCTCACCACTGAGGTGCTGCGGCCGGCGCTCGTCAAGGCCCCGCGCGCCCGCGTGGTCAACGTGGCCTCCGATCTCGCTTCAGGCCTCGACCTCACGGACGTCGAGTTCAAGCGCCGGCCTTACACAGGCATTGCCTCCTATGCGCAGAGCAAGCAGGCGAATCGGATGTGGACCCGCGCCCTCGCCCGCCGCCTGTCGGGGGCCGGAGCCACCGTGAACTCGCTGCACCCGGGCGGGGTGGCGACCGGACTCTTTGCCAAGGGTGGGGGCATGCTCGGGCGGGCGGTGGGGGCGTTCGTCTCGGTGTTTGGCCGCACTCCCGCCACGGGCGCCGATACCGCGGTCTGGCTCGCCTCCTCGAGCGAGGTCGAGGGGCGGACCGGCCTCTTCTACGTGGACCGGAAGGAGCGCCGTTGTCGCTTCATCAACGAGGCGCTGGAGGAAGAACTCTTCGCTTTGTGCGCGCGGATGACCGGCGTCAGGTGAACGGGCCCGCGATCAGCGGGCGAGGGAGCGTTCGAGGACGTCGAGAGATGCGGCGAGAGCCTGGGCACTTTGGGCCTTGTGCTCTTCGGCGGCCCGCTCGGGAACACGGGGGAGGACTTCCCCTTTCTTGAACCGAACCCCGTGGCGCGCGAGGGTCTTTTTGAGCGTCAGTTTCTGGTCGGCCAGGGTGTCGAGGGCGGTGGCGCGCCCGTGGCGGGTGAGCGCCTTGCGCGCGCTGTACCGCATGATGTCGTAGCGGAACATGGTGAGGTCATCGCGGGTGGGCTCGATGAGAAGAATGTCGACCTCGGGGTGTTCGAGGCGATAGCGGTCCATGCCGTATTCGAACCGGCCGTGGATCAGGATGCGCAGGACCTGGCCGAGGACGGTGTCGACGCCGTGACTGGAAAGGGGCCCAAGGGAACTGCGCGAGGCGCCGTTGTGGATGGGCACCAGGGGATTGATGCAGATGACGAGGTCGGCGCCCTGGCGTATGGCGAGGTTGATGTGCGCGGTCTTGGTGACGCCGCCGTCCACGTAGTCTCTGCCCTTGAGATGAACCGGCCGATACAGGCCGGGCAGGGCGGTCGAGGCCTGCACCGCCTCCGAGATCGTGGCCGAGCGGTGCTGCCGGTCCCCGAAGGCCACGGTCTCTCCGCGGTCGAGGTCCACCGCCACGATCCTCAGCGGCCTCCGGAGCTTCTTGAAGTCATTCGGCTTCGCGAAGCGAACGAAGAGCTTGCGCAGGAACTCCTCGACTCCCGAGTTGTCCAGGAGGCCTGGGGGAATGACTTCCAGGAACGGATAGAAGATGTCGCGAGGGGTCGAGGCGTCACCTGAGAAGAGCGCCTTCGCCGCCTTGAGGGCGGCGCTTGGGAGACGGCGGGCGCGGCGGGCGTACTCCGCGACCCCGAGGCGAAACAGGGCGGCCGCGGGCACGCCGAACGGGCTCCCTCCGCCCGTGGTGATCTCGCGGTAGATCTCGCCCGGGCCGAAGCCCGAGGCGAGAAGCGAGGCCACGAAGGCGCCCCCGCTCACTCCCACGTAGTAGTCGAGGCCGGTGAGGTCGAGATCGAGCGTCTCGTCGAGCGCCTTGAGGCACCCGATCTCGTAAAGCGCGCCCGTCACCCCTCCGCCCGCGCAGACGAGCGCGATCTTCGAGGGGGAGGCGCGTCTTTCAACCCTGGCTGCAGGCTTCATCCTTCTGCCCCTAGCCTAAGCGGAAACCGCCTCGGGGAGCAGCCTACCTGCGCTTCAGGCTATCGATCTTGCGGGAGAGTTCCTCGACCCTGCGGGCGAGGAGGTTGATCTCCGAGCGGGTGGGGATGTTGAGGGAGGCGAGGGTGGTCTTCACCGCGCCTTCGACCTTGCGGCCGAGGCTCTTGCGTTCCTTCTCGACCCTCACGCCGATGTCGGAGACGCGATGGGCGATGTCCTTGCGCAGGACCTTCGTCTGCTTCTCGACCCGCGCGCTCAGATCGGACACGCGGACCGCGATGTCCTTGCGGATGGCCTTGGTCTGCTTCGAGAGGGTGTGGCCGGTTTCGCTCGCGAACGCCTGGGCGCGCTCGATCGCGGGCTTGCTGCCTTCGATGAGGGCCTGGACCCTGGTTTCCGCGATCTTGCGGGCGGTGGGGGTGTGGTGTTTCGTGGCCGCCTTGTGAGCGGTGCGCTTTCTGGTCTTGGGCATGACTTCTAACTCCTTGGTTTTGGGGAAGACGGTTTGGGAGAGGGTGTCGCTCGTGCGGGCTTCGCCTTTGAGGCCTGGCGCGAGACGCGCGCTTCGCCCGGCTGGACGAACGACTCGAGAGCTTTGAGCTCGCGGGCGAGACCGGCGATCGTCCTCACCGCGCGTCCGGGTCGAAGTGCGGGAAGGGGACGCCTTGCCGCGGTCTCGGCGGCCTCGACTCCGCTCTGAATCGCCGCCTCCACTTCCTTGCGAAGGTGCAGCGCTTCCTCGATGCCGAGCCGGCCGCGCGCGACCAGCCGGGCGGCGATGACTTCGGCCTCCTTCCGCGCGCGTTCCGCGAGGTCTTTGAGGGGGGCGGGGGTCTCGGGCGGAGGCAGCTTCGCGCCGCCGGCGAGTCGGACCAGGGTTTCCATAAGGCCGCCCGGGAGGGACTGGGCGCGCCGCTTCACCAGGTCGACGAGCGCCTGGGCGAGGATGCGGGGGGTGGCGTCCTCGCCTCCCGGGTGCTCCAGCACCCGCACCGAGTGGCCGGCCACCACCAGGTCCACGATGTCGGCGAGCGAGACGTAGCGCTTGTCGAAGGGGTCGTAGAGCTTGCGGTTGGCGTGGCGGGTGATGAGCCGTTGCATGGAACGCCGCGAACATAACGCACTGCGTTATGACATGTCAAGTGAATTGACGCAGCGCGTGAAATGGACCGGGGGCTTCGAACCCCGC
>CAZYEA010000077.1:0-17237 GCA_964646485.1 uncultured Acidobacteriota bacterium
TCTACTGGTACCGCTTCACTCTCGCGGATGGAAGCGGCAGCCGCATCGGCCGCACGCGCACCGCCGCCCGGGACGACGATCCGCGTCCGGTGAGTTTCGCGTTCGTGAGCTGTCAGAACATCGTGGAAGGTTCACAGCACGCCTACCGTCGCATGAAGTTCGAAGACGAAGCGCGCCCGGCCGAAGAACAGCTCGCCTTCGTGCTCCACCTCGGCGACTTCGTCTACGAGGTTGTCGACTATCCGGAAGACTCGAAGGACGGCCATCGCTACGATCGTCGCCTGCGCGACGTGATCCGTTACAAGAACGGCGAGAAGGTGGCGAACACCTTCCACGTCCCGACCACCCTGGAGGACTACCGAACCCTCTACCGCGCGTATCTCCACGACCCCGACATCCAGGACGCCCGCGCCCACTGGCCCTTCGTGACCATCTGGGACAACCATGAGTTTTCGTGGATGGGGTTCCAGTCGTTCCAGCGTTTCGAAGGAAAGCTGCGTCCGGCCCAGACCATGAAGGTCGCGGCCAATCAAACCTGGTTCGAATACCAGCCGGCCCGGGTGAAGCAGCGCACCTCCACCTCGCTCGAGGCGTTCGACGCCCCCGTGGTCAAGATCGCCCCCATCGAGACCTTCGATGCGAACGGGATTGGTACCGAACCCAACAACCTCGCCGCCATCGAGAGCCTGAAGGTGTACCGCACGCTGCGCTGGGGCCGGCACTTCGAACTGATCCTCACGGATCAGTACTCGCATCGTTCGGAAGAGCCGAGCAACCGGAAGGAAGCCGAAGCGCTGGGCGTGGGCGAGTTTCCCTACCTCTACCCCCTGGAAGCGATGGAAGCCCTGGATGCGGGCAAGGTCCACAACGGTGGCCACCCCGCGGAGACGATCTTCATGGGGGAGACGACGATCCCCAACTTCCGCAGGAACGAACCACCGCAGACTCTCCTCGGCGTCGAGCAGAAGGCCTGGTTCATCGATCGATTGACCTCGTCGCGCGCGACCTGGAAGGTGTGGGGTAACTCACTCGGTTCGCTCGACTGGCGCGCCGATCCGCAGAACCTGCCGAAGGGCATGACCAAGGAGTGGCCGGGCAAGACCTTCGCGGGCTTCGGGGGAGGCGGGGATTGGGGAAGTGCCCACACGGAACGCGGCGAGATCTACGATGCGGTGAAGGCGGCGCGAGTGACGGGGCTCGTCACCGTGTCAGGAGACCGCCACAGCTTCTGGGCTGGCCTCACCGCCAAAGGGCTGCCGCCGAAGTCCTTCGAGCCCGTGGGCGCTGCGTTCATCACGGGGTCGATCTCAGCACCGGGCCTGGTTGAGTCGTTCGAGCATCGCTTTCCGAAGGACCATCCGCTGCGAGCGCTCTACATGCCGGAGTTGGGAGGGAAGCTACAGCCCTCAGTGAACCTGCTTCTGCATCACGGGGTGCGCTCGTGCCTCGAGTACGCGCGCACGGGCGACGCGGCGGCAGCGAGACGCCTTTCGAATCCGGACGTCGCTCCCCACATCCGCTTCATCGACATGGCCGGCCACGGCTACGCGACGCTGCGCCTCACCGCCGACGCGGCGGAGTGCGAGTTCGTGTGCATTCCGAGGCCGTCGGAGGGGAACGACGCCAAGGATGGCGGGCCGTTGCGGTATCGCGTCGCGCACCGCGTCCCGTTGTGGAAGGCGGGAGATACGCCCCGGCTGGAGCAGCGCGTGATCGAGGGCGATCCGGAACTGTCGGTCTAACCTCGACTGCCCGCCCGTCTAGAACTTCAACTCGATGGTCCCGGTCACCGTGCGCGGATTGCCCTGCGATCCCTGCAGAATGCCCAGGGAGGGGATGTTGTAGCCGTTGTTCAGGAACTCCTTGTTGGCGAGGTTCTTGCCGTTCACGGCCACCCTCACGTGGCCGCCGGTGGCGAGCCAGCTGACGTAGGCGTCCCAGAGGCTGTAGGCCTTCTGGGTAATGGGAAGGAGAGGCACGCCCGGCCGGCCCGGATACTGGCCGCCCTCGTTGGTCAGGGTGGAGTCGTCGCGATAGGCGACGCCCACGCTCGCCACCAGGAGTCCGCGTCCGACCAGGCCGCGGCCGGTCGCGCGGAGGGCGCCCGTGTACTTCGGCGCATTGGTGATCACCTGGGTGTCGACGAAGCCGTCGTGGTTGTTGTCCAGGGGGTCGGGGTCGGCGCCGAGATAGCTGCCCTGGCCGGAGAAACCAAGCCAGCTGAAGCCCACGGAGGACGCGTCGAATTCCACCTCCACACCCTTCAGGGTGGCGTTGCCGGCGTTCAGGAACTGGCCGAAGAACGCACCGTTGACGGTGGTGAAGGTGCTGACCTGGACGTCCTTGTAGTCGCCGTAGAAGGCGGCGGCGTTCAGCACCAGCTTGTGGTCCAGGAGCACGGACTTGATTCCCACCTCGGCCATGTCCAGCACTTCGTCATCGAAGGGCAGATCGGAGCCGGGAGCGGCGATGGTGTTGGCGCGGACGTTGAAGCCGCCGCTCTTGAAACCGCGGGAGACGGACAGGTAGCCCATGGTGCTCTTCGAGAAGGCGTAGTCCAGACCGAGCCTCGGGGCAAACGAAGAGAAGGTCTTGCTCTTGTCGAAGGAGGCGGCCACCGCGAGGACCCTGGTGAAGGTCGAGTCGTAGGCGGCGTTGAACACGTGGGCCTTCTTCTCCTCCGAGGTGTAGCGCGCGCCGGCATTGAGAGTCAGCTTGGGGCTGAGCTTGTAGCTGCCGTCGAGGAAGCCGGCATAGGACTTGGTCTTCACGTTGCCGTCGGTGGTGCCGAAGCTCGAGGCCACGAAGATGTTCTTGACTACGCCGCCCGCCTCGCCGTCGAGATAGTAGAAGCCGAGGATGCCGCTCAGTTTGTCGCCGTCGTCGTGAAGGAGCTGGAACTCCTGGGTGGTCTGGTTGTCGTAGTAGGTCGCGGCCACGTCGGCGATCTTCCCCGGGGTGGTGTCGAAGTCGATGCTGTTCTCGGAATCCGACTCTCGATAGCCGGTGATCGAGCGGAACCGCCACTGGGGGTTGATGGTCCAGTGCAGATTCAGGGCCGACCCCTTGTTGTTCGTGCTGTTGATGGGGGCGAGGCCGCTTCGGGTGTCGAAGATGTTCGCCTCCGGCGGACACGGCCCCCCGGAGAAGGCCGGGCACAGGGGGTTCGCGGCCAGGCGGGTGATGCCCTTGGGCTGGGCATCGTCCTTCGTCTGGTCATAGCTGAGCTGCACCTTCACGCTGGCCGAGGGCAGCCAGTCGAGGTTGGCCCGGAAGGCGAGGGAATCCTTGTTCGACACGTCCTTGCCGGTAAAGAGGTTGGTGCCGTAGCCGGCGTGGCGGAAGGAGCCTCCCGCCACCCGGGCCCGCAGCTTTTCCTTGATCAGGGGGCCGCCGATGCTGGCGCGGAAGTCGTGGTTGCTGTAGCTACCGCCTGAGTACGACCCGAGGCCCTTCAACCTGTCCGTGATGTCCAGGAAGACGTACTAGATGGCGCCGCCGATGGTGTTCTTGCCATAAAGCGTGCCCTGGGGTCCCCGGAGCACTTCGATCCTGGCCACGTCGTAGACGTCGAGCAGGGCGCCCTGGGGGCGGGCGACATAGACGTCATCCATATAGAGGCCGACCCCGGGGTCGACACCCCACAGCGGATCGGCCTGGCCGACCCCGCGCAGGAATGCGGTGAGGGTGCTCGACTGGTTGCGGCCCTGGTAGATCGCGAGGTTCGGCACCTCGCCCTGCAGTTCGCCGATGTCCGCGGTGGCTGCGGTCTCCAGGTCGACCCCCGTCTTCACCGTGATGGCCAGGGGCACCTCCTGGACGTTCTCCTCCCGCCTCCGCGCGGTGACGGTGACGTCCTCGGCGCGCTTCACGTCCTGGCCCACCTCCGCCGGGCTCGGCGAGGGCGTGGGGGAACTCTGGGGCGCGGCCGGAGCCTCCGCGGCCCGGGCCGCGCCGCCCAGGGCGACGACCAGGACGGTGGCGCTGGCCAGGCGGGGCAGGGAGGCTAAATGGAATCGGCGGCGAATCATGGGGGTTTCTCCACGGAGAGGTGAGCGGCGGGGTGGTTTCACAACAAACCGAACGCTCGTTATGTCGAAACCGTACCTCGATCCTCTTCCCGGCGTCAAGCCCTTTCTCGAAAACCGAGAAAAAACCTTGACGACCCGAGCGGGCGGAGAGTACGGTTCCTTTACATAACGCGCGTTCTGTTTCCGGGAGCGCGCGGAAAACCTCCGTCATGAACATCGCAGGCCTCCTGAATCGACACGCTCGCTACCGACCCGGCCATCCCGCCGTGGTGTGCGGCGAGGTCCGGCTCACCTTCGCTGAACTCGAGGCGCGGGTCGGCCGCGCCGCGAACGCGCTGCTCGGCCTCGGGCTCCAGGCCGGGGACAAGGTGGCGACCGTGCTCGGAAACTGCCTCGAGCTGCTCGAGGTCTACGGCGCGGCCGCGCGCGCCGGACTGGTGGTCGTGCCCCTGAGCCCGCTGCTCCGGGGGCCCGCGCTCAAGACCCTCCTCGAGGACTCCGACACCAGGGTCCTGGTCGCGGAGGGGGGATTCGCGGACACCCTCCTCGCCATCAAGGACAGCCTGTCCGGGATCGCCGAGGACCGATACCTCTTCACCGGGATGCCGCCCCACTGGGGTCGGAGCTACGCCGCGATCACCGCCAAGGCCTCCGATCACGACCCGGGGCGGCCGGAGCTTGACGGCGAGTCCCCGTTCAACATCATCTACAGCAGCGGCACCACCGGACTGCCCAAGGGCATCGTTCACACCCACGCCATCCGCGCGGCCTACTGCACTCTCTTCGCCTCGGCCTGGAGGATGACCCCGGAGAGCGTGGTCCTGCACGCGGGTTCCCTGGTCTTCAACGGGTCGTTCCTGACCCTGATGCCGTGGCTCTACCTCGGCTGCACCTTCGTGCTGCACCGGCAGTTCGACCCTCGCGCCTACATCAAGGCGGTGGCGGACGAGAAGGTGACCCACGTGATGCTGGTGCCCTCCCAGATCGTGGCCCTGCTCGAGTGCTCGGACTTCAACCAGCAGCATCTTCCCTCTCTCCAGATGATCGGCTCGGTGGGCGCGCCCCTTCATCTCGAGCACAAGCAGGAACTGGCGCGGCGATTCCCCCATCGGCTCTACGAGCTCTATGGCCTCACCGAAGGGTTCGTGACCATCCTCGACCGCGATGATGCGCCGAGGAAGACGGGTTCGGTCGGCGTTCCTCCCCCCTTCTTCGAGATCCGCATCCTCGACGAGAAGGGGGCGGACGTCCCCCCGGGCGAGGTGGGCGAGATCGCCGGCCGCGGCCCCATCATGATGCCCGGCTACTACAAGCGCCCCGACCTCACCGCCCTCGCCATCGTGGATGGGTGGCTGCGCACCGGGGACATGGGCCGTCTGGACGAAGACGGCTTCCTCTATCTGGTCGACCGCAAGAAGGACCTCATCATCTCGGGCGGTGCCAACGTGTTCCCGCGCGACATCGAGGAGGTGATCGTGCGGCATCCCGCGGTGAAGGAGGCGGCGGTGTTCGGCGTCCCGGATCCCAAGTGGGGAGAGGCTCCCATCGCCGCGGTGGTCCTCCGCGAGGGTGCCTCGGTCTCGGCCGATGCGTTGCGCGACTGGATCAACGAGAACGTGGAGGCGAGGTTCCAGAGAGTCCGCGAGGTGGTCCGGCTGGAGGAGTTTCCCCGGAACGCCGCGGGCAAGACCCTGAAGCGGGAGATACGCGAACGCTTCTCATCCATGAAGGATTCACTCCCTCAATGACCGAACCTCGGGAACTCAGGTGGCGCAGTTCGGACGGCCTCAACCTCGTCGCGAGCGAATACGGCGGGAAAGACTCCGGCAAGCTCCCGGTGATCTGCATCCCAGGCCTGACCCGGAACGCGCGCGATTTCGAGGAGGTGGCCCCTCGGATCGCCTCCCTGGGCCGGCACGTGATCGCGGTCGACCTGCGCGGCCGGGGCCGATCGGACCGCGACCCGGACCCACGTCGCTACGCGCCCCCTACCTACGCGAACGACATGGTCTCCCTCCTCGATAGCCTCGCCCTGCCCCGGGCGCTCTTCGTGGGCACGTCGCTTGGCGGCATCGTCACCATGAGCCTCGCTTCGAAACACCTCGATCGCATCGGGGGCGCGGTCCTCAACGATGTCGGACCGGTGATCGCCAAGGCCGGACTCGCGCGCATTTCCGGGTACGCGGGGAAGACCCCGACGGTGAAGTCGTGGGCCGATGCGGTTGCGTATGCCCGGCAGACCAACGGCGTCGCGTTTCCTGGCAATACCGACGCCGACTGGGAGGCCTTCGTTCGGCGCACCTTCAAGGAAGGGCCCCAGGGAGCGCCCGTGCTCGACTGCGATCCCCAGGTTTTTCGACCCGTGCACCCCCTCCTGACCTGGCTCCTGACTCCCCTCGTCTGGGGACTGTTCCGCAAGCTCGCCAACGGTCGAAAGTGCCTGCTCGTGCGCGGAGCGATCTCGGACGTCCTGAGCGTCGAGACCGCGGCCCGGATGCGGCGCGAAGCGAAGGAGATGGCCTACGTCGAAATCGAGAACGTGGGTCACGCGCCCACCCTCTCGGAGCCGGCCGCGAAAGAGAGCCTCGACCGATTCTTCGCCGAGGCCCCCTGACCAGCTCGCGACCCGGCAACGCGTTCCGAGGATGAAAGTAAGCTGGGGCATGCATCAGCAGGACCGTTCCGATCGCAGCCGCAAGGCCATCCTCGACGCGGCTCTCGGCCTCTTCTCGAAGCAGGGTTACCACGGCACCAGCGTCCGCGAAGTCGCCACCGCGGCGAAGCTCTCCACCGGCATCGTCTACCATCTCTTCCCGGACAAGGAAGCCATCTTCCGGGCCCTGCTCGAGCAGTACTTCACTTTCCTGGCCGCGCCCGACTTCCCATTCAACAAGGCCCTCGCCGAGGGCGCGTTCCCGTATGACCTCGAAGGCCTGGGGCGCGCCTCGCGGGAGAGCGTGCGACGCTACAAGCCCTATGTCGCCCTCATCTACGTGGACGTCGTCGAGTTCGAGGGCAAGCACATCCGGCGCTTTTACGCGGAGATGGCGCACCGTTTCGAGGCCTTCATGGCCGCCCACCCCGGGGAGAAGGCGCTCCGCGCGAAACTCCGTCCCGGGGTTTCGCCCGTCTCCGCGAGCATGCTGGCCAGCCGCTTCCTGCTTCACTACTACGCAGTGGAGATCGTGTTCGGGGTCAAGAACCACTTCGGGAAGAACTCCGAAGACGTACTCAAGGAGATCGCGGACATCCTTCGGCACGGCATGCTCCGCCGCTGACCGGCGAACCGGCGGGAGCCGTGACAATAATAATCTCTTATGCATGTCAGCACAACGAAGTATTTGAGTATGAATGGCCCGGGACCCTAGATTTCCCCGCTCAAGGAGAAACTCACGCGCCCATGGACCACCTTCGTAAACGTCGATTCCAGATCACCGGCGGCTATTGGCTGCTCGCCCTCGGAGGGTTGTTACTGCTCCAATCGGCCGTCTCCCGAGGAGCCTCCCCCAAGGACGTGCCCTATGACGAGTTCCTGGCCTCCCTTCGCGGGGGCAAGGTGGCCAGGGTGGAACTGCTGCAGGACGCGATCCTCGTGGAACTGAAGGCGGAAGGTGCTACCCGACCGGCACGCCTCAAGACGAGCCGCCTGCCCGGAATCGACGAGACCGCCCTGGTCAAGGAGCTGCAGGAGAGAGGGGTTTCCTTCGCCGGACGCATCGAGCGCGCTTCGTTCCTGGAGACCTTTCTCGTGGGCTGGCTCCTGCCCCTCGGCGTGCTTGCCGCCATCTACATCCTGGTCATGCGTCGCTTCGGCCCCGGGGCGGGAGGACCGCTCAGTCTCGGGAAGAATCGCGCCAAGATCTACGACGAGACCCAGCACGGCAAAGCTACGTTCGAAGACGTGGCGGGGGTCGACGAGGCGGAGGCCGAGCTGGTGGAAGTCGTGGACTTCCTGAAGAATCCCCAGAAGTACCAGGCTCTGGGCGCCCGCATCCCGCGCGGCGTGCTCCTGGTCGGACCTCCCGGCACGGGCAAGACCCTGCTCGCCAAAGCCGTGGCCGGGGAAGCGGGGGTGCCCTTCTTCTCCCTGTCCGGCTCGGAGTTCGTGGAGATGTTCGTCGGGCTGGGGGCGGCGCGCATGCGCGATCTCTTCGAGCAGGCGAAGCTCCGGGCCCCCTGCATCGTCTTCATCGACGAGCTCGACGCCATCGGGAAGTCACGCGGGGGCATGGCCGCTTTCGCCACCCACGACGAGCGCGAACAGACGCTCAACCAGCTCCTGGTGGAGATCGATGGCTTCGATTCCACCAAGGGCGTGATCCTGATGGGAGCGACCAATCGACCCGAAGTCCTCGACCCCGCGCTGCTCCGCCCCGGCCGCTTCGACCGTCAGGTGCTGGTGGACCGGCCCGACGTCCGCGGGCGCGAGGCCATCCTGAAGGTGCACGCGAAGAAGCTGCGGTTCGGCTCCGAAGTGGATCTGCGCATCATCGCTCAGCGTACCCCGGGGATGGTGGGCGCCGACCTCGAACGCGTGGTCAACGAGGCCGCCCTGGCGGCCGCTCGGCGCGAGTCGCAGACCGTGACCGGGCACGACTTCGAAGAGGCGGTGGACCGCCAGCAGCTGGGCCTCAAGAAGCAGGGCTCGGTGATGTCCGAGGACGAGAAGCGCCGCGTTGCCTTTCACGAAGGAGGCCACACCCTGGTGGCCCTGTCGGTGAGGCACGCGGATCCCGTCCATCGGGTCACCATCATTCCCCGCTCCATCGGCGCGCTCGGAGTCACCCTGCAACTGCCGGCCGAAGAGCGGTATCTCATGACCCGCGAACAGCTGCTCGACCGCCTGGCCGTGATGATGGGCGGCCGCGCTGCCGAGGAACTGTGCTGTGGAGACCTCTCCACCGGCGCCGCCAACGACCTGGAGCGCGCCACCGAGACCGCGCGCCAGATGGTGAGCCGCTTCGGCATGAGCGCGAGCCTGGGCCCGGTCACCTTCGGGCGCACCTCGGCCCTGCGCTTCATGCCCGGCGCGGTGGGCGAGGAGCGCAACTTCAGCGAAGAGACCGCGCGAGCCATCGACGCGGAAGTGCGTTCCATCCTGGAAGAGCAGTACGCGCGCGCGAGGCGGATCCTCGAGCGCCGGCGCGAGGCGCTGGAGGCCATCGCGAAGCGCCTCCTCGACGTGGAAACCCTCGATCGCCCGCAGCTCGAGGCCCTCGTGGGCCCGAAGGCGTCGGTCGACTCGTGGGGCGCCGGCGCTCCTCCGATGATCGAGACGGCGGTCGCCGCAGGGTGAAGGCGGGGGCAGCCAATCCATGAATCAGGCTGGACCTGCGCCCGATCCGGGCGCTCGCACCACCCTCCAGACCGTCATCGAGAGCGCCCGCTTCGAGCAGGCGATAACCGCGCTCATCGTCGCGAACGCGGTGACGCTCGGCCTGGAGACCTCCCCCGAATGGCTGTCTCATCAGGGCGGCCTCCTCCACGCCATCGATGGCGTCGCGCTCTCCGTGTTCGTGGCCGAACTCCTGGCCCGCGTGGCCGTCTATCGAGGCCGCTTCTTCCACGACCCCTGGCGGGTCTTCGACTTCGTCGTGGTCGGAATCGCGCTCCTGCCCGCGGCGGGAGCCTTCTCCGTCCTTCGTGCGCTCCGCATCCTCAGGGTCCTGCGGCTCGTTTCCCTTGTCCCCTCCATGCGCAGCGTGGTGGGTGCGCTCCTCAAGGCTCTGCCCGGCATGGCCTCCATCATCGGCCTCCTCGCCCTCGTCCTGTACGTCTCCTCGGTGCTCGCCACCAAGCTCTTCGGTCCGATCGCGCCGCAGTATTTCGGAAGCCTCGGGCCCTCCCTGTTCACGCTCTTTCAGGTCATGACCGTGGAAGGCTGGCCCGACATCGCGCGGGAAGTGATGGTGCAAGCGCCTCAGGCGTGGATCTTCTTCGTTGCGTACCTCCTGATCGCCACCTTCATGGTCCTGAATCTCTTCATCGCCGTGGTGGTGAACGCCATGCAGTCGCAGGTCTCCGCCGACCTGAAGGACGAAGGCGAGGCTCACACCAGGGCGATCCTGGATGAGGTCCGCGCCCTCCGGAACGAGGTCGAGCAGTTGCGCCGCGCGCGGCTCGCCTGAGGGGGTTCCGTTCAATGACGTCGAGCCCGCAGCGGGCTCAACCTTGGCCCTGCGGGGCGTGTGCTGCAACCGAACGATTGCATGTATACTTGCTACCGATCAGTTGCATGTACCACGGAGAACCCCATGAGGCGTGACATCTTCCAGGCCCTTGCCGACCCCACGAGGCGCGCCATCGTCATGCTTCTGGCCGCGCAGGCCATGACGCCCAGCGCCCTGGCCGAGCACTTCGACACCAGCCGGCAGGCCGTCTCGAAGCACATCCGTATCCTCGCAGAGTGCGACCTGCTCGAGCAGAAGCCGCAAGGGCGAGAAATCCAATACCACCTGAAGGCGGCCAAGATGCGCGAAGTCGAAAGGTGGCTTGAGCAGTTCAGGGCTCTCATGGCCCAGCGATACGACCAACTGGATGACGTCTTGAACCGAATGAAAGCGAGGAAGGCATGAGCCCCGAGAAAATCGAGAAGATCTTCACCTTTACCGTGCACGAGGAAAGCCTGAGCGTCAAGGTGCAGCGCTCCTTCGATGCGCCGCTCGATCTGGTCTGGGCCGCGTGGACCGAGGCCGAACTCCTCGAGCAGTGGTGGGGGCCCAAACCCTACCGGGCGGAAAGCAAGGCCATGGACTTCAGGGAAGGGGGGCAGTGGCTCTATTCCATGGTCGGCCCCCAGGGCGATAGGCACTGGGGCCTGAAGCGCTTCTCGAAGATCGAGCCGCGGAAACGCTTCACCTACCGGAGCTTCTTTTGCGATGAGAACGGAAGCGTGAGCCCTGCGGCAACGGGATCGACCTGGGTCAACTCCTTCGTCGAAGCGAGCGGGATGACCCTGGTCACGAGCGATATCCTCTGCGATACGCTCGAGCACCTCGAAGCCCAGATCAAGATGGGATTCAAGGAAGGCTTTTCCGTGGGTCTGGATCAGCTGGAAGGACTCTTGGCGCGGCTGCAGGCGCAGGAGAAATAGGCCGCGAAGAGCAGGAGCCTCTGAAGACTCGCGGCACGGATTGCGACAATCACACAACAACGAAGGAGAGTTTCAATGACCTATGTAGACGGCTTCGTCATGCCCATCCCGAAGAAGAATGTCGCCTCCTACAAGCGCATGGCGCGCCTGGGCTGCAAGGCCTGGATGGAGAACGGCGCGTTGCAGTATTTCGAATGCCTGGGCGACGAGCTGAAGGCGCTGCCCGGGATGCAGGGTTTTCCGAAGATGACGAAGCTCAAGCCGAGCGAGACGGTGATATTCGCCTTCATCATCTACAAATCCAAGGCCCATCGCGACAAAGTGAATGCGGCGGTGATGAACGAGATGAGCAAGAAGAAGATGCCGAAGACCATGCCCTTCGCGATGAACCGCGTGGCCATGGGCGGGTTCAAGACGATCGTCTCGTCGTAATCGCCCCTTCGTCCATCCTCACACCGAGTTCTCGAAAGGGACAGCCGGTTTCAGGCTCTGAGGATCTTCTCCATCGGCCTGCCCTTCGCCAATTCGTCGACCAGTTTGTCGAGGTAGCGGATTTCCCGCATCGTCGGTTCCTTGATCTCCTCGATGCGCACGCCGCAGATAACTCCGGTAATGAGCGTCCGCTTGGGGTTCATCCTGGGCGCGCCCTTGAAGAACGTCTCGAAGTCGGTCCGCTGGGTCAGGTGCTTCTCCAGCGCCTTCGGCGTGTAGCCGGTCAGCCAGCAAAGGATGGCATCCACCTCCGCTTTCGTCCGCCCCTTCTTCTCCGCTTTGGTGATGTAGTGCGGATAGACGCTCGCCACGGCGGTCGTGAAAATGCGGTGATTGCTGTTCATGCGTTGGGAATCCTATCCGGGAGTCCCGAGCGCCGCAGAGAACGAGGCCAAGCACCGCGGCCCGAATGCTCGAGGCGGCCTGGGACCGCGGGCGCGTCACAGCTTGTGACCGGCTCGCTCAGTCGCAGGTTGAGGAGACGATCAGGGCCGGGCCGATCGACGCCTATGCCGCTGGTCCGGGTTGCGCCATGCCACGCGCGTACCGCCACACTCCGTCCTCGCCGCGCCGGAGCATCACCGCCACCCGCTGGCGCTGGACGATCGGTGGCCCGCCGGCTCGCGGGGCGAGGTGCTGGATATCCCAGCCCACATCCACCGCCAGATCCCCGGAAACCATCAATTCGATCCGCTCGAACGCCGGGGAGCAGTCGTAGGCCTCGAAGGCCGCCTGAAGCCGCGGCAGGATGTCGGCGAGGGTCAGGGCCTCGCGGCCCGGGGCCCAGAGCACGTAGTCACGGGTGAGCAGACGCTCCACCGCGGCCGGGTCCTTTCGCCGGTAGGCGTCACGCCACTGCTCGTGCGTCGCGTCGATGTCAGTCGAGTCCATGAGACGAGTGTCTGTCTGTGCGGGCGACGCCGCGCAGGGGCTCAGGCTGTGCGCCTGGCGCCTGTGCGCCGGGCCTTTGCCAGCGCTCCAGCCACGCGATCGAACGCCCGCTGAGCCCGGAGTGCGTGCTCGGACAATTCGGACCGCTTGATCGACGGTGGCAGCTTGACTCCTTTCACCGAACTCCGAGTATAAGGCGAGCATCCCAAACCGTTCCGACCCGATCAGGGTGCGGGGGAGCGAGGTCCACGAACCAAGCGTCGAGGCCGGGGACCGAGTCAGAGCGGAACGATCTCCATCTCGCGCAGACGTTCGGCTTCGGCGACGACGTCGATCTGCGTGATCCTGTCCTCGTTCGAGCTGAAGATCAGCACGCGCGCCAAGCGGCCGAGCGGCGCGACCACGATCCCGACGGATCCGTCGATCAGCGCCAGCTGGTAGAACCGCAGGTAGCCCGCGAGCCGCAAGGCCCGCGAACGTGCGATGAGCTGCTTCGCCCAGGTCAAAGCACCCTTCAGTTCCCGTGTCGCGTTGACCGCGTTCTTGTCGCCGCCCTGCATGCGCGCCGCGCCGTCGATGCGAAGCACGGCGTCGGGATCGAGCACGGCAAGGAGGCTCCGAAGGTCGCCAGTCCGCGCGGCCTCGATGAAGGCTTCGACCAGCACCCGCTGACGCGCCTTGTCCGTTTCCGAGGTCGTGCCCGCGCCCCGAACGCGACGGCGCGCGCGACTCGCAGCCTGCCGGGCCGCCTCGGGCGTTCGGTCAATGATCGGACCGATCTCTTCGAACGTCATTCCGAACAGATCGTGCAGGACGAACGCGAGGCGCTCGGGCGGCGTCAGCGTATCGAGCAGTACGAGAAGGGCCACGCCGACGGAATCCGCCAGGATCGCTTCGCCCTCCGGATCGGCCCCAGGTTCTCGGCCGGTGTTGAAAGCGGCGGCCTGGGTCTCGAGCGGCTCCTCGCGTCGCGACTTCCGCGAACGAAGCATGTCGAGGCAGATGTGGGACACGACGGTTGTGAGCCAACCCGCGAGGTTGTGAACCCCGCCGACATCCGTGCGCTGAAGTCGCAGCCAAGCCTCCTGAACCGCGTCCTCGGCCTCGGTGAGCGAACCCAGCAGGCGATACGCGACCGCGCGCAGGTGATGTCGGTTCTCTTCGAACCGCTCGGTCAGGGCTTCCATGGGGGAGGTTTCCTTAATTGTCTGACGTGCAAGCCTGCCCCAACGTGACACGACTGTCACGTTCCTGCCGCCGGATTCGTCATTCAAGGTATGACGATGACACCCCCTCCCCAAACCGCCATGGACGCCCCGGCGAAGCCCGGCCGATGGCTGATGATGACGATCCTGGGGCTCGCCATGCTCCAGCCGATCTCGGCGGGATTCTGGCTTTCCGGCTTCGAGCACGCCGCGAAGATGCATGCCATCGGCGCGGGCCTGCTGCTGCTGGTCGCTCTTCTGCAGTTGATCGGCGCGACCGTGTCCTGGATGCGGCGACGCGCCGACCCCCGGATCGTCGGTCGCGGCCTGGGAATCCTCATGATCCTCGCGGTCGAAGCCTGGGCCGGACGGAATTCCGAGTTCTGGCTGCACGTGCCGGTCGGCGTGGCGATCATCATGCGGCTGCGGCGGTGACCACCCTCCGTGGCGTTGCGACGGAGTGAGCGCCATCCGCTTTTCGCCCGAGCGCCGATTGTCCTTGACACTTTTAGTCTTAGCTAATATGCTAATTAGACATCGGCAGTTTCAAACCCGGTGGAGGAGGACAGGGACGATGAAGAGGAAGGGAACTTCGAGGGCGGTATGGATGGCCTTGCTCCTGCTCCCGGGCGCTCCGATGGGGGCCCAGCAGTCAGGGGCTGCCTCGGCTCCGCCGGCCAACAGGATCCGGACGATTGAGGTCGGCTCGGACGCGGCATCGTTCCACGTGGTGTCCACCATCGTCGCGGGCCCCACCGAGTCGGTGCTCTGGGACGCGCAGTACCTCGCCGCGGGCGGCAAGCGTGTCGCCGACGCCCTTGCGGCGACCGGGACCCGCCTCACGGCGATTGTGATCTCCCACGGGGACCACGACCACTACATGGGCCTGATGCAGGTGCTGGAGCGATTTCCCGGCACTCCCGTTTACATGAGCCGGTCGGGGCTCGACGACTTTATCAAGCGCTCACCACAGGATCTGGCCGCGGAGGTGGCTCGCCGCGGTCCCGGGGAGGTCCCGGACAGCATCCCCACGCCCCGCGTGCTTCCCGCGGGCGGCCTCCGCATCGACGGACACCGGGTGGAGTTTGTCGAGGGGCTCACAGGAGATGTGAGGGCGCCGGCGAGCACGGCGATGTGGATCCCCGAGCTTCGCACCGTCCTCGCCGGCGACCTCGTCTTCGCTGGCGTCCACCCTTGGCTCGGTGACGCGGACCGGGCCTCGCGACAGGCGTGGCGCGCGTCGTTGCGCCGCCTTCAGGCCCTGGAGCCGGAGGTGGTGGTGCCGGGCCACAAGAAGGAGCCGTCTGCTCCGGACTCGCCGGAACGGATCGATCTGATGCTTCGCTACCTCGACGACTACGACGCGGCGATGGCAGCGGCGGACTCGCCCGAGGAGGTGGTGCAGACCATGGTGGGGAAGTATCGGGACCTGGCCCTTCCCGCTCTCATGGCGTTTGGCGCCAGGAAGTGGTTCCAGCGATGATAAAGGCCCGCGCGGGTGTCTCCTCGACTCCATGGCCGGACGACCGTCATGAACCGGAAGCAGGCTCTTCGCATTCTCTCCGCGCTCGCCAGCGAGAAGCGCCTCCAGGTGCTGGGGTGGATCGCCGACCCCACCGCCCACTTCCCCCCGCAGCGCGACGGGGATCTGGTCGAGGACGGGGTCTGTTCGGTGTTCATCGCGGAGAAGCTGGGGGTCAGCCAGCCCACGACATCCCGGCACATGAAGGTGCTCCTGGACGCGGGGCTCGTGCAGGCCAAGGCACAGAAGGGCTGGACGTTTTATCGCGTGGACCCGGAGGGGTTGGCCCGGGCGCGGGCTGTGTTGGACACGCTGCCGTCCATGAGCGCGAAGCGGGGCTGAGGTCCGCCTCCCAAGGCGAGCCTGGGGCCGGCGGCGGGAAGCAGCCGTGGAGGGAATACGCCTATTGGGTCGTCGATGCGTTCTCCCTGGAGCCTTACCGGGGCAACCCGGCGGCCGTGGTCCTCGACGCCGACGACATCGGCGACGAGCGGATGCAGGCCATCGCCCGTCACTTCAACCTCTCGGAGACGGTCTTCCTCTGCCGACCACGCGCTGAGGGCGCCGACTACCTGGCCAGGATCTTCACGCCCAGGCGCGAGATCCCCTTCGCCGGACACCCCACCATCGCGTCCGCCTTCGTGCACGCGACCACCCGCCGGAAAGACAAGGAGGGCGGGCCCCACCGTCTCGCGCAGGAGTGCGGCGTGGGGACGGTCGCCATCGAAGTCTCCCGCAGGGCCGGCGCGCCTTTCTTCACGCTTGCCGCCGGCACGGCGACGGCGGCGCCCGTCGACGTGTCCGCCCAGGCCGCTGCGCGCCTGCTGGGGTGCAACCCCGCGGAGATCACGGACGCCCCCATCGAGGTGTGCTCGGGGGGCCTCCCCTGGATGATCGTCGGGCTCCGATCCCTCGCCGCCTCCCGGGGCATGCGGTCGGATCCCGCCGGTATCGAGGCGCTGTGCCGCGCATTCGGCGCCACCGGGGTGACGACGTATTGCGAGGGCGCCGAGCTTCCTGGCGCGACCCATCACCTCCGGACCTTCGCCCCCGGCGTGGGCATCGCCGAGGACCCGGCGTGCGGCTCCGGCATCATCGCCGTCGCGATCCACATGGCGCGTCACGTCCCCGGCACCAGGCAGCACTTCGAGTTCATCGGCGAGCAGGGACTGGAGGTGGGGCGCCACTCGATGCTACACGCACAGGTGTCCAGAGACGCCGCCGGCGCTCTCGAGATCCACCTGGGCGGGCACGCGGTCCGCTCCATGGAGGGGCGGCTCCTCGCGTGACGCGACGCCGCGGCCCCGCACGCTCCCTCGATCGGCCCACCGAATCACACCAGGAGGCCCGAAGGCCATGAGCGCAGAAGATCGACTCAGGATACTTGGGCTTCGCCTGCCCGAACTGCGGGCGCCTGTGGCCAACTTTCTCCCCTTCGCACGCGTCGGAAGGCTGATTTGGGTGTCGGGGCAGGTCCCCTTGGACCCGAACGGCGGGCTCCTCGCCGGGCGGGTGGGCGCCGAGTTCACCGTCGACGAGGCCGCCGACATTGCGCGAGGCGTGGGGCTGACGCTCCTTTCGGTGATCCGTCAGGCGGCAGGGAGTCTCGACGCCGTCGCCCGGGTGGTGAAGATCAACGGGTACGTGAACGCGGTGCCGGGATTCGCGCAGCATCCCCGGGTCATCGACGGCGTCTCCAACCTCATGGTCGAGGTGTTCGGCGAACCCGGCCGCCACGCTCGCGCCGCTATCGGGGCGGCGGGCCTGCCCGGGAACGTGCCTGTCGAGGTCGAGGCGGTGGTTGAGCTCCTTACTGGGCCGTGACTGGCCGCAACCAACCGGAGGAGCCTTGGACACTGAGCGCGGCCAGGCGAGCCCTCGGGGCGTGCACCATCGGTCAGCCCTTCACGTGACTCGAGCGAGCCGCGTCCTCGAGAAGGCGTTCGGCCGCCCAGCGCGCGGCCTTCGCTCCGGCGCCTGAAGAATCGACCATGGATTCTGCG
>CAZYEA010000078.1:0-17079 GCA_964646485.1 uncultured Acidobacteriota bacterium
ACACCATCTACTTCAACTCCGACCGCGACGGCACTTTCAATCTCTACGCCTACGACGTGGCCACCGCGAAGACCACCCAGGTCACCACCAGCAAGCTCTGGGACGTGCGCTGGCCCACTTCCGACAAGGCCAGCCGGATCATCTACGAAGCGAATGGCGAGCTGAACGTCCTCGACGTGAAGACGGGCAGGAGCACCGCGCTCAAGATCGAGGTGCCCGACGATGGCTTGTGGAAGCGCGCCTCGCGGGTGTCCGCGGCAGGACAGATCGAAGATGCCGAGCTTTCGCCCAAGGGTGAGCGCGCTCTCTTCTCCGCCCGCGGCGACATCTTCACCTCTCCCATCGAGAAGGGGGCCACCCGCAACCTCACCGGCACTTCGGGGGCGCACGACAAGTGGGCGCGCTGGTCGCCGGATGGTTCGAAGATCGCTTTCATCTCCGACTTGAGCGGCGAGGAAGAGCTGTACGTAGTGGCCCAGGATGGCGCGAGCAAGCCCGAGCGCCTCACCAGCGGCGGCAAGGCGATGCGCTATGCGCCCGAGTGGTCGGCGGACGGCAAGCGCATAGCCTTCTCCGACAAGGATGGCCGCGTTCACGTCTACTCCTTCGACGACAAGTCCCTGAAACAGGTCTATGACGCCGCCCGCGATCAGGTGCGCGACTACACCTGGTCGCCCAAGGGGCACCACCTCGCCTTCAGCACCGCCAACGGCAACAACTTCCGCAGCATCCAGATCTGGAGCGAGGCCGGAGGTCCGAACGGCCAGATCCACGAGGTCACGGACCCGCAGTTCAATGCCCAGGAGCCGGTCTGGGATCCCGACCTCAACGTCCTCTACTTCCTGAGCGACCGCGAATTCGCGCCGCAGATTTCAGGGGTCGAGTTCAACTACGCCTCGAACCGGACCACCGGCATCTTCGCCCTGGCCCTGCGCAAGGACGTGAAGCACCCCTTCCCGCCCGAAAGCGATGAAGCGACGGTGGCTCCCGCGACCCCCGCGGCGACCCCTTCGGCCGCTCCTGCGGCCTCACCCGTGGCCTCTCCGGCGCCGAAGCCGGTCGAAGACCTGGTCATCGACTTCGATGGCCTCGGCAAGCGCGTGGCCAGAGTGCCTCTCGAGGCCAGCAACTATTCGGGTCTCACCGCGAAGAAAGGCCATCTTCTCTATACCGATGGCTCCGCGTTCTTCTATGGCCGCGACGGGGATCGCAAGACCTCGCTCCGCATCTATGCGCTCAAGGACCGCAAGGAGACCGTCCTTGCGGACGACATCCGCGGCTACGCCCTCTCGAGGGACGGTTCGAAGGTCCTGGTCCGCACCGGTGCTTCCTGGTCACTCATGGATGCCGCCCCTTCGGGCGCCTCCTCCAAGAAGACGGTGTCAACCACCGGTCTCATGGTCGACCGCGTGCCCGAACAGGAGTGGAACCAGATCTTCAATGAAGTGTGGCGCCGGTATCGCGACTGGTTCTACGTCGACAACATGCACGGCTTCGACTGGGAGGCCCTGCGCAAACAGTACGCGGCCTGGCTCCCCTTCGTCGCCCACCGTTCGGACCTCAACTACGTGATCTCCGAGATGATCTCGGAGCTCACCATCCAGCACGCTTACGTCGAGGGCGGCGATTTCCAGATTCCGGCGCGACCGCGCGTGGCCCTCCCCGGCGCCTGGTTCGCGCTCGACAAGGCTTCCCAGAAGTTCAAGCTCGCGAAGATCTTCGAAGGCCAGAACGAGGAGGACATCTATCGCTCGCCCCTCACCGAGATCGGGGTGAACGCGAACGTGGGCGACTACGTGCTCGCCATCGACGGCGTCGAACTTCGGGCCGACGAGGACCCCTATAAGCAGCTGCGCGGGAAGGCCGATCGGCCGGTGACCCTGACCTTGAATTCGAAGCCGACCCTGGAGGGTTCACGCCTGGTGAGCTACACCCCCATCACCAGCGAGTCCGATCTCAACTACCTCGACTGGGTGAACAAGAATCGGCGCACCGTCTCGGAACTCACCAACGGTCGGGTGGGCTACCTTCACATCCCCGACATGGGCGGTCCCGGCATCCGCGAGTTCATCAAGTGGTACTACGGCCAGATCCGTAAGGACGGCCTCATCGTCGACGTCCGCGCCAATGGCGGGGGCAACGTCTCCCGCATGATCATCGAGAGGTTGCGCCGCAAGCTCCTGGCCGTGAACTTCGGCCGGACCGACGACCTCGCCGACCCGTACCCCGACGGCGTGTTCATCGGTCCGATGGCCGCCATTCTCGACGAGCGTTCATCCTCGGATGGCGACATCTTCCCGGCCATGTTCAGGCAGGCGGGTCTTGGACCCCTGATCGGGCGCCGTTCGTGGGGCGGGGTGGTGGGCATTTCCGGTCGGGGACCGCTGATCGACGGCGGTTCCATCTCCGTCCCCGAGTCCGGCATGGCGAGCACCAAGGGAGAGTGGATCATCGAAGGTCACGGCGTCGATCCCGACATCGAAGTGGAGAACGAGGTCAAGGCCACCCTCGACGGCAAGGATCAACAGCTCGAGCGCGCGGTGGCGGAAGTAATGAAGAAGATCCAGGCCGGCGGCGCCACCTATCCGAAGAAACCCGCGGGGCCGGTGAAGGTGGAGAAGAAATAACGTCTTTCCGTCACTTCCGGTATTTGAAGGCGAGGCCGGCGAAGAGCGCGCAAACGATCCAGGCGGCCTGGGCGGCCGCGAACTCGCGATAGAGGGGAACCCATCCCCGGATGTGGGCGAGTCTTGGATTGCCGCGCGCATAGCGCACCGGCACCACGGCGCCGATCATGGCCCGCGGATCGTAGCCGTATTCGGGGTCGGAACGGCCCACCTTCTCGGCGAGATCCGCGATTTCGTTGTAGTTGAACGAACTCCGGGCGGAGCGCACCACCTCGCCTCTCTCCCCCGGGTACTCGATGGTGACCCAGGTCATGCGGCGCCGGGTGGAGAGCTCCACGATCCGCCCCTGGGTGTCGCGTCCCCACAACACGATCCAGTCGGAGGTCAGGACGGAGGCGACGAAGAAGAAGACGGCCAGGAGGGACAGTCCGCCCCACACCACCTTCGGGAAGCCCTGATTCTTCATCGATCTGAACCCAGAGTGTAGACGGCGCGCGCCCTCGGGGTGAGGAAGGGCACACGAGGGGAGTCAAACTCCGGGCTACACTGTCCGCCTTGGAGGACTTTCCATGTCCGCTCTGAAGACTGTGGTCGCGTTTGCAGTGGTGGCCGGCGTTCTGGTCACGGCCGCCAAGGCGCAGCGGGTGTACGAGATCGAAGCCGACAGCACGGTGACCCCCCTGATCGAGCAGGGAGTCCGGATGGGCGCGGCCGACTTCAATCCCAAGGTTGGCCTGGTCGTGCCGGAATTGAAGGGGTTCGCCATCGACTCCGTCCAGATCACCCACTCCCGCATCGGGGCCTTTCTCGAATCCATGTTCGGCGGCGGCAACCGGAGCTATGACGTGTATGTCCGGTATCGCGAGAGCGGCGACCAGAAATGCCTGACTCTCGAGTTGAGGCAGGAAGCGGCGACCGGATCGTGGAAGGTGACTCATCCAGGCGCGGTCGAGCGCTGCGCTCCGGTCTGGTGATCCGCGGCCGAATTCGCTTCCCGATTCGCTTCCTTGAACGTCGCGAAAATATGTCACCCCTTGACGTATTTCCTGGACTACGATTCTCCTGACGCTTTCAACCAAGCTGCCGTTTTAACTGGAGGGAGAAGAGCATGACGACGAAGGAACTCGCGGATCAACTGGTGGCGCTGTGCCGGGCGGGCCGCAACATCGAGGCGGTGGAGACCCTGCTGAGCGAGAACGTGGTGAGCGTCGAAGCGCGGGGCGACGAGACCATGCCCGCCGAGACCAGCGGTCGCGACGTGATCCGCGGGAAGAACGAGTGGTGGATCAACAACCACAAGATCCACAGCGCGGTGGTGAAGGGCCCCTATCCAAACGGTGAACGGTTCGCGGTCATCTACGATTTCGTGGTGACCCCGGTTGCCGGACCCATGGCGGGAAAGAAGATGCGCATGGAAGAAGTGGCGCTCTACACCGTGGCCGACGGGAAGGTGGTCCGCGAAGAGTTCTTCTACGACATGAGCGGCGGGGGCGCGCTGCCGGAAAAGCCGAAGACGAAGAAGAAGGCCCAAAAAGCTTCGAAGAAGAAAGCCTCGACGAAGAAAGCGGCGAAGAAGCCCGCGAAGGCGAGGGGCGCCAAGTCCGCCCGGGCGCGGCGCCGCTGATCGATCAGCGCTTTTCCACCCAGTAACCGGTCCGGCCGCGCACCTTCGCCCGGTGCGAGGTCAACTGAAGGTCGAGGCTGTGCCATCCCGGCGCGGGCTCGGCCCCAGGCGTGTAACTGAGCACGTAGCGGTCCTTCATCTGATCGACGATCTGCGCGAAGGCGGCCGCGATCTTGTCGGGCGAGTTCACCTCGATGAGCGAACCTCCGGTGATTTCGGCGAGCCCGCGCCAGGTCTTGATGTAAGTGGAATCCGACGACCCGAGGCTCCGGACGAATCCGGACTGGAAGTCCTCTGACGGTGCGGCCACCACGTGGATCAGCGCGTTCGAGCGCTCGACCACGCCGCGGATCTGTTTCACGCTCAGCCAGCTCGTCATGTCCTCTCCGTCGCTGAAGACGATGACCAGGGTGCGCAGACTCGATCGGGGCTGCGTGAGGGCGATGAAGAGAGCGTCGAAGGCCGAGGTGGCGCCCCGCGATACCAGGGACTCGATGCCCCGCCTCACCACCGCCCGGTCCGCGGTCAGCGAGGTTCGCCACACGATCTCGTCGGAGAACGACACCAGCGCCACCTCGTCCTGAGGTCGGAGCCGTTCGAGGAACGACTCGGCGGCGGTCCGGAGGCGATCGATCTTCGCCCCCTGCATGCTGCTGCTGGTATCGAAGACCAGGATGGCCCGGATCGGCACCGAGTCGGCGGGCAGCAGTTCGAAGGGTTGAGGGACGCCGTTGTCCCGAAGGGTGAAATCGCGGGCGGAGAGGCCCGGCACCTTGTCCTTGCCGTCGGTGACGAAGGCGTCGATGAGGACGGACTCGACCCCCACGGCGAAGACCGGCGGCTGGGCGGGCGTCGGGGTCTGTGCCCAGACCAGGCCGGAACTGAGGCAGGCGAGGCCCACAAAGAGCAGCCGCTTCACCGGGACGCTTCCTGACGGAGTTGATCGAGGATGGCCTCGGCCGCGTCCTGCTGTCCGGCGAGATAGCTCCAGAAGGGATCGAGGGTCCAGCGCTTTCCCGAGAATGAGAGGGCGCGATCCAGGATCTCCCGGGCCGGATCCGCGGCGCCGTTGAGTGTGTGCGCGTGGGCCAGCGCCACCGCGGCCACCTGGGAGTCCCGAATCAAGTCGAGGGCCGCGGTGTACTCCGCGATGGCGCCGGTCAGATCGCCCTCATCCTCGAGGCATTGTCCGTAGAAGAGATGAGCCAGATAGAGAGACGCTCCCCTCGACTCACTCACCGCGAGTTTCAGAGATTCCCTCGCCTCGGCGACTCGCCCCGCCCGCCATTGAACGCGACCCAGGCGCAGGCGCGCCCCTGGAAACCCAGGATCGAGGGAGAGGGCTTTCGCGTAGGCCTCGAGGGCGGCGTTGAGGGCCTCCTTTCGATCCGGGGGCTCGTATCCCGACATCGGGCGGCCGCGCGCGTCGTAGCTCGTCCGCCAGATCGGGTCGGGGGACCCGACCGACGCGATGCTTTCGGCCGAGAGTCCCCGTGCCACCTGCAGGCCCGGGTCGGTGGGGAAGCTCTTGAGCCCGAGCTCGGACCACTCCCGGCCCGACGCGAAACAAAGGAAGGCGCGCAGGTTCAGGGACTGTGCGGCGAGGAATCGGCTTGCGAACTCGCCGCCCCCGGTCTGCAGGACCACCGAGCCGAGGAGCTTTTCCACGGCCAGACTCTGCGCGCTTTGGGAGCAGTCGCTCCGCCCGTAATCGAGAAGTCTCGCGAAGCGCGCGGTCCGGTCGGCTTCGGCATGAAGAAGCACGGCGGCGCGCAGGGGGAGCGCGTCCAGGGCCTGCCGCGCCTCGCAGTCGGCGCACTTACGGGCCTCCTTCGCCCGTCCGTCGATGACTCTCGCCACCGCCTCGAGATCCCGGGCGCTCCACTTGCCGATCTCCTCGACCGCGACCTTTCGTTCCGCGCCTTTGTACTGCTTCACCAGGTCCCAGTAGGTCTTCTCGCGGACACTCATCATCTGAGCCGCGCAAATCTGGGCCAGGCCGAGGAGCGCCGCCGCGACGGGCGCGTGGAAACGCAGGTTCAGGCAACCGCCCATGGCGAACTCACGCCGAGAGATTAGCCCGGGCGCGCCTACTCCCGCTCCGCCTCCAGCGAACGTCGGAGGTAGGAGGCAGAGCCCGAACCCGCATCCTCGAGGCCAATCGCCAGTTCATAGCCGCCCGGTCCCACCGGAACGTCCACCACGATCTCGCGGCGCTCTCCGCCCTCGGCCCCCTCGGCCAGATTGAATATGGCCTCTTTCTCCCGCACGAGCGCGGTGGGGCGCTCGCCCTGCGTGGGCCTCAAGGCGATGACGATGTGGACGCGGGCCTCCCCGGCTTCGGCACCGGGCGCGGGCCGGAGAGCCGACACCGGCAAGGAGACCTTGAGACCAACCGTGGCCGCATCGAGGCGCCGGAGGTCGACGGCAACTCCGAGGGTGTTCTCTTCGAGCCCGAACAGCAGGGCGGAGAGCGCGCGCTGACCGCGCCGCGCCGGCAATTCGGCCCGGAGATAGGCCTGCCGATGGCGAAGGTCGGCGTTGCGCTTCGCCTGCACCTTGTCGGTCAGGCGAACCCGCAGAGTGTGCGCCCTTCCGTCGGCTTCGCCCGGCACGAAGGCGAGCACGTAGTGGCCCCGCGCGTCGGCGTCGAAACGCTTCATCGCGGTCTCGGGATCGAGGCCGTTCACCAGGGCGAAGCCCCCGGTGTCCTCGCCGAGGCGCTGAAGCGGGGCCTTGAGGTTGACGTCGCGGATCAGGTCGTTGCCTGCGCTCGGAGTGTAGGCGCGATCCCCATACGAGGGGTCGGCGGCCGAGAAGGTCCGAAGCCCCCGCGCATCGATCGGGTAGAGCGTCACACGAGCCGCGTTGGCGCGCACGGTCACCTCCCTCAGGATCGTCCAGGTTTCCATCTCCTGCATGGCCGCGAAGATAGTCGACGCGTCGCGACGGAGCGCCTCGGGGCAGATCTTTCCGAGCTGATCGAAGAGTTGAATGCCTGGCCGTTCTTCCAGCCCCTCGCTTACGTAAACCAGGGCCTTGCGGCCCGGCAATCCGACCAGCGAGTTCACGACCAGAGTCAACCGGTCGGCCGCCTCTCTCGCTTCGATGTCTCGGTTCATCGCGTATCCCCGCATGACCTGTACGGTCTGCTGCAGAGAGCACACACAGTCGCAGCCCGCGACCTCGTTGCCTTCGATGATCGTCTTGACCGTGTCGAGGGCGGTGCGGGCATCGGAAGCGCTTGGCGAGACCGTGATCCACCCCTGGATCCGGGTCAGCGCCGCACGAACCGCGCCCACATCCATGGTGAGGGGAGTGAGTGCCTGCAGTCCGCCCTCGTCCGCGAGCACCACCACCCGAGCGCCGCGGGCGATATGGCTCTCGGCCAGCCCCGCGGCCTGATCGAGGCCGCGCTTGCGGCCCGATGGCGAGAGCAGGCGGCGATCCGCATAGATCACCAGGGTGGGGAGGTCTCGCGGCGGTTCGTTCCCTGCCCGGGCGCGCGCAACCTCTCGCTCCGGTTCGTTCGCATTGGTCGTGGACGGCGCGCTGAACGCGGAAATCTCCTTGACCTGGTCGTCCTCGAAGAGAACGAAATCTTCCTGCCGCAGGTCAGCGATGGGTCTTCCCTTGCGATCGGTCACGTAGGCGTCGACGATCACGAGCTCGCCGTGCGCGGGTCGAATGGCAAGGGGGGCCGCGGGCTGCGTCGTCTGGGCGAGGATCAGGCCGAGGATCGCGATGGGAAATGACGGCACGGTGCCTCCCCCGAGAGCAAGTTCGATGCCTTGAAGAAGCCGGTACGATTGTCCCCAAAGCAGGGCGGATCGCCGCCCTTCTCGACCTTATTTGACCCCACGGCTGCAAACGGCGCATCCTTTCGTAATGGACACGCTGGTCGGAGTGTTTCGCACCGTGCTGCCCGCGCGCTATTGGCATGATGTCAGGAACGGCGCTTACCTCTCCATCCTGCTGACCGCAGCACTTGGGGTTCGGATCGGCTACGCCGGTTTCTTCGAGCGAGCCCAGAAGGCAGGGCAGGAGGGTGCCGCTCTGGCTCTCAAACTGGGCGCCCCGGGAGCGGCCGGAGGAGTCGGGGGATTGAGTCAGACGGAGGCGGTGCAGGCGGCGCTGCTGGGAAACGCGCTCACCCCCCTTGCCTTCTTTCTGTTCACCCCGCTCGGCTGGCTCGCCGACTATCTGGTGATTTCCGCGGTGTTCCGCGGCATCACTCTCGCCGTCGACAACCCGTGGGGCGATCCCTTGTTGACCTTGGTGGACAACCTGGTCAGGGGAAGGCGCGCGGAGCGCGAGGCCCGGAGGCAGGCGGTGGATCGCGAGCTCGCGGAGGGGCCCGAGGTGAAGGATCAGGTCCTCGCCTGCCGGAAGTTCGCGGGGAAGGAGGCGGACTACGTGATCGTGTCGAGCCGGCGCAAAGCCGGCTGGATTCCTGCGACCACGGTGATCGCAGGGTCCGTTCGGCTACGGATCGGCGAGCCTCTCGAGAAATCTCTCGAAGGAAAGCTGCGCACCTGCTATCCCCTCAGGGTTATTCGCGATCTTCAGGTGGACCGCCGGATTGTCCACTACGAGTGGCCGGAGGATGCGCCGCCGCTTCCTGACCCGGACGCCGAATCCGAGCAGCCGGACTAGCTCTCCACGGGCGCCTCGAGGCTCAGGGCCTCGCCGCCTCCTGCTCGATCTCGATGCGCAGCAGGCGCGGCATGGCGGTGAAGCCTTTGTCGCAGTGCAGCTCAAGCGGGTTGTCGCCGCGGAAGAGCCGATCACCCGCGATGTCGAGAGTGACTTTCACCGGCTGGGGTCCGATGAGCGCTTCCCCGACCTTTCTTCCGCCGCTCGAGAAGGTGACCCATGCGGACTCCCGCGCGTCCATGGTGAGCCTCATCAGCACCCGGCGCGGCTCCAGAACCGGCAGGATCATGGTGGCCGCGGTCTCGCGCATCTTGATGTCGTGGATGCCGTAGTGGGCGAGCGGCCCGAAGCCGCCTCGCAGAAAAAAGCGCAATTTCTGGAGGTCACGTGGAGGTGAGACTCCCCAGGCGAACTTTCGCTCGGCCGGGTCGAACACGACCACCTCGCCCCGATCGAGCTTTCGCGCCGTTCGCAGCGTCTCCCGCGCGAACCCGAGCACGTAAGGGCCGTCGCGCGAGGTGGAGAGGTCCGCCCGCGAGTAGCGATCGAGGGTGAGGGGCGCGATGAGGAGGACGATCACCACCGCGCGCGCGGCCCAGGGGAGTCGCGGCGAGGAGTCGAGAACGCGGGTGGGCCCTTGAGCGGGGTCGAGATGAACGGCGAGGCCGGCGGCGAAGGGGATCGTGTAGATCAGAAGACGGCGGACATCGTCCATGAAGAAGCTGGTGGCGGCGCCCTCCCCGGTGTACGCGGCGGCTACGAGAGGCAGAGCGAGAAGGGGAAACAGGGTGAGGGCATTCCGGATCAGGTACTCGCGCGCATTCTCTTTGTGCAGGGCAACCAGGGCGGCCAGGGAAAGCCCGCCGAGGAGGTAGTGCGGTGCAAAATCCGTGACGTGCGATGCGATCGTGATGAGAGCCTCTCCGTAGCTTGCGTCGGGCCGACCCGAAGCGGCCTGCGGCGCCCACATCCATCGCATCAATACACTCACCCAGAGAGCAGGAGCGGCGACCCGGAGGGTGCGCACCGCCGCTTCCCGCGGACCATCCTCGAGCGCCTTGATGAAGACCAGGGGCAGGAGCACGACCCAGATCTCCTTGGCCAGCGACAGGGCGACGAGGGAGAGGGCGATGCTCCACTCGTCCGCGTCGCCTTCGATCGCGATCAGGCCGATCAGGAGGAGGAGCAGTCCGAAAGGCTCCACCAGGAAGGGGTTCGCAAAAACCGCCCCCACCGACGGAGTCACCATCAGGGCGGCGGTCGCGAGCAGGGCGGCGCGGCGAGTGCCTCCGAGGATGCGCAGATAGACGAAGAGGAGACCGCTCGCGGCCACGAGGGAGAGCCGGGCCGCCCAGTCGAATCCCGCGACGATCGACCGGGGCGGAAGGAAGATGTTCAGGATCGAGGGAAGGAGCACCCGGTAACCCCAGGGCCCCACCGTGAAAGTGCGTGGCTCTTCGGCCATGGCCAGGTAGACATGCGCATCGAAGCCCGGAAGGGTGAAGCCGTCCCAGACGATATGAGGATCGAAGTGGGCCCGATGGTGATAACCAACCAGGGCGGCGCCGATCAGGCACGCGAGCAGGAAGGCCGCCGCATCTTTGAGGAATCGGGAGCTCAGCGGCCTGCCCTCGTGCGGGGGTTCGATCAGTGCGCGACCGTGCGCTTCTTGCGCAGGAAGTCCATGAGCACGGCCTCGCCGAGATCGTACGGGCTCGTGAAGTAGGCCTTGCCCCGGGTGAGCTCCGACACCTTCGACACGAAGGCCATCAGCTCGTAGTCGCGGGCGAGCATGAAGGTGTTGATCATGATGTTCTGCCGCCGGCAGTTGATCACTTCCTTCAAAGTCAGGCCGATGACCTTGGGATCCATGCCGAAGGGATTGCGATAGATCCGGCCGTCGTCGAGGGTGAGGGCGGTGGGCTTGCCGTCGGTGATCATCACGATCTGCTTCATGTCCTTGCGTTCGCGCGCGAGGATTCTCTGGGCCACGCGCAATCCTTCGCGGGTGTTGGTGTAGTGAGGCCCCACCTTGACCTTCCCGAGCATGGAGAGGGGAATCTCCTCGGCGGAGTCGTGGAAGAGAACCACGCGTAGCGAGTCGCCCGGGTATTGGGTGCGCAGAAGGTGGGAGAGGGCGAGGGCCACTTTCTTCGCCGGGGTGAACCGGTCCTCGCCGTAGAGGATCATGGAGTGGGAGCAGTCCAGCATGACCACGGTGGCGCACGACGATCGATACTCGGTCTGCCGCACCACGAGGTCCTCGTAGCCGACGTCGAGGCCTTCACCCTCCTTGAAGTCGAGCGATTTCGTGCGGCGAATGGTGTTGAGCAGGGTCTCGGCCACGTCGAGATTCAAGGTGTCGCCGAACTCGTACGCCTTGCTCGGGCCACTCGCGTCGGTGCCGGTCGCCAGATCCTCGGTGTCGTGCGACCCGAAGGACGAACGGCCCAGGGCGCCCATCAGTTCACGCAAGGCGCGATAGCCGAGGACGTCCGTGCCCTTCTCGGACAACTCGAACTTCACCGGCGCGCCCGCCCCGCCCGCCTCGCCCTGCCCGTCGCTGTCCTCCATCGACCCCGTGCGGTTCTGCGGGGTCTGGATGAAGCCCTCGTTCATCAGTCGCTCGATCACCTTCTCGAGGAATTCGTTGAGGGTCTCTTCGTTCGAGAAGAGCTTCTGCAGGTCTTCGTCGGGGAGCAGGTTGCTCGTCATGAGGGCGTTGACGATCGCGTCCTTCAGGTCGTCCTGGCTCGCCTGGTTGTCTCCGTCCGAGGGCTCGCCGAAGCCGCTGCCGAGGAGGAACTCGGACATGGCATTCACGAGTTCGCTGAGGTCGAGGTCCTCCCAGAGATTGGGGCGGTGCTTGTGGTAAGTGAAGCGCGGCATGCCCGTCTGGCTAGTTCACCTGACGCTTGAGACGGGCCAGGCGCTCCATCCTCTCGATGTCCGGGCCGCCCTCTTCGGTCTTGCGCTCGACCGCGACGTAGGTGCCCTGGTCTGACCGGCCGATCTTCTTCTGGGCGAAGAGTCCTTCGAGGATGAACTCCGCGGCGGCGGCCCGGGTCGGGGCGTCGCTGCGCTCAGGGATCAGGCGTCCGGCGTGGGCGAGGAGCCCGTTCACGCGCGAGAGCGCGGCCAGGAGGTCGCCCGCACTCTTGTCATCGGAGATTCCCACCTCGCCGCCCTGTTCGAAGAAGTCGATCAGGCCGCGCAGATTGACGCCGCCGAACTCGTTGGCGAAGACCTCCTTCAATCCTTCGCGTACCAGGTCGCGGGCCACGGTGGCGCCTCCGGCCATCTCGCCTTCGTACTCGAGTTCGATCTTGCCCGTGACCGCGGGAAGGGCCACGTAGACATCGGCGATGCGAGGCACGATCTCGGGCTCGCCGTAGGCCATGGCGCGGCGTTCCGCGGACGAGATCGCGTTCTCGAGCACGCTGATGGCGAGGCGCTGCGACACGCCGCTCTTCTTGTCGACCCGCCGGTCGCGCCGGGCCGCGAAGGCCACGGCCTCCACCGTATGGCGCACGAACTCGGGCACGAACACGGGCAGGCTCCGTTTGGAGAAGGCCTCGCTCGCGGTGATCAGGGCCGAGAGTTCGATGGTCTCGGGATAGTGGGTGCGGATCTCGCTGCCGATGCGGTCCTTGAGCGGGGTCACGATCTTTCCGCGCGCGGTGTAGTCCTCCGGGTTGGCGGTGAAAACCATGGCCACGTCGAGCCGCAGGCGCACGGGGAAACCCTTGATCTGGATGTCCCCTTCCTGGAGGATGTTGAACAGGCCCACCTGGATGCGGGGTGCGAGGTCGGGGAGTTCGTTGATCGCGAAGATGCCGCGGTTCGAGCGGGGGAGAAGCCCATAGTGAATGGCGCCCTCGCTCGAGAGGATGTGGCCGCTCTTCGCCGCCTTGATGGGGTCGAGGTCGCCCAGCATGTCGGCGATGGTGACGTCGGGGGTCGCGAGCTTCTCCACGTAGCGTTCGTCGCGGGTGAGCCACTCGACTTCGAGCTTGTCGCCGAGCGTCGCGGCCTTGTCGCGGCACGAACTGCACAGGGGGGCGAAGGGATCGCAGCGGATCTCGCAGCCCTTGACCACGGGAATCCGTTCATCAAGAAGAGATACGAGCTGGCGGATGAGACGGGTTTTCGCCTGACCGCGCAGGCCGAGGAGGATCATGTGGTGCTTCGACAGGACGGCATTCACCACCTCGGGAATGACGCTCTCGTCGTAGCCGACGATCCCTGGAAAGAGCGGCTCCTGATCGCGCAGCTTCGCGAGCAGGTTGCGCCGCATCTCGTCTTTGACCGATTCGCCGCCTTTAAGACCCTGTTGCCTGAGTTCAAGGAGTGTTGTCATGGCTTCGAAGGGATTATCGCCTGCGACCCTGTTCAAGGCTTTGGCCGCGGCTTCAAAACGGGCACCCCTCCGGCGCTCAGTCCCGGACGGCCCGATTCTTTCCGAGCACGGCGAGGGCTCGGCGTATGCGCTGGTACCGCTCCTGCAACCAGGCCGGCGCGCCCTCCGGGGTCGAGGGTGAGAGCCCTGGGCTGAGAACGATGTCCGCGTTTCGCAGCCCGGTGTCGGCGAGAAGCAGATACAGCTCTTCGATGGCCGGGTCGCCGATGGCGAGGCAGCCGATGGAGACCGCCTTGCCATGGATGAAGATGTCGCCGCCCAGACGCGTCCGCCCGTCCGCCGCGGCCGCCGCGCGATCCTCCGCGTTCGGGTAGTCGACGCGGATGGAGAGGTGATAGCTGCTGTTCGGATTGAACGCGGTCAGTCGATAGATCCCTTCCGGAACCTGGCCGTCACCCTCCCTCAACTTGGGGCCGGGGCCGCCGCTCGCGGCGAGCACGGGGTACGACTTCAGCCGCGTCCATCCTTCCCCAACCGGCGCCCAGACTTCGAGGGCCTTCTCCTCTTTGAGTCCCACCAGCCGGAGCCGCGGCGGAGGGTAGGGGCTTCCGGCGCGGATGACCGCGTCCTTGAGCGCGGTCCGCGAGCCGGAAAGGCTCGCGACCACGTCGGCATGAGTCCGGGGTCCCACGATCGCCATCACGTATGGGTACCAGAGGCGCCGGCCGTAGCCCGGGTTCGCGCTGATCAGGCCGGCCGCGGCGGCGACCAGGCCGACGAGCAAGGCGGTCCGCCTCGCTCTCATCGGCGCTCGGCCATCGAAGCGAGACCGTCGAGCCCGGACGCGAACTGCGCGGCCGAGGCCGGTCGTTCTCCCGGGTTCCTCGACAGCGCGAGGACCAGGAAGTCGGAGAGATCGCGGGGGACTTCCGGTCGGACGTCGTGCAGTGGAGCCGGGGTGTGCCGCAAGAGACGCTCGATGGTTTCGGCGGGTGTCGCGGCCCGGAACGGATTCACGCCGCTCAAGGACTCGTACAGCGTGACCGAGAGCGCCCACAGATCGAAGGCGGGGCCGGGCTCGCGGCTCTGATAAGCCTCGAGGGGCAGGTACGCCGGAGTGCCCACGATGGCGCCGGTTTCGGTGAGGGGCGCGTCCTGGGTTTGGGACACCGGGGCATCCCCTCGCTGGAGGCGCTCGAGCGTGATCGTTTCCGCGCTCCGAATGGGGATCGGCGTCTGCGGATCGCGAATCCGGGCCACTCCGAAATCCAGGAGCTTCGGGGTGTGGCGGGCGTCGTATCCGATGTTGCTCGGCTTGATGTCGCGATGCAGGATGCCGCGCTTGTGCGCTTCTTCGAGGACCGAGGCCATGGCCCGGCCCAGAATCAGCGCATCGGCGACGCTCAGCGGATTCGCGAGGAGTCGCTGGGCGAGGGTGCCCCCCTCGAGCAGTTCGAAAACGAGGATGGGCGTCTCGTTCCAGGACTCGGCGGTGTGGATCATGGCGAGATTCGAATGATGGATGGCGGCGGCGGCGAGCGCCTCCCGCTTGAAGCGTTCGACTTTCTCCTCGGAGATCCGCGGCAATGTCTTGAGCGCCACGCGGCGTCCAAGCCGGCTCTCGAGCGCTGCGTACACCACGCCGAATCCGCCGGAGCCGAGGCGGGACTCCAGACGGTACTTGTCGAGGAGGTTGAGGGGGAGCAGGGCCGGCTGTGAGGCCGCGCCGCAGTTGGGGCAGGACAGGGCGGTGGCCTCGAAGACGCCCACGCATGCGAGGCACTCCCGGGCAAGCGGTGTCTCGTCGCGTGGAGGCGTCGACCCAGAGCCTCCAGGCGTCGGTGTCGCGCGGAGAATGCGGGTCTCGATCGACATTCCGGCCGCCCCGCCCAAGGAGGCGAGAAGGTCGCGGTCTTCGCCTGAGAAGGGCGTCTCCGACTTCTTCGGGCCGAGGGCCATGAAGCCGGTCAACGCGTCGCCGCTTCCGTGGAGAGGGACGAGCAGCGAAGCCCCCGCGGTCCTGAGCCACTCCTTCTCCTGGGTAGGCAGGCGAGCGAGCAGAGACCCGGGCCGGGCATCGTCGATCGGAAGAGGGTCGGAAGAACCGGCGAGCAGGGACACGAACTGGGCGGACGTGGTGATCGGTTCCGGTTCCGCCACACCTCTCGAGGAGGTGGCTCGAAGGAGGCCTGGGTGCTCTGGACTCGCGGCCATAAGCACCACACTTTCCAGATGCAGGGCCCGGTCCACCTGTTCGACCAGCAGCCGCGACAGCTCCGCGATGTCCGGCGTCTTTCGGACCGCTTCCGTGAGCTCGCGGAGCACGCGCCGCGCGTCGTAGGCCTCGCGGAAATAGCGCCGATCGAGGACGGCGAGGAGCCGATGCCGCAAGGGGAGCACGGTGGCCGCGCTGGCGGCGAGAACGGCGAGGGCGAGGAACCGCCAGCCGGTGAGAAGACGGCCGAGGGGCTCCTCCCGGTTGACGTAGAGGAAGACCACAATCGCGGCCAGGGGCAGGGCGACCAACGAGAGCAGGGTGTAGCGCGCGAGCGCGTACTGCGCGGCGCGCCGGAGGGCGGACTGGTAGTCGAGGGCGCCCTGATACAGAACAGCGTAGGTGGCCGTGATGGGGAAGACCATCAGGAACGGGTATGTGGCCGCGAGGAAATACGGTTGGATGTCGGGTCGACCCAGCCACTCGTTGAAGGTCGGGACTAAGGCGGCGGGGGGCAGGACCAGCGCCAAGGGTGAGATACCGACCGCCAGCCCGTACATGAAGACCTTCAACTGGCGGCGTTCGGCTCCACGTGAGGCGCCGAGCCCTCGGAACAGCGGAAACACCGCGGCCAGGGCGAGGAGGTACGTGGGTGCCCAGTCGACGAGTGGGGCCATCGCGAAGAGGCCCTTGGCCGGCGGCCATCCCAGGGCCACGCCCGCCCCCAGCGTGGCCCGCGCCAGCGAATCAAGCATGCCCCAGATGAGGGCGACACTAGTGAGCAAGGGGTTCACGCGGGCCAGGGGGAAGGCCGAGACGAATTCCAACGTCGCCGCCCCCACGAACGCCTCGGGATGAATGGCTCGCCAGAGGTCCCCGTATGCGGAGGCGCGGACCAGCCGGAGCGCGAGACCCGCTCCGACGAAAGCCATCAACCGGCCAAGAGCACGCGATTTCTCGGCATTGTCTCTGGCCGTGGACAGGAGAAGGGATGCCGCGAGCAACACGACCAGGACCAGCACGCGAAGCCACTCCGCTCCGCGAACCGGCGCTGCTCCCGCGAGGGCGAGGAGTATGGCGAGCGCCAGCTTGATTCGCGCAACTCCCGCCGCGACTTCGAGCCAGCGACGCGAAGAAGCGGTCAAGAAGACTTCAGGCTCGAGCCGGAACCTGCGCTAGAACGGGCAATCGTCGGCCCGGAACCTGACCTTGTCATCACAAGCGGCATGGAAGTCGCTCAAGGCTTGGCACAAGTGTCGCTTTTGGACCACCGACTTGTCTCCCCGGGTGTCGGCGTCGCGATAGACCGCGGTGAAGCGGCCGGCCTTCTCGGCGAGTTCGAGCGCGTGATCACGGATCGTGTCCCACTTACTGCCGCTCGCCTTTAGTTTTCCCACGAGCCAAGTCCGACCCTGAGCCGCAGTTTCGGGGGTCCAGGTCTTTCGAGTGCCCTTTCGGAGGCCGTGAGAGAAAGCCGCGACGATCTCCACCATGGCCAGCTCGTAGTCTTCCATCTTCGAAGCTCCTTCGATCTTTCAGAGGATCCTTACCAACCGGCGGCGCGTGACGAGTTACAGGCGAATCTACTCCCATTCCC
>CAZYEA010000079.1:0-17033 GCA_964646485.1 uncultured Acidobacteriota bacterium
GGGCATCGCCCAGGTGCTCTTCTTCGAGGGCGATGAGCTGTGTGAGACGAGCTACGCCGATCGGCGAGGGAAGTACCAGGCGCAGCAGGGCCTCACCCTTCCGAAGATGAAGCCTTAGCCGATACCCGCGCCCCGGCCCTTTGGGGGATGATGCCGCGCATGGTTCACGAGACCGTCGTCATGGAAGGCCATCTGATCGACTCGGATGTGCTCCGCCGCGCCTTCAACGCCATCGTCGAGGAAGGCGGCTCGTTCGAGATCCTCGAGTTCAAGGTCGGGCGAACCAACGACGACCCCACCCGCGCCGTGCTCGACGTGAAGGCGGGCGACCCGGCGAGGCTCGACCGCGTTCTTCAGCGCCTCGCCTATTTCGGCGCCGCCACTCAGACGGGCGACGCGGCCTGGGCTCCTTCGGAAGCGGACGGAATCCTGCCCGACGACTTCTACGCCACCACGAACTTCGACACCCTCGTGCGCATCGAAGGGACCTGGGTCAAGGTGGCCGGCCAGAAGATGGATTGCGCCCTGGTGCTCCGCGCGGGCCAGCCGACGTGCGTGAAACAACGCCTGGTGATCAAGGGCGAGCCCGTGGCCCTCCGCGGTCCCGGCATCCGGGTGAAGCCGCCCGAACGCCCCCGCGATTTCTCCGTGTTCGGCTTCATGTCGAACGACATCTCGGCGGAGATCAACAAGGGCATCGCCATCTCGGGCGCTGCGCGCGAAATGAAACGTGCGCGACAGACGGGCGAGAAGATCGTGGTGGTGGCGGGGCCGGCGGTGGTCCACTCCGGCGGCGATCAGGCCCTCGGGCGTCTCGTTCGCGACGGCTGGGTGGACGTTCTCCTCTCCGGCAACGCCTTCGCCACCCACGATCTCGAGAAAGCCATCGTGGGCACGAGCCTCGGGGTGTGCCAGATGAGCGGCCGGGCGGTCGAGGGCGGAAGCCGCAACCATCTCTTCGCTATCAACGCGGTGAATCGCGCCGGGGGCATTGAACCGGCGATCGAGAAGGGCGTGGTGAAGTCGGGAGTCATGTACGAGGCGGTCAAGCGAGGAATCCCGTTCGTCCTCGCGGGCTCGATTCGGGATGACGGCCCGCTCAGAGACGTCATCACCGACATTCGCGATGCCCAGATGGCCTATGCGAAGGCTCTGGAAGGCGCCGGTGTCTGCCTGATGCTGGCCTCGGCTCTTCATGCCATCGCGGTCGGGAACCTTCTGCCCGTGGGCGTGCGCACCGTGTGCGTCGACATGACGGAGTCGGTCCCGGTGAAGCTGTCCAACCGCGGCACCATGCAGGCGATTGGTCTGGTTACCGACGTGGGGTACTTTCTCGAACGCCTGGAGAGCGAGCTCAAGGGCTCCTGATTTCCCAAGCGCCTGCAAGGATCTGGGGTCCGTGAGGCCGCGGCCGCCGCGCTACTTCCGGGTGCGGTAGAAGCGGATCAGGTCCATGCTCTCCGGCGCGGGCAGGCCGAGCTGGCGGAGCATGGTGGTGAGCTGGCCGCGGTGATAGCTCCCGTGATTGACCACGTGCTGGAGCATGTGCCAGAACACCGAGGTGCCCGGGTCGCCGTTGAGGGTCTTGTAATCGAACGTTCGATCGACCCCGCTCTCGCCCAGGGATTCGAGGAATCCTCGGACATCGGTTTCGGTCTTTTCCCACAGCCGCTTCACCGTGGCGACATCGGGGAAGGCTTCGCGGGGGAGCTGCGCGGTGGGGGAGTTGCCGATCCACCGCTGGTGCCAGGCCCACTCGGCCGAATAGACGTGGCCAAGGGTGTCCTGGATGGAGCTGAAGCTCGACCCGAGTTCACGCGTGAACTGCTCGGGTGAAGCAGGCTCGAGAGCCTTCAGAATGCGGTCGCGCGCCCAGTAGTGATAGTCGAGAAGCGTGCGCAGGTCCTGGATGTTCATTGGTCTCCTTGATGGTCGTTTAGTCTACGTAACCGAGGTGCCCGAGCTTGCCTGCCAAGAAGAAACAGAACGATCGTCCGCTCGTCGGGGCGCTTCTCGTCAAGGAGACCTGCCGGCGCATCCGGGTGGCGCGCAGCTACTGGGACGCCCACAACAACCGGGCGTGCCGGGGCGAACGCGAGAAGGCGATGGCCCTGTACGAGAGCCTCACCTCCGCCGACCGCGAGAAGGTGCCGCAGGAACTGAGGGTGTGGCTCCGCTATCGCAGTGAGAAGTACTTCGGAGCGCACCGGACCCCGCCGAAGTAACCGAAGCGAACCCGGGGCCTACTTGACTCGGGTCCCGCTGGGTACGTCCTTCTCGAAGCCGGCGAGGACGGCCTTGCCGTCGACCGTGGCGGCGAGAAGCATGCCGTGGGACTCGACCCCCATGAGCTTGGCGGGCTTGAGGTTCGCGATGACGATGATCGTGCGGCCGACGAGCTGTTCGGGCTCGTAGGCTTCGGCGATTCCCGACACGATCTGGCGCGGAACTCCGCCGACGTCGAGCTGGAGCTTCAGGAGCTTCTTCGAGCCCTTGATCTTCTCGGCGGCGATCACCTTCGCGGTTCGAAGGTCGAGGGCGCCGAAGGCTTCGATGCCGACGAGTTCCGGCTCGGGGGTTGAAGGCGTCACCGGGGCGGGAGGAGCTTCAGGGGTCGCCGGAGCCGCTATCGCAGCGGCAGCGGGCGATTCGGCAGGGGCGGGTGGCTTGGTCTCGTCGGTCACGGTGGGAGGCTTCTCCTCGGCGGCGGGTTTCTTCTTGAGTTCGATGCGGGGGAACAGGGGAGTGATGGGGCCGAGGGGTTGGCCGGGGGCGAGCAGTCCGAACGCTGGGGACGTACGAGCCTCGGAGCCCTGGGGGATTCCCAGCATGTCGAGGACCTTCCCGGCGGACGACGGGATCACCGGCGAGGCGAGCAGGGCGAGAACGCGGACCCTTTCCGCGAGCCGGTAGAGGAACGCGTTCAACTCGGCCGCCCGGGCGGGGTCCTTGGCCACGTTCCAGGGCGCCACCTGCACAATCCACTGGTTGGCGTCGCTGATGTAGCCCCAGATCTCGGCGAGGGCGCCGGAAACATTCAGGGCGTCGTAGGCCGCGAACACACTCTCGGAATTCACCCGCAGTTCCGCGCCCTCCTCGACCTTCGCCGGGATCTTCCCGTCGCAGTACTTCGAGATCATGGTGAGGGAGCGGGACACCAGGTTCCCGAAATCGTTCGCGAGGTCGGAGTTGTAGCGCTGGGCCAGGCCCGACTCCGAGAAGTCCCAGTCCTGGCCGAACGAGGTTTCGCGCAGGAAGTAGTACCGGACCGCGTCCACGCCGTACTGATCGGCCAGCACCTTGGTGTCGATGATGTTGCCGGTGCTCTTCGAGAGCTTCTTCCCGTCCTTGGTCATCCACCCGTGCGCGAACACGCGGGACGGCGGATTGAGACCGGCGGCGATGAGCAGGCCCGGCCAGTACAGGCAATGGAACCGGATGATCTCCTTGCCGATGATGTGCATCCGCTCGGCGTCCTTACCCCAGAACTTCTGGTACTCCGGAGCATCGTCAGCGTAGCCGAGCGCGGTGATGTAGTTCTGGAGCGCATCGACCCACACATAGAACACGTGCGATGGGTCATCGGGAATGGGAATGCCCCATTTCACCCGCGCGCGCGAGATGGAGACGTCCTGAAGGCCCTGCTTGACCACCGCGAGGACTTCGTTCCTGCGGGACTCCGGGGCGATCTTCATCCGATCGGAGCGGATGAGGTCTTCGAGGGCCGCCTGATACGCGGACAAGCGGAAGAAGAAGTTCTCCTCCTCGGTCCACTCGCAAGGCCGCTCATGGTCGAGGCAGATGTTGCCGGGCTGCTTCATCTCTTCGTCGGTCTTGAAGGCCTCGCAGCGTGGACAGTACCAACCTTCGTACTTGCCGCGATAGACCGCGTCCTGGCCGTCCGGAGTCTTCGCGACCCGGAGCTTGTCCCACAGCTTCAGGACGCCGCGCCTGTGGATGTCGTCGGTGGTCCTTATGTAGCGGTCGTACTGGATGTCGAGCGACTTCCACAGATCGCGAAAGACACCGGAGATCTGGTCGCAGTACTCCTGCTCCGGGATGCCCTTTTCGCGCGCGATCCGCTCGATGTTCTGACCGTGCTCGTCGGTGCCGGTGAGGAAGAAGACGTCGTCGCCGTGCAGGCGCCGTGCGCGCGCCAGCGCATCGGACGCGATGGTGCAATAGGCGTGGCCGGCGTGAGGCACGTCGTTCACGTAGTAGATCGGCGTCGTGTGGAAGAGAGTGCGCTTGGTCAACTGATCTGCGATCTTATTTCTTACGAGTAACTTAGAGAAGCCCGAGCTGCTTGAAGCTCGCGAAGGCCTGGCCCCCGAGCACGATGTGATCGACGAGGGCGATGCCCAGGACTTCGCCGGACCGAGCGAGACGATACGTCAAGGCCTTGTCTTCCTCCGAAGGGTGCGGGTCGCCGCTCGGATGATTGTGGAAGGCCACGACCGAACGCGGGCGGAAGGGAAGTGCGGCCTGGAACACGTCGGCCGGGCTGACCGCGACACTGTGTCGCCCCCCGGTGGCCACGATCTGCTCGCCCAGAAGCCGGTGCCTCGAGTCCAGGGCGAGGATGCCGAACACCTCGGCGGGGTGCGAGGAGTGGCGGGGCGCCAGGTAGTTCGCGACCGCCTCCGGCGCGTCGAGCTTCGGCCGCGCCGGCGCCTCTTCGCAATGCAGGCGGCGCCCAAGCTCGAAGGCGGCGAGGAGGCGCAGGGCTTTGGCGAGACCCAGGCCGGGGTGACGCGACAAAGCGATCGCGGAGGTCTGGGCCATGGGCCGGAGACCGCCCGAAGCGAGCGTTCGCGAGAGGTCGAAGACGCTGTGCCCCGCGGTGCCGGAACCCAGGAGCACAGCCAGAAGCTCGGCGTTGTTGAGGGCCTTGGGTCCGAGGGTCGTAAGCCGCTCCCTAGGGCCATCGGCTGATGAAGGGCCTGGCCCTGGGACTGAAGGTGCTGAAATGTCAGCGTCTAGTGTCGACTCGAGCATGGAATCTCTCTCCAAACGGTCGTCGCCCGGGAGAGAGGTGACGCGACCATCTGGGATAATCGCCGACCCATGAGTCAGGAGAGGTCCAAAGCGTCGGTGACGGGCGCAAGCGTGTTCCTGGCTCTCGTCGCTTATGGCGCCGGCCTCCTCGCCCTGGGCCACACCCAGAGCGCTTTGATGAGGTCCTTTCAGTTGCGCCTGGTCCTGATCTTCGCCGAGATCGCCCTCGCCCTGCCCGCACTCCTCGCCGCCCTCCTGCTCGCGAAGGCGATACCCGAACTCCACCGTTTCTCGCCCCTGTCGCCCGCGACGCTGTTCCGGACCGTGGTCCTGGGACTCGCCTTCTGGGGGCTGAGCCTCGGGGTATTCGAGGCCCAGTACGTCTTCGTCAGGCCTCCCCTCGAGTACCTTCGACAGTTCCAGGGACTGCATGAGACGCTGCGGCCGCATGGACCCCTGGGCTGGCTGTTCTCGATCGGCGCCATCGCGGTGGCGCCCGCGGTGTGCGAGGAGATCCTGTTTCGAGGACTTCTCACCCCCGTGTTCCGGCGGGCGGCCGGGACGCTCGTCGCCATCGTGGCCTCGTCGGCCCTCTTCGGGCTGATCCACATCGACACCCTGCGCGACGGCTCCGCGGTGTACTACCGCGTGCCCTTCGCCTTCTTTCTCGGAATGCTGCTCGCGAAGCTCAGGATCGAGACGGACTCTTTGTGGGCGCCGATGATCGCGCACGCGACCCTGAACGCCACCACCTTCGTGGTGGTCATCCTCGCCGAGGAGCCGGCGGCGACCCTGCCCGATCCTCAGCCGCTCGTGGCCCTGGGGATGCTGCTCGTCGGTTCGACCGTGGCCATGGCCCTCATGAAGCAGATCCGACGGCCTGACTCTGTTCCTACCGCATGAGGGAGTCGGGATTCTCGCCGCAGGCGAGGGACACCCTCCGCCCTTCATTGGGCAGGCCGAGACACTCGAAGAGATTGCGGACGCACTGACCCAGCCGATCGCCGCGGGCGCGTTCGTCCTCGACAATGGCCTGGACCAGTTCGCGCGCGACCTCGACGATGGGGTCGGCCGAGGCTGCCGCGGTTTCGGGGTCGGCGTCCTCGAGCCACGGTTCGAGGCGGTTTCGAAGGGCGAGGGCCGCGGCATTGAGCCGCTTCGAGCCTTCGCCGTCGAGCACCCGCAGGATCTCGAGCTGGCGCTCGACCCGCTCCGCGATGGTGCGGGCGTGGGGCAGATTGATCCACGCGGCGCGCGCTTCCGGGCTGAGATCATCCTTCTTCAATGTTTTGACCGCCCGGAATTTACCCAAAAGTTCGCGCCCGGTTCACTTCCTATAATGGTCCTTCATGGCCATCCTGAAAGTCGCCCGCATCGGGCATCCCGTGGTTCGGCGCCGGGCGAAGCCCGTGGATCCCGCGGTCATTCCCACCCGGGACTTTCAGCGCTTTCTCGATGACCTGGTTGAGACCATGCACGAATACGATGGGGTGGGAGTGGCCGCGCCCCAGGTTCACGTGAGCCTTCGCGTGGCGGTCCTGGAGGTTCCCCGCGGCGATGGCCGGGGCGGTCGCAAGGGCGTGCCTCTTACCTTCCTCATCAATCCCGTGGTCACGCCCCTTTCGAAGGCCCGGGTCCTCGATCTGGAAGGCTGCCTGTCCGTGCCGGATTTGCGCGGCGTGGTGCCGCGCTTCGAGAGGGTCCGGCTTCAGGCGCTCGGCCGCGATGGGAAACCGTATTCGCTCATCGCGACTGGATTCCACGCGCGCGTCATTCAGCACGAATGCGATCACCTCGACGGGAATGTGTACCTGGATCGCATGACCGACCTCAAGACTCTCGGCTTTCTCGACGAATTTCAACGCTTCCCCAAGGAGTGAACCCTCGCCCATGAAACGCACCTTGCCCTTACTCGTCCTGGTCCTCGCGACCGCCTTCCCCGCCCTTGCCCAAACGCCCGCGCCCTCGCCCGCCGCGGCCGCGAAGGACGCGAAGTGGGACGTGAACAACGCGCCCGGGCCGAAGACCACGGCGAACCTCGACGTGCGCGAAGGCACCTGGATGACCGTGGACGTGAGCCCGGACGGCCAGGAACTGGTTTTCGACCTCCTGGGCGACATCTATTCCCTGCCCATCGCGGGCGGAGAGGCGAAGAACCTCACCAGCGGGGCCATGTGGGACATGCAGCCGCGCTTCTCGCCGGACGGGAAGCTCATCGCTTTCACCTCGGACCGCGCCGGCGGCGACAACATCTGGGTCATGGGCCGCGACGGCTCGAATCCCCGCCAGGTGACGAAAGAGTCGTTCCGGCTTCTCAACTCCCCGGTGTGGTCGCCCGATGGGCAGTACATCGCCGCGCGCAAGCACTTCACCGCCGCGCGTTCGCTGGGCGCAGGCGAGATCTGGCTGTATCACGTCTCCGGCGGCGACGGCCTGCAGGTGACGAAGAAGGCGAACGACCAGAAGGACGTGGGCGAGCCCGCCTTCTCGAAGGATGGGAAGACCATCTACTACTCGATGGACGCGACGCCTGGATCCTTCTTCGAGTACAACAAGGATCCCTACGCCGGGATCTACGCGATCCGGTCCGTGAACCTGGAGACGGGCGAGAGCGAGACGGTGACGTCCGGCTCGGGCGGAGCGGTGCGTCCCGTCCTCTCCCATGATGGGAAGACCATGGCCTTCGCGCGCCGCATCCGCGAGAAGGAAGTCCTGATGCTGCGCGACCTCGCCTCCGGCCGGGAGTGGCTGATCCACGACGCGCTCGAGCGGGATATGCAGGAGGCGTGGGCCATCCACGGCCTGTACCCCAATTTCGCCTGGATGCCCGATGACGCCGCCCTCGTCTTCTGGGCTGGCGGGAAGCTCAAGCGCATCGAGCTGAAGACGAAGGCGGTGGCGGAGATTCCCTTCCACGTGAAGGACTCCCGGACGATCACCGAGGCCGTGCGCTTCCCGATCGAGGTCGCCCCGAATTCCTTCGCGGTCAAGGACCTTCGTTTCGTCGAGGTCTCGCCCCAAGGCGACAAAGTGGTGTTCCAGGCCCTGGGCCGGCTGTGGGTTCGCGATCTCCCCGAAGGGACGCCGCGCCGGCTGACTGCCCAGACCGATCACTGGGAACTCTTCCCGTCCTTCTCCCGCGACGGCCGCAACATCGTCTACACCACCTGGGACGACGACAAGCTCGCGACTGTGCGCATCGTGCCGTCCTCGGGCGGCGAAGGACGCGTGATCACCAGCGAGCCCGGCCACTATGCCGAACCCGCGTTCTCCCCGGACGGAGCCACGGTGGTCTACCGGCGCGGCGGCGGCGGGTTCCTGCGTTCCGAACTGTACTCATCGAATCAAGGGCTCTACAAGGTCAGCGCTTCGGGCGGTCCTTCGACGCTGCTCGTGAAGCGCGGGGTGCGGCCCCATTTCGGCCGCGGAAACGACCGTGTGTTCTTCCAGAAGTTCGAGGGCGAAACCCGGAGCCTCGTGAGCATCGGCCTCGATGGGCGCGACGAACGCGCGCACTTCTCTTCGAAGGAGGCGACCGAGTTCAAGGTCTCGCCCGACGGCCAGTGGCTCGCGTTCCGCGAGGGCTTCAAGGCCTACATCGCCGCCTTCGCCCTATCCGGCCAGAAGATCGACCTCGGGCCGAAGACCTCTTCGTTCCCGGTGGCGCAGGTGAGCAAGGAGGCGGGGGAGTACCTCCACTGGTCGGGCGACTCCTCAAAGCTCTTCTGGGCCCTCGGTCCTGAGCTCTTCGAGAGGCCGGTCAGGGACAGCTTCCGCTTCCTCGCCAACGCGGAAACCCTGCCCGAACTCTTTACCACGGGCCGCAACATCGGCTTCAATGCGGATGCGGACATGCCGAAGTCCAGGATCGCCTTCGTGGGCGGCCGTGTCGTCACCATGAAGGGCGACACCGTGATCGCGGACGGCGTGGTGGTGGTCGAGAACAACCGGATCGTGGCCGTGGGCCCGCGGGGGACCACGAAAGTGCCGGCGGACGCGAAGGTGGTGAACACCGCCGGAAAGACGGTGATGCCGGGGATCGTCGACGTGCACTGGCACGGCGGCTTCGGCACCGACGAGGTGGTGCCTCAGCGCAACTGGGTCATGTACGCGAGCCTTGGCTTCGGGGTCACCACCATCCACGATCCGTCCAACGACACCTCCACCGTGTTCGCGGCCGCGGAGATGGCGCGCGCCGGACTCATCACCGCGCCGCGGATCTACTCCACCGGCACCATCCTCTACGGCGCTTCCGGCGACTTCCGGGCCGAGATCAACTCGCTCGACGACGCCCGCTTCCATCTCAAGAAGCTCAAGGCCGTGGGCGCTTTCAGCGTCAAGAGCTACAACCAGCCGCGGCGCGAGCAGCGGCAGCAGATCATCGCGGCCGCGCGCGAGCTCGGCATGATGGTGGTCCCGGAAGGCGGCTCGCTCTACATGCACAACATGACCATGGTGGCGGACGGCCACACCGGTGTGGAGCACTCCGTTCCGGTGGCGAAGCTCTACGAGGACGCGCTGCAGTTCTGGAGCCAGAGCAAGAGCGGCTATACGCCCACCCTGATCGTGGGCTACGGCGGCCTCTCCGGCGAGAACTACTGGTATGAGCGCACGCGGGTGTGGCAGAACAAGCGGCTTCTCACTTTCGTGCCCCAGGAGAACGTGGACTCGCGCGCCATGCGGCCGACCATGTCCGCGGGCGACTGGGACTTCAACCACGTCAACATCTCGAAGAGCGCGAACGAGCTGAACAAACGCGGGGTGAGCGTGAACCTGGGCGCGCACGGCCAGCGCGAGGGTCTGGGCGCGCACTGGGAGATGTGGATGCTGGCCCAGGGCGGCATGACCAACCTGAACGTCCTCAAGGCGGCCACCATCAACGGGGCGCGCTACCTTGGTCTCGACAAGGACATCGGTTCGCTCGAGGTCGGCAAGCTCGCGGACGTCATCGTGATCGACGGCAATCCGCTCGCGGACATCCGGACCACGGAGAAGGTCACCCACACCATGGTGAACGGGCGCCTCTACGACGCGTCGAACGGCGACCAGCTCCTGCCCACGCCCGCGAAGCGGGGCAAGTTCTTCTGGGAGAACTGACACCCCTGCGGCCCCAGGGGACGGATCCGCCGGAGGGCTACCGCGCGTCTTCGGGCGATCGGCCTGGTCGGGGACGGTTCACCGAGAGGGACACTCCGCCGAAGAACGGCTCCGCTCGGCGATCGATGCGGTGCGTGGCCTGGGCCAGGTAGTCGAGGTGCGCTTTGTCCCACTGAAGGCCGGCGGTGGCCACGAGCTTCATCCAGTCGCCATGCGCGGTTTCGTCGGGCGCTTCGGTCGTGCCTTCGGCGATGGTGACATTGGGATACCGCTGCGCCCATCCCCCGGGCTGCCCTCCGCTGCCCGCGGTCCCGCCACCGGCGCCGCCCTGGGCGCGTGAGCCCTTGATCGACTTGTAGATCAGAACCCCGTCGGTGAAGTCCAGCTTGAAATTCTTCTGGTCGAAGGCGAAGGAGTAACGCGCATAGCGGTCGTAGGCGCGCTGATTGAGGTCCCACACATTCGGCGCGGCCTTCACGTTGGCGGTGATCATCGACAGCAGCTTCATCTGTTCCGGCTTGTGTCGCGGATAGCGGGGGTCGTCGATGAAGGAGTAGCCCGGCAGCCACCAGCCCCGCATGGTCCAATAGTCACGCGTCTCCACCGCGCGGGTGCGGACCCACGCGGCGTACTCGGAGAAGGCCTGCACCCATTCGTGAGTCGGATACCCATGCGGGTTGAGGAAGATGTCCGGCAGGTACGTCCTCCACAGCTTCGGGCGCACCAGGGTCTCGGGGTACATGGGGTCGGCGTCGTTCTGGGCCGCGGTGACGTCGACGCCGAGGGATCCGAGGTAGCCCGCGTGAAGCATGTGGAAGGGGGTGATCTTCTGGAGGTCATAGGCGAGCTGCGCGCCGTCGGGATTGGTGAAGGGGTGGAAGACGACGTTCACCTTCTTGAGCTTCTCTTTCCATGCCGGGTCGCTCAGCAGCAGCTCCGCGAGTTTGAGGGTATGGCTGGTGGACGAGACCTCGTTCGCGTGTTGCCGCGCGGAGTAGACGACGGTTGGCTTCGTGGTGGTGACCTTGGCCGCCGAGACGTGACTGGACTCGATGCGGGGCATGATCTCCATGGCCCAGATATCCTTCCCCAGATAGCTCTCGCCGGCTTTGTAGACACTCACTTCCGGGAAGGTCGACATCTTCGCGAGGATCTCCGCGCCCTCCGGCGGGGCGATCGGTTCCTCCCATTGAACGAGGGTCTCGCCCCCGTACTTGTAGCCGCGAGGAAGGAATTTGCGCACATCGGGCCACTCCGCGGCCACGCCATTCGCCGACAGTGTGCCCACCCGCTCGGTGGCCGGGGCCGCCGCGTGCTCCCAATGCGCGCCCAGGCGGAGGGTGCCCACGTCGTGGTAGGCAAGATTGCCCTTGTACAGGCCGGCCGCCCGCAGCGCCTCGAGATTCGCGAGCGCGGCCGTTACCTGTTCGGCCGAGAGCATGGTGCGATCCACGCGGTCCTCCGCGGTGCGCTTGATCAGCGCGTCGCGTTCGTTCTTCTCCGAGTCGACCTTCACGCGCAGGTCCAAGGTAGTGAGACCGGGCGTTCCCTCCCTTACGCGGGCGGCGTAGGCGATGGGACGGTCGGTCGCCACCTCCACCACGTCGAGTCGGGCCGACCCGGGCCGGCCGTTCTTCTCCTGGTAGTCGACCACCACCGTGGGCCGCGGTTCGCTGAAGCCGGTGACGCTGAAGCTCACGCGCCCGGGCTTTCCGTCCGACTTCGAGTGCACCACCGGAATGATGCGGCCCACGTAGTTGAGCGCGGGACCCCGGGCGTAGCGGCCGAGCACGTCGAAGAAGTGGATGGTGTTGAAGTACATCTCCTCGTGGAGCATCTCCATGGAGGAGATCTGCTCCTGATCGATGCCGATCTGGTAGTCGGGCTCGGACAGGGTGAGGTCGATCCTCATCTCGCCGAAGTACGGAGCGTCTTCCGGCTTGGGTTTTCCCTTGTGGACGGCCATGACGTGGTCGTAAAGGCGGCCGAGGATCTGGGCCTGGAAGATGTCCCAGAAGCGCTCGTAGTCGGTGATGATCCGTTCGCTCGCGACCGCCTGCGCGCCGACCTTCGCTTCGATCCAGCCGGTGGTGACCCGCGTCTTCTCGTAGTCGGGCATCCGGTCGAACATTGATCGCAGCACGAAGCGGGGCTCGAAGGTCTCGCGCAGCAGCTCTTTGCCGCCCTTGTCCCACGCCACCACCTCATAGGCCGCGGAGCCGATCGGCGCTTTCTCGATGGCAATCTTTTTCAGGTCGAGCTGCAGATCGCGGGCCATGACGTCGGCAAAGGGATAGGCCTCGAGCAGCCATCGGGTGGGGGCGAAGACCGCCTGGTTCTTCCACTCCGGAGGCGGTCCGACCTCTGCGAACTTCAGGGTGATCGCGTCTACCCCTTTGCCCGCGAGCCGGGGCATCACTGAGTCGATGAGCCAGGAATAGCCCTGCTTGTAGGCGGAGAGCACAGTGACGGCGATGTTCGCGTCCGAGGCGCCCGCGGCGATGAGTTCGGAGCGAACCTGCTTTTCGATCGCGGTGCGCAGGGCGGGCGGTTCCGAAAGGCGCGCTTCAATGGCCACCGGGCTGTTCCTCGCCTTCCTCACCGCCGGGATCACCCGGGTCCGGAAGGCCGTCCAGAAGTCATCGACCTCAGACGCTACGGGGAGGTCGCCTTGGAGAGGAGAGCCTCCGACCACGAGGGGCTTCGCCTTTTGCACATCGAGGTTCTCGACGGCCACCTCGAGCGACCCACCGAGCCTCGTCCCCACCCGGCTCCTCACGAAAGCCTCGAGCCCCGGCTCGGCCTTCTCCACGAAGACCTTCACCCGGGCGCTCGACAGGTCCTTGCCCTGCAAGGATCCGACCAGGCGATCGAGCTTGTACAGCGCGGCCGCCGCCTGTCCCTCCGGCGAGCGCAGCTGCACGAAGCGGCGCAGATCCTCCTCGATGTCATCGACGGTGGTCCGGTCCTTCCCCCGCGCCGCGATGTGTGGGAAGGTTTCGGCCAGCTGGGCGACCGCGCGCGCGGTTCCGCGTCCGTCCCCGCCCAGGACCACCAGGGCCGGCTTGCCCTGTCCGGGCTGTCCGCCGAAGGCGTTCTTCACCACCTGGATCAGTCCTTCGCCCGGACCGAGGGCGGGGATCTCGAGTTTCTTGTCGCGAACGAGCCGCTCGACCACCGGGTGCTGCGCCCCCACCAGGATGAGCATGGGCAGGGCCTCGGGCCGGTCCTTCTCGTTGTCGGCGGCGGGTGTGGGGGAGGGAGATCCATCAGGAACGCGTGGCGGCGTGGTCGCGTCGATCGAATCCGCGGCCACCACGAGCGGGACGGAGATGCCCGTGGATTCGAGGCCGATGCGGGCGGCGAGGTCGATGATCCCCTCCGTGCCTTCGCCCGCGGCGCTGATCATCACCTCGGTGCGATCGGGGATCAGGTTGTTGTCGGAGTCGCCGAGGCCGCCGTCGACCGAGTAGAGCGTCGAGAGGTCGAACCCTTCTTTGGCCCCGCTCGCGCGGCGGGCGATGGGCTGCGGCCTCTCGGGCTTCGCCACGCGCTTGATGTCAACGGTGGCGAGTGCCGCTCCGGCGCTGAGCGTCACCCGAAGCACGGCGATGCCCCGGTAGCTCAGGGCGGGAGGTGCGGTAGCCTTGAGCGGTCGGGCGGCGATGGCGGAGAGGGCCGCGCGGGCCTTTGCCACGTCGGCGGCGCTTCCCACCTTCACGGTGGCGACGAGCCGCGACACGCCTTCCCGACCGACCACCGCTTCGTTGATGGCCACGTCAGGAGTTGCGATACCCGAAGGCTTCAGGGCGTCCCGAATCTCGCCTGCCACCTTGTCCAGGGTCGCTCCCTTGACGTCCCAGGCGTACGGGAGCCGCCCGGCCACGTATTCGGCGGCGGCCATGATCGCGCCCTCCGTTCTGCCGCTGACCAGGAGCGAGCCCGGGCTCCCGGGCGTGAAGCGCACGAGGCCCTCATCGGCGCCCAGGGTGAGGGCTTCAGGGCCTTTGGCGGTGGCAATCGAAATCCCTACGCCCGGCCCGCTGGCGCCGCGGCTGACCGGGATGTTCATCGCCGTGGTTTCAAGACCAATGCGCGCCGCGATGTTCGCCGCGGCCACGACCTGTCCCTCGGTGGGCGAGGTTGGCAGGACGAAATGCGCGTTGGCGAAGTCGGCGAACGAATCGCCGTTCCGGTCCTCTACGACGAGGCCGACCTTGAAGAAGGTCGACAGGTCGCGGACGGGCGCCACGTCGGCGGTGGTTCCGGTTCGGGTGAGGGCGGCCAGGACGAGAGCGGGAAGCAAGGGCCAGGTCCGGGAATTCGGGCGGGACATCGGTTCAAACCTCGGTGGATCGGAGGGAGGGCGGTTGGTGAGATCAGGCGAGCCCTTCGGGGGGCGAAGGAGAGAATGCGGGCGGAGCGCGCGACCCTGATCGTGCCCCGCCCGGTCGTCGGAGTGAGCGGACGGAGCCGCGGGCTGGAGCTAGAAGTTGAAACGAACCGCCAGCTCGATCTGGCGCGACGGAGCATTGATGTTCGGCAGCAGTGTCGTCAGTTGTCCAAAGATCGCGGACTGCAGGTTGTTCACGGGAATGTTGTAGTTCGTGCGGTTCAGGACGTTGAAGAACTGAGCCACGACTTCAAGCTTGTTCGTCCGGCCCCCCGCGTTGATGTCGAACGTGCGGGAGAGCCGGGCGTCGATGTTCTGATAGGTGGGACATGTAATCGAGGTCACCGCCGCGAGATTGCGAGCCGCGCGAAATGCGTTGACCGCGGTCAGGTCGAGGCCGCGGCAGCCGCTTCCCACCGCCACTCCCGCAGGCAGGTCGCCCGTGTAGCCATCGTTGTTCAAGTCCACCGAAGTGGTCGGGGAATAGGGGAGGCTCGACCGGAAGTCCCCGACGAGCGAAGCCTGGAAACCGGCGGGCAGCTTCACGATTCCGCTGAGCACGACCCGATGGCGGCGGTCGGCGGTGCCGTAGCGCTCGACCTTGGTGAAGCCGTAGGTGCCCGGGGCCGAGCTCACGAAACCGTCGTCCTTGGCTTCCGAGAGGGTGTAGGAAACGAGGAACTGATAGTTGTGGCTCATCCGTTTCTCCAGCTTGAACAACAGCGCCTTATAGCTGTTGTCGAAGGAGGACTGCGCATAGGTCACGCGGGCGAACTGCGGAAACGGCTTGACCCGCGTGACCTGATCGGGAAGGTTGTTGTCGACGGTCTCCCGGTCGGCCTTGCGGATGGCCAGAGTCGCGTCAACGGTCAGGGCGAGTTCACGAGTGAGGGAGCGGCTGCCCCCGAGGTTGAACTGATGGGCGTATGGGCTCTCGAAGTCATTGGCGTTTACGGTGATGTTCGGGGCGGCGGTGGAGAGGAACTGATCGCGCGACCTGCCCTGGTAGGGATCGGGGAAGGCCGGACGCTGTATCACGATGGTCTTGCTCTGCGGCCACGTCAGCTCGCCGCCATTGAGCAGGGTTCGGACGTTGTCGTAGAAGAGGCCGTAGCCGCCTCGCACATTCGTCTTGCCGGTGTGCCCGGGGTCCCAGGCGAATCCGATCCGCGGCCCCCAATTGTTGGAATCACCCCGCTTGCCCCAGCCATCCTGGTAGGGAACGGGAATCGGGAAGGAGCCATCCCGCCCGAGTTTCGACTGGATGCGGGAAAGCAGATCCGGAACGTCCTCGTCGTAAGAGCCGAACTGGCGGTCATAGCGGAGGCCGATGTTGAAGGTGAGGTCGGGGGTCACGGCCCAGTCGTCCTGTACGAACAGGCCCAGCACTTTGATGGGGATCTCACCGTAGGTGGGCAGGGAGTTCGTGTATTGGGTCGGAAACGTGGTGGGGTCGGCGGCGTTGTACGCGACGTCGCGCGGAAAGGTCCACGACCCCAGGGGCGAGCCCATGTTGTCGAACCGGAAGTTCACGAGCGACCCATCGGCGCCCATCTTGAACTGGTGCTTGCCGGTTGCGTAAGAGAAGTCGTCGCGGATCTCGAGCCGTTTCTCGGGGCCCATCTGGCTGTTGCCGCAGCCGCCGAGCTGGATCGAGGGGTAGTTGAACACCGGGGTGCACAGCGAAAGCCGGGACTGTCCGAAATCGCCGGGCTCCCAGTCGCCGTTGGAGTAAGGCGGGGCGACCTTGAACTTTGCGAAGGCATACTGAAAGCGGAAGTCGTTGATGGCCTTCTGATTCATCACCCAGGTGTGGCCCAAGACCGCGGAACTACGGGGCACGGCAAAGTCGAAACTGGCGGTCGGATGGGTGCGGCCGCCGGTGGTGATGATGGGTCGGTACTCGTTCTCGGCCGCCCAGCGTACGAACGCGGTCTGGCCTTCCTTGATCTGGTGGTCGATCCTCGCGAGGTAGGTCCAGCGGCTCTGCTTCGATTCGTAGGTCCCGTCATACTGCGGCCAGACGCCCAGCGAGTTGACGGTGAGGAACTGCTTCTCCTTCGTTCCTTCGTAGGTGAAGAAGAAGTGGGTCTTGTCCTTGACCAGGGGGCCGCCGATCGAGCCCCCGTACTGGTGGCGGCGGTAGGCGGGCTTGGTGGTCTCGAAAGTGGCCTTTTCGGTCAGGGAGTCATCGCGGAAGAACTCGAAGACGCCGCCGTGAAATTCGTTTGTGCCCGACTTCGACACCACCGAGATCACCCCGCCGGTGGCGAGGCCGTGCTCGGCCTTGTAGTTCGAGGTCGACACCTTGAATTCCCGGATCGCCTCCATGGCGAAGTTCTGCCGGGGCTCGCCCATCTGGGCCCAGGTGTTGTTGACCCCGTCCACTACGAAGGCGTTGGAGTACTCTCTCGCGCCGCCGCCCACGTTCACGTTTCCGCGATAGAAGAAGCCGCGGATGTTGTCCTGGGACGTGCCCGGCGTGAGCATGGCGAGGTCGATCCACCGGCGTGACGCGACGGGAAGGCTCTGGATCTGCACGTTC
>CAZYEA010000080.1:0-1359 GCA_964646485.1 uncultured Acidobacteriota bacterium
TAGTCGCGGGCGCCTTCCGGCGTCGAGGCGGTGAGGATGGGCGTTTCGATTTCCAGGAAGCCCTGCTCGTCGAGATAAGTGCGGATGGCGAGGGCCAGCTTGTGACGCAGGATCAGGGACTTCTGGATGGGCCCGCGCCGCATGTCGAGATAGCGGTACTTGAGCCGGATGTCCTCGGAAGTCGTGATGTCGTCCTCGATCGCGAACGGCGGCGTCTTCGCCTCGGAGAGGATCACGATCTCCGCGGCGGTGATCTCGATGGTTCCGGTCTTGATTTTCGGATTGACGGTGTCCTTATCGCGCGCGTCGACCCTTCCGGTCACCGCGAGCACGTACTCGCCGCGGACCTTGTCGGCCACGTCATGCGCCGCCTTCGAGACCTCCGGACGCGCCACTACCTGGCAGATGCCCTCGCGGTCGCGCAGGTCGATGAACACGACGCCGCCGAGATCGCGCCGGGTCGCCGCCCAGCCCATGAGGGTGACGGTCTGACCGACGTGCGCCACGTCGACAGACCCGCAGTAGTGGGTGCGTTTCAAAGGGATCTCCTGATCGAAGCCGGATGAGAAAGGGGAAAAGCCTTCATGGTCGCTTCTTGGGGAGCGCGAGCGCTCTACTGAGCGTTCTGCTCGTCGAGGTACGTGTTCTTGTACTCGACGTAGTGCTGCGCAAACACCCGCAGTTCAGCCTTCTCTTCGTCGGTCAGGGAGCGACGGATCTTCGCCGGGAAGCCCATGACCATCACCCCTGGGGGAATCTGCATGCCTTCCGGCACCAGAGTTCCGGCGGCCACGATGCTCTCCGTACCCACTTTCACACCATTGAGGACGATGGCGCCGATGCCGATGAGGGCGAAGTCCTCCACCGTGCAGCCGTGGAGGTTGACCGAATGACCCACGGTCACGTTGTTGCCGATCACCGTCGGAAAGTCCGGCCCCTGGATGTGGATGACGGTGTTGTCCTGGATATTCGTGCGCGCGCCGATCCTTATGGACTGCTCGTCGCCCCGGACCACCGCGCAGGGCCAGACGCTCGCGTGGTCGCCCAGCGTCACATCCCCGATGACCTGGGCCGAGGGGTCGATGTAAACGCCTTCGCCGAGGCGCGGCCATTGGCCTTTGTAGGGTCGGATCATCGAATTAAGACCGGCGATTCTACTTGACCGGCCCGCTCCGTGCGGGCCCCCCGCAAACGGGGTCAGAAGGCCTCGTCTAGTATCGCCCCTGATGTCATTGATAGCTCTCGCTTTGGCCGTGGTGGGAACGGTCTCTTCCGCCCCGCCCACGGACCCGCCGCGGCTTGGGCTCGTCTCCTTCAAGAGGGTGGTAATCCCGGATGAGGTCCCGGCGCATCTTTGCA
>CAZYEA010000080.1:1369-16881 GCA_964646485.1 uncultured Acidobacteriota bacterium
CGCCGGGCGATCCGAGGTCGCTCGGCGGCAGCTACGTGCGGACCCTTCTCGCGAGCCGCGACGGCCGGCTCTGGGTGGGCAGCTTTTCGGACGGAGTCTCGGTTTATGACCCGGCGACCGAGAGCTTCGAGCGCTACCGTCACGACCCCCGGGCGAGCAGCAGTCTGTCCCACGACCGCGTCGAGGCCCTGGCCGAGGACAGGGATGGAACGATCTGGATCGCCACGTACGCCGGCCTCGATCGCCTCTATCCTGCGACCGGGGCCATCGAGCACATTCCGCTTCCGGAATCAGGCCCGGCGGCGGCGCCTGCTTCGGGGCTCGGGCCCGCCCTCGGTGACGACCGGCTCCGCGCCCTTCTCATCGACCGCTCAGGCCGGTTGTGGGTGGGCGGCCGCGGCGGCCTGATCCGGATCACCACCGACGGAGGCGCGCGGCGGATCGAGACGGTGTCTCTTGGCAAGGTTTCCCGGCCGTTCGTGTCGCGCCTTTTCGAAGACAGCCGGGGCCGAATCTGGATCGGCACCGCCGATGCGGGTGCGGCGGTGCTGGAGACGGACGGCGTCGCACGCTTCCTGTCTCCGCGCCCTCAACAGGAAGGCGGGCTCAGCCACTTCTACGTGTACGGCATCGCGCCTGGGGCCCAAGGAGAGATGTGGCTCGCGACCTTCGGAGGCGGCGTCGATATCGTCGATGTCGACTCGCTGAAAGTGATCGACCGCCTGCGCCACGATCCGGTCGCGGCGTCGACCATCGGCGGCGACCGGGTGGGCGGCCTGTTGAAAGATCGCGCGGGCCTGCTCTGGGTAGGGACCTGGGGGCAGGGTCTTGCGCGCCACGATCCGTCTTCGCGTGCTTTCGGCGCGCTCCGCTACAGCGACAAACGAACCGACGCCCTCTCTCATCCCGCGGCGGTGCGGGCCCTCGAGATGCGCGATGGATCGGTCTGGGTCGGCACCAATGGAAACGGGGTCGACGTCTTCGACTGGAGCCGCGGACGCATCGACGGCTTCAGGCCCAATGCCTCGGATCCAGGCGCCCTCGCGGACGGTGCGGTGACCTGTCTCGCGCAGGGCGCGGAGGGCGACATCTGGGTGGCCACCCTCGACGGGACCCTTCATCGGAAGCGCTCCGGAGGCCGCCGCTTCGAGCGGCTCACCGCCGCTTCGGGCCTGCCCGGCGGGGCGATCCGCGCGCTCGTCTTCGGTCCCGACGGCGCTTTGTGGGCGGGTTCTTCCGAGGGTCTGGCCCGCATCGACCCCTCCACCTCGCGGGTCGCGAGTTATCGGCACGCGCCGGGTGACCCAGGCACCCTCTCGGGTCACGAAGTCGAGGCGCTCGCCTTCGACCCTTCCGGCATCCTGTGGGTGGGCACGGGCAGCGGGCTGAACGCCTTCGACCCGCTCCGTGGAAAGGCCGTGCGGATCCTGCATGACGATGCCCGCGAGGACAGCCTGTCCAACAATTGGGTGCCCGATCTGATGATGGCGCGCGATGGTCGCTTGTGGGTGGCGACCCAGAACGGCGCGTCCATTCTCGAATCCTGGGACGGCAGGGTTGCGCGCTTCAGCCGGGCGAGCCGCGAGCCCGTGGACTCGCTGATCGAAGACGAGCAGGGCTTCGTGTGGCTGGGGCCCCGCCAGCGCGTCGATCCCAGGACCCTGTTGGCCCGGACCTTCTCTCCCGCCGATGGCCTCGACTTTCGGACCTTCTTCATCGCGAGCCGGTCGCGCACCCGGGCCGGCGCCCTTCTCTTCGGCTCTGCCGAGGGTCTTGCCATAGTTCGGCCCGCCATGATCGCGCCCCTGACCTACGAACCGCCGGTGGTTGCGACCGAAGCGCGGGTCGAAGGCCTGGAACGCAAGGGTGCGACGCGTCTTCAGGACCTTCGCCTGTCTGCAAAGGAGCGCTCCTTCCGCCTGAGCTTCGCCGCCCTCGACTATGCCGCACCCGAGCAGGAGTCCTACCGTTACCGCCTCGAAGGCTTCGATCCCGACTGGAAGCCGACCGACGCCTCGAGGCGCACTCTCATCTACACACACCTTCCCCCCGGCTCGTACCGATTGCGCGTCCAGGCCGGAAATCGAGCCGGTCGCTTCAGTTCCCACGAGCTGAGCCTTGCCGTCACGGTGACGCCGGCCTGGCACCAGACCGCGGGATTTCGGGGCCTCGCGGCCGTGGTCGGCCTGGGTTTCGTCTTCGGCGTGCATCGGCTGCGCCTTCGCCAGTTGCGGGCGAGGAGCGTCGAGCTCGAGCGGGTGGTGGACGAGCGTACGCGCGAGCTCAAGGCCGCCTACGCGCGGATCGAGGAGGCGAGCCTCACCGACCCGCTGACCGGGCTGCGCAACCGGCGCTTCCTCGAGAGCTCGATCCAGGCGGACCTTGACCTCGTAATCCGGAGCCACGCGGATGGCGGGGGCCCGGGGGCGGACCTCATCTTTCTTCTCGTCGACCTCGATCACTTCAAGAAGGTGAACGACACCCATGGCCACGCCGCCGGGGATGCCGTGCTGCAACAGGCCTCCGCGGTGCTGACCGCTCAGACGCGATCCTCCGACTACGTGGTGCGGTGGGGAGGCGAGGAGTTCCTGGTGGTGGCGCGTTTCGTGAGTCGCGCGGACGCGCCCCTCCTGGCCGAGAAGATCCGGTCCGCCATGGCCGCATTGAAGTTCCAGATCCCTTCCGGCCTGACTCTGGACCTCACCTGCTCGATCGGATTCGCCGCGTACCCGTTCTCTCCTTCGAACCCTCAGGGCCTTCGATGGGAGGCCGTGGTCGAGGCCGCCGATCAGGGGCTCTATGCCGCGAAGAGGGAAGGCCGGAATCGATGCGTCGGCATCTCCGCCGAGGGCGAGTCCAAGGACGCACCGGCCGCGCCCTGAGCCCGGGCGCTCAGGCGTCCGCGAGGACGAGTAGGAAGCGGGTGCCGCCGATCTGGAACTCGCTGCCGTCGCCGATCTCGACTTCCTTCACCCGCTCGCGACCGATGAAGGTGCCGTTCTTGCTCTCGAGATCACGGAGGACGAAGCGCGTTCCTCGGGCCTCCACCATCACGTGCATGCGCGAGACCTGGGTCTCGGCGAGCTCGATAGCGGCGCCCGAGTTCCCGCCCTCGCGCCCGATCAGGAGAGAGGCGTGGCGCATCACGTGTTCCTGGCCTTCGCGGGGGCCGGAGAGGAAGCGGAGACTCACCCGCTTCCCTTCGGGCAGGCTGAGCGGGCCCCGGGGCAGAGGGAGAGGCCCGGAGGACGGGGCGGCGGGGACCACGGACGCGGTCGCGACCTTCGCGGCGGGGACGCTCGCGGTCGGAGTCTTCGGCGGCTCGGCGGTGATTGCCGGGCTCGCGGTTCCGCCAGGGCCGGAGCCGATCCGCGGAGCGTGCTGCAGGGGCCGCCCCGAGAGCGCGTCGTCGATGTCCTCGACGAGCTGGTCGGCGCTCGCATAACGCTGGTCGGGGTTCTTGGCCAGAGCGTGGGCCACGATGTCGTCGACCGCGGCGGGCAGGTCGGCGACGAGGCGGCTCGGGGGCGTCGGGTTCTCGTAGGCGAGCCGCATCAGAATCTCTGAGAAGGTGCCCTTGCCAAAGGCGCGCTTGCCGGTGAGTGCTTCGTAGAGCACGGCGCCCAGAGAGAAGAGGTCGCTCCGCGCGTCCACCCGTGCTTCGAGCGCCTGCTCGGGGGCCATGTAGCCGGGGCTGCCGAGGACGTCGCCCTGACTCGTGAGCTTCGAGGAATCGAGTTTGGCCACCCCGAAGTCCATGATCTTGGGCTCGCCCTTCTTCAGGATCATCACGTTGCCGGGCTTGATGTCGCGATGCACGATGCCGTGTTCGTGGGCATGGGACAAAGCGTCGCCCAGGCGCCCGGCGATGCGCAGGGCCTCGCGCCAGGGCAGAAGACCGTCCGCGATGACGTCCTCGAGGGTGCGTCCCTTGAGAAACTCGAGGGCCATGAAGAAGGCGTCCGCGGCCGCGTCGATCCCGATCTCATAGACCACCACGATGCACGGATGCTGCAGAGACGCCGCGGCCCGGGCTTCCTGATAGAAGCGCTTCTCGAAGGTCTCGCGGAGATCCTCGGCGATGGGCTCGAGCAGCAGGGTCTTGAGGGCCACCGGTCGCATCAGCGAGAGGTCGCGGCCCTCGTACACGACGCCCATGGCTCCACGCCCGATCTCGCGCACGATTTCGTAGCGGCCGATCGTCTTGGGGAGGGGGGGCTTGTTCATCAATTCCACTCGAGCGACAAGTCCTTGCGAAGGCCGCCCAGGCTGCCGAGCTTAGCCTTCAGCCGGAGCCTCCCGCCCGGGTTGAAGAAGGTCTGCGACCTCTCCGTCTTCACGTTGTCGTCCCACCGGACCTCGACTTTGACCATGCGCAGCCCCGGCGTGACCTCGAGGGTTTCCGTGATCCGGCCCTTGCGCATCTCGACCCCCACGACCTTCCTGGTGATCCGTCCTCCGAACGGCTCCTCCACGACCTTGAGATCATCCACGAAAATGCGGAGGATCCCGCTCTTGAGCGAGTGCTCGAAGTCGACGGTGAGCTCGGCGGCCTGGTTGGAGGGACGCGGCGTCGGCGTGGGGGTCGCCGCCACGGGAGAGGGCGGGGTCGCTTCTGGAGTTGGAGTCGGAACCTCGGTGATGCGCCGGGCCACGGGCGGAGGGGCGAGGTAGCGGGCAACCCCCCATCCGAGCAGGCCGAGCGCCGCCACCCCGCCCACCATGGTCAGAAGTCGACGCCGCTTGCGCGCCGGACTCAAGGGGAGGGCGCGCGTTTCGAGAGAGGTCCAGTCCTCGGGAAGGCCGCTGCCGGAGTTGAAGCCGGGAGGAGCGGGAGGCGTGAGCGCCATCTCGGTTCCCCCCGGACCTCCGAAGGGAGCCACCCGGCCCGAGTCGGTGCCCGGGCCGATGATGGCGGTGATGTCTTGGGCGAGCGACTGGGCGTCCGGGTAGCGAGCCTCCGCCTCTTTGGCCAGGCATCGCTTCAGGATGTTGTCGATGGCAGGCGAGATGGACTCGACGAGCGAGGAAGCGGGCGCAGGCTCGGCGCTCATGAGCAGGAAGAGGATCTTCGTGACGCTCTCTCCGGCGAAGGCGGGGACGCCGGTGAGCATCTCGTAGAGCATCGAGCCGAGCGAGAAGATGTCGGAGCGCCCGTCCACCGGACGCGCCAGGGCCTGCTCAGGCGACATGTAGAGCGGAGTTCCGATGAACTGGCCGGTCGCGGTGAGCCGCTCGGTTTCGATCTTGGCGATGCCGAAGTCCATGATCTTGGGGTCGCCGTTCGGCAGGATCATGATGTTCGCCGGCTTGATGTCGCGGTGAACCACGCCTTCGAGGTGCGCGTGCTGCAAGGCTTCGGCGATCCGCCTGGTGATGCGCAGGGCGTCGGGCCACTCGAGTCTCTTCCTCTCCTTGAGGAGGCTCTCCAGGGTCTGGCCCTGGAGGAGTTGCAGAGCCATGAAGAGGGCGCCCGTGCCCGGGTCTCTTCCCACGTCATGAACGATGACGATGCCCGGGTGGGTCAGGCGGGCGGCGCTTTGGGCCTCGGAGAAGAAACGCTGCTCGAAGCTCGCCCTCTCCGTCTGATTGGCGCCGTGCGGGAGCTGAATCACCTTGAGGGCGATGTCCCGCCCGAGGTCTGGGTCCTTGGCGAGGTACACGACCCCCATCATTCCCCGGCCCAGCTCGCGCTTGACCTGATAGCGCCCCACGGTTTCAAAACGACCGTCGGTCACTGATTCCGGTGATCCTTGTCGCAATGGGTCATGGGTGGCGTAAGGGGTTGAAGCCCGTGGAGCGAAGTCCAGGGCCTCCAGGGTCTTGGGCGGCCGGGGGCCAGAGTCGGGAGGCAGCTTACCGCAGGGGGTTTAAGGACCATCCCTTGTGGTCGAATGAGCGGGTGAGGCCTTCTCCAAAGAAACGCCGTGCCCGAAGCGTCTTGCTCATGAAAGTTCGATAACGCGATGAGCGAAACCGAGGTCCTTCTGGCCGAGTTCGATCGAGACCCCGAAAACGGGCTCTCGTTGATCATGGATCGGTTCGAAAAACCTCTTGTCCGGCATGCCCGCGCGGTTCTCCTGGACACGGAGATCGCAAAGGATGTGGTCCAGGAAACCTTCATAAGGTTCCTGACCGAAAAGCCCCGTCCCGACAATCTGGGCGGATGGCTTTACCGGGTTTCGCGCAATCTCGCTCTCGACATCGTGAGGAAGGAGAAGCGCCGCATGCGACTGAACGAGGGGCTCGACGAAAGACACGAGGCCTCGCCCGAAGCCACCGCCACCCTGAGAGTGGACCTGGGCCGGGCGTACACCAAGCTCACGCCCGAGCAACGCGAAGTTGTCTTCCTCAAAGTCCAGGAAGGCCTCTCGTACAAGGAAATCGCCGACACCATCGGGAAGCCCGCGGGCACCGTCGGCTGGATGCTGCATGAGGCGCTCAAGACATTGGCCACCGAGTTGCGACCGGAAACCCTCGTGGGGGTGCGTTCATGAATTGCGTGCGAGAAGACCTGAAGGCCCACATCACCGACGTTCTCGTGGGTGAGGCCGAACCGAAACTGAGGGCGGACGTGCTCTCTCACCTCGAAACCTGCGCCTCGTGCCGGGACGAGAGAGACTCTATGGAGCAGATTCTGGGACTCTTGAAGGAAGCGCCGCCGTGGGCCGGCAAGGGATCCGCGGAGGCGGACCGCCTCTCCGTGATCCAGCGGCAGAAGATCGAAAGCATGGCCGGGCGAAAGCCTGTCTTGAAGAAGGCCTCGGGCCTGCCCATGTCCTGGCTCGCCATGGCGGCGAGTCTGTGCGCGGTGGGGCTTGCTCTGGTACTCGCCCGACGCGGGGCCGAGACGCCTATCGAGGTCGTCGCTCCCGCCCCGGTGAGCAGTTCGGTGCATGAGCTGCCGCAGGCTCCCGAGGGTCCGATGCTGCCGAAGCCTGCGGCCACGAGTGTGCCGACTCCTCCAACGTTGGAGGCGGCGACGCGCTCTCAGGCGCCGGCCGGCGTCACCGTTGCGCCCGAGGCCATGCGCGAGTTCAAGCGGCAGGCGGAGATCGAGCAGGGCAGGGTCCTGCCCCAGGCCGCGGAGTCGAACGAGGCGCAGCCGGCGAAGAAGGACAATGACGCGAAGCTTCGCGATGAGGCGCCGGTGGTTGGCGGCGTGGTCGGAGGCGTGGCCGGAGGTGTAGCCGGAGGATCCCTGTCCAGTGTCCCGGCGGCGCCGCCCGCGGCGGCCGCACCCGTGGCCAAGTCCGAAGAAAGAAGCCGGGACAATCGGCTCGGTCGAGACGAGACCGATCGTCTGAAGGCCCTCGGCTATATCAGCGAGCGGCGGGCCGATCGGCCCGTGCCTCCTTCGCCGGCCCAGCCCCGCGACATGTTCTTCGAATCGAAGGGCACCAACCCCTTCGTGGTCACCGAAGAGGATCCGCAGGCGACCTTCGGTCTCGACGTCGACACCGCGTCCTACACCCTGACCCGCAACTACCTCAACCGGGGTACCCTCCCGCCCGCCTCCGCGGTGCGAGTCGAGGAGTTCGTGAATGCTTTCTCCAACAACCTGATGACGGATCGGGGCGCCGACCGCGACTCGGCCTTCGCGATGCGAGTGGACGGCGCCCCCAACCCGCTGCATCCCGGGTACCACATCCTCCGCGTGGCTTTGAAGGCGAAGGAGGTTGATCCCCGGGAACGAAAGGCCGCCCACCTCACTTTCGTGATCGACGTGTCCGGCTCGATGGGCCGCGAGGATCGTCTGGGCCTGGTGAAGCAGAGTCTCGCCCTGCTCATCGACAAGCTCGACGAGCGCGACACCATCGGCATCGTGGTGTATGGAACGAATGGACGTCGCCTGCTCGCGCCGACCTCGGCCGCGAACCGCGACCGGATCCTCGGCGCCATCAACGCGCTTCGGCCCGAAGGCTCGACCAATCTCCAGGACGGCCTCGACCTCGGCTACGAGATGGCGGTCGAATCGTTCGCGCGCGGGTCATCCAATCGGGTGGTGCTCTGCACCGACGGGGTCGCCAACACCGGTCAGGTGGAAGCGGACGCCCTTCTCTCGCGGATTCGCTCCGAGGCGAAGCGAGGCATCGACATGATGGCCCTCGGCTTCGGCATGGGGAACTACAACGATGCGTTGCTCCAGCGCCTCGCCGACGAGGGCAACGGCCAGTACGCCTACATCGACGACCTCGGGGAGGCGCGCGCCTTCTTCCTTCGAAGGCTCACGAGCGTTCTCGAGGTCGTGGCCCGGGACGCGAAGGCCCAGGTCGAGTTCAACCCCGCGCGGGTCGAGCGCTACCGGCTGCTCGGCTACGAGAAGCGCGACGTTGCCGATCGCGATTTCCGGAACGACTCCGTGGACGCGGGCGAGATCAATTCCGGCCACAGCGTGACCGCGCTCTTCGAAGTGAAGCTCACCGCCGGTCCGGGATCGGGGAGGATCGGCACCGCGCGCGTCCGCTACAAGACCGGCCCGCGCAGCGAGGGTGTCGAGTTCTCCCGCGAGATCGTGGATGCGGCCATCACCCGAACCTTCGACCAGGCGACACCCGCCTTCCGAACCGCGTTCGTGGCCGCCCGCTTCGCTGAGCACCTCCGTGGCAGTTACTGGGTGAAGGATCAGTCCCTGGCCCTCCTCCAGCCCATCGCGGACGAGCTGCCGGAAGGTCAGCCGACCAGCGAACTGGCCGACCTCATTCGCAAGGCGACCAGACTGCAAAGGCCGGTTGTGCGCGAGGACTGGTAGCGCAATTCACGGTTCTGGGGCGGGCGCGCCGGGGCATCAAGAGTGCCAATCCGGTTATGCGAACCGCAGCAGCGCGTAGTTCTTCCGCCCGAGCCTCAGCACGAGCACGGACGTGCTCGCGAGATCCTTCGGCCCGAGCTTGTGGTTCACGTCGGTGGCGCGAACGTTGTTGACGTAGACGCCTCCTTCCTCGATCTTGCGACGGACCTCGCCTTTCGACTTCGAAAGGCCCGAAGCCACGACCGCGTCGATCAGGGAGAGGCCCGCGTCGAGCTGCGCTCGCGAGAGTTCCTGGCTCGGCACATCCGCGAAGATCTCTCCGAGCTGAGCGTCATCGAGGTCTGTGATCGACGCGCCGAAGAAGATTTCGCTGGCCCGCCGGGCGCTGGCGAGGCCCTCCCGGCCGTGGGTGAGCTCGGTCAGCGACTCGGCGAGCCGCCGCTGCGATTCACCGACCGCACCCCCGCCGGTTCGCGACGCATCGAGCGCTTCGATCTCGTCCCGCGGCACCTCGGAGAGGAAGCGCAAGCAGCGCGACACGTCCGCGTCGGCCACGTTGATCCAGTACTGATAGAAGGCGTAGGGGCTGGTGCGCGCGGAGGAGAGCCACACCGCACCCTTCTCCGTCTTGCCCATCTTCGAACCGTCGGAAGTGGTGAGCAGCGGACACGTGAGCCCGTAGAGCTTCGCCCCGCGCATGCGCCTCCCGAGGTCGATGCCCGCGGTGATGTTCCCCCACTGATCGCTGCCGCCCACCTGGAGCTCGCAGCCGTGCTTCTCGCTCAGGTGCACGAAGTCGTAGGCCTGGAGCAGCATGTAGCTGAATTCGGTGTAGCTGATGCCGGACTCGCGGTCGATCCGGTTCTTCACCGATTCCTTCGCGAGCATCATGTTCACCGGGAAGTTCTTGCCCACGTCGCGGAGGAAGTCGAGGTAGGAGACGCCGCGCATCCAGTCGAAGTTGTTGACCAGGCTCGCCGCGTTCGCGGAGGACTCGAAGTCCAGGAACTGCCGCAGCTGCCTTTCCACCCCCGCGACGTTCGCCTGGAGCTTCTCCACCGAGAGCAGGTTCCTCTCCTCGGACTTGCCGCTGGGGTCGCCGATCATCCCGGTGGCGCCGCCCACCAGTGCGATGGGCCTGTGCCCGGCCTTCTGGAAGCGGCGCAGCATCATCAACGGGAGGAGGCTCCCCACGTGGAGGCTGTCCGCGGTGGGATCGAAGCCCACGTAGAGGGTGCGGCTTCCCGTGCGCAGCCAGTCCGGGATGAACGCTTCGTCGGTGGCCTGATGGATCAGTCCGCGCCAGACGAGGTCTTCGTAGAGGTCGGTCATTCGCGGCGGAGTTTAGCCGCCCGTTCCGGGGACTACTTCGTGGGGATGGGGACGTTGCAGACTTCGATGCGGGAGGCCTTGTACTGGAACGAGGCTTCGCTCCGGGTCCGGCGCGCGCTCACCAGCGAGTTGAAGGTGGGGGTGTCGGTGCGCAGGACCTGCAGCGCGGTCCGTTCCGCGGCGGGCACGTCCGCGGCCACCCGCATCGATCTGATGGCCACGCGCTGTTCCGGCTTCTCGTAGAAGCCGAGCCCGCCGGCGCCGCGGGGCAGGGTGGACAGGAGTTCGATTCCCTTCACCACCCGGCCGAACGCGGTGTAGTTGCGATCGAGGTGGCGGGGCGAGTGGCCGATGATGACGAAGAGCTGAGTGCCCCCGCCGCTGTCGGGCTCGTTGCCGCGGGCGGTGCCCAGGGCGCCGTAACAGTAGGTGAGCCAGGTGCGTCCGGACTTCGGATCGCGCGCGACGGGGAAGCCCAGCGACCACCCGGTCTCGGCGGCGTAGACATCAGGATCAGGGGACGGGGTGAAAGGGAGGTCTTGAGCGATGGCGCGATCGAACTCCCCGGGCAGGGTCGCCTTCGCGGTCTTGATCGCGCGCTTCGACGGCCCTTCCTCCGGGTCGCCCCACTGGGCCACGTAGTTGTCCTGCACCCGGTTGATGGAGAGCCCGTCGAAGTAGCCCTCGCGCGCCAGCGCCTTCACGTTGGCGGCATGGTTCGGCGCGAAGGCGGGAGCGAGTTCGATGATCACGCGGCCGCTCGCGAGCTCCAGGTACAGGGTGTTCTCGGGATCGAGCGGGCGCCAGTCCGCGGCGGTCGCGGCGGCGAGGACGGAGGCGGTAGTGGGTGCGGTCGCGGGCGAGGGTGTCTGCGCGAGGCCGAGGCTCGCGAGAGAAAGGAGCGCCGCGGTGAGACTCCATCCGAGTCGTTGATTTCCCATGTGACCTCCAGCCCGCGCATCCTAGCCCGGACGCGGTTACATCGGCGTAACTTCCCGGACGATGCCCCCGGGCGACCTTGACAGTCGCCGCTTCGTCACTCATCATCCTGCGCAAGAGCGGCAACGATCCGCGACGCTCTCATCTCTCCACGACGACGACCCGGAAGGACTCTCCCGATGCTCCCTGAAACCGATTCTCGCCGGCTGGCCGGATCCGCGGCGTTCCTGGCCGTGATCGCCTTGTCCGTGGCCGTGTTCGCCAACAGCACGGCCCAGGCGCCGCCCTTCGCCCAGGACTGGTCCAACCCTGCGCTCATCAGCGTGGCCAGCGACTGGAGCGCGGTTCCCGGCATCGTCGGCTATCGCGGCGATGGTCTGAGCGGGTCCACCGGCACCGATCCGCAGACCATCCTGGGCGAGGGGACCGCGGTGGTGAACGTGCTCGCGAATCAGACGAATCCGAACACGAACACCACGGGCGGCGTTGCCGAATTCGACACCCTCGCGAACCCCACCGTGGCCTTCCAGGGTTCAGGCACGGCCCGCGCTCCGAACCTCGTCATCACCCTCGATGCCTCCTCGGCGAGCAATATCAACGTCTCCTACAACCTGAGGGACATCGACGGCTCCGCCGACAACGCGATCCAGCCCGTGGCCCTTCAGTACCGGGTCGGAATCACCGGGAACTTCACCAACGTTCCCGCGGGCTTCGTGGCCGATGCGACCACGGGGCCGAGCCTCGCCACCCTGGTGACGCCGGTTTCCGCGACCCTGCCCGCGGCCGCCAACAACCAGCCGATCGTGCAGGTCCGCATCATCACTGCGGACGCGGCGGGCAGCGACGAGTGGGTGGGCATCGACGACATCAACATCACCGCGCTTGCGAGCGTCAGCCTGTCCGGCGTGGGTGCCGCCAATCCCTCGACCGTGGTGGCGAGCGGCACGAGCCTGCTCACCGTGGTGGTCACCCCGGCGTCGAGCCCGGCCAGCACGGGAATCACGGTGACGGCCGATCTCACTTCGATCGGCGGCGGCAGCAGCCAGGCTTTGTTCGACGACGGCACTCACGGCGACGTGACCGCGGGCGACAACGTGTTCACGTATCTCGCTCCCGTTCCCGCGGCCACGACCCCGGGAGCGAAGGCGCTGCCCGTGAGCATCTCCGATGCGGAGGCGAGGACCGCGAGCGCCGGCATCAGCCTCACCGTCGCCCCGCCCCCCTCGCCCAGCACGTCGCTGGTGATCAGCCAGGTCTACGGAGGCGGCGGCAACTCGGGGTCGACCTACAAGAACGACTTCATCGAGGTCTTCAACCTCGGTCCCACCACGGTCAACGTGGCGGGCTGGAGCGTTCAGTACGCCTCGGCTTCGGGGACGGGAGCGTGGCAGACCACACCTCTCACCGGTTCGATTCTCCCCGGCCGCTTCTATCTGGTTCAGGAGGCCGCGGGTGCCGGGGGCACCGTGGCCCTTCCCGCCCCCGACGCCGTCGGCGCCATCGCCATGAGCGGCACCAGCGGCAAGGTGGCCCTGGTCAGCAGCACCACCGCTTTGATCGGCGCCTGTCCTCTGTCCGCCTCCATCGTCGATGTGGTGGGCTACGGATCGGCCAATTGCTCGGAGACCACTCCCACCGCTCCTCTCGACGCCGCCACCGCGGCCATCCGTAACGGCAACGGTTCGATCGACACCAACGACAACGCGAGCGACTTCACCCTCGCGGCGCCCGCGCCCAGCAACAGCACGGGCCGGCCCCCGCTCGGCCTGGGCGCGGCCGCGCCCGCCTCGGCGTCCGCGGGAGACTCGACGCTCCTGACCGTCACCGTCACCCCCGGAGGCTTCCCGAGCGCGGGCGGGCTCACCGTGGTCGCGGATCTGTCCGCGCTCTCCGGCTCGTCTACTCAGGCCTTCTACGATGACGGCACCCAGGGCGACGCCAACGCCGCCGACAACGTGTTCTCCTATCAGGTGACCATCCCCTCCGGGGCCACCGTCGGGTCGAAGACTCTGCCCTTCCTGGTCACCGACTCGCTTGCCCGTTCCAGCAGCGGATCCATCGGGGTCATTGTGGAGCCGCCGGTTATCGCGATCCATGAGATCCAGGGCGCGGGGGCGATGTCGCCTCTCAACGGCCAGCTCGTGGCCACGCGCGGCGTGGTGGTGGGGAGGAAGTTCAACGGCTTCTTCATCCAGACCCCGGACGCTGAAGTCGATGCCGACCCCTTCACCTCGGAAGGCGTCTTCGTCTTCACCAACAACTCGTCGTCGCCCGCTACGGGCACGCTGGTGAAGGTCGCGGGCACGGTCAGCGAGTTCATTCCTCCCCAGGATCTCGCGAGCCCTCCGACCACGGAGATCGGGGGCTCTCCTTCGGTCACTGTTCTCGCCACCTCTGAGCCGCTCCCCACCGCCTACACCCTCACCGCCGCGGACACCGTGGGCACGAGCTTCGACAACCTGGAGCGGTTCGAAGGCATGAGGGTCCGGGTCGACACCCTTCGCACCATCGCCCCCACCCAGCACCTGGGCGGCATCGACGAGACGAACAACCGCGCGACCACCAACGGGGTCTTCTTCGGGGTCATCGACGGAGTGGCGCGTCCCGCGCGCGAGGAGGGCATCAATGGCCTCGACCCCCTGCCCACGGGCGCCCCCTGCTGCGTGCCCCGATTCGATGAGAATCCCGAGCGGCTCCGCATCGACAGCGACGGTCAGCCCGGGGCGACGCCGCTCGACGTCACTTCCGGCGCCATCCTGAGCGACCTCGTGGGTTCGCTCGAGTTCTCCTTCCGGGCCTGGACCATCCTCCCCGATCCCGCGGCCCCGCCCTCGCTCTCCGGCCTCATGACCGCGGTCCCGGTTCCCCTTCCGTCGGTGGACGAGTTCACGGTGGGAGCCTTCAACATGGAACGCTTCTTCGACACCGTCGACGATCCCCTCACCAGCGATCCCGTGCTCACGCCCCTGGCCTTCGCGGGCCGCCTCAACAAGGCCTCCCTGGCCGTCCGGAACGTCATGAGGACGCCGGACATCCTGGGGGTGGAGGAGATGGAGAACCTCTCCACCCTGCAGGCCCTGGCCGACAAGATCAACACCGACGCGGTCGCGGCCGGGGATCCGAATCCCGGCTATGCGGCCTTCCTGGAGGAGGGGAACGACATCGGCGGAATCGACTCCGGCTTCCTGGTCAAGACCTCGAAGGTCAACGTCCTCGACGTGAACCAGGTGGGGAAGACCGCCACCTACGTGAACCCGAACACCGGGGCCGCCGATCTCCTGAACGATCGTCCGCCCCTGATTCTTCGCGCCCAGGTCCAGGCTCCGGAGGGAGCGCCGGTTCCCCTGACCGTCATCGTCAATCACCTCCGTTCCCTGAACGGGGTCGATGACGAAACCCCCGACGGTCCGGGTACGGCCGGGGGCCGGGTGCGGGCCAAGCGCCAGGCCCAGGCCGAGTTCCTCGCCGACCTCATCCAGGCCCGCCAGACTGCGGACCCGGCCGAGTTCATCATCTCGGTGGGCGACTACAACGCCTTCGCCCAGAGCGACGGGCTGGTCGACCTGATGGGCACGATCAAGGGAACCCCCACCGACCCCGACCACGTGGTGCTCGCGAGCGCCGACCACGTGGAGCCGAACCTCACCAACCTCGTGGACCTGCTGCCCCCGGATCAGGGCTATTCCTATTCCTTCGACGGCAACATCCAGACCCTCGACCACGTGCTCGTGAACGCCGCGCTCATGAAGCGTTACAGCCGCTTCCACTACGCGCGAAACGACGCGGACTTCCCCGAGGTGTACCGCAACGATCCCGACCGGCCCGAGCGTCTTTCCGACCACGATATGCCGGTCGCGTATTTCGCGTTCCCGGGCGCGCCCACCTTGAACCTCCTGGGCCCGAATCCCATGACCGTGGAGTGTGGCTCGGCCTTCGTCGATCCGGGCGCCTCCGCGAGCGACGCGGACCAGGGCGACCTCACCTCCTCGATCGCGGTGACCGGAAGCATCGACGCCCACGCGGTGGGTGCTTATGTCCTCACCTACTCGGTCAGCAACGGCTACCGGGTCACCACCCTCACCCGCACCGTGAACGTGGTGGATACCACTCCGCCCGCGCTCAGCCTGCTCGGCCCCGCTTCGATGACCCTGGAACTCGGGGATGCCTTCACCGACCCCGGAGCGGTGGCGAACGACATCTGCGCGGGCGATCTCACCTCCTCGATCTCGGTGAGCGGCAGCGTGAACACCGCAGTGGCCGGCGTCTACACCCTCGTCTACACCGTGAGCGACGGCTTCAACACCGCCCAGGTGTCGCGCACCGTGAACGTGGTCGACACCACCAGCCCCGACATCGCCACGATCACGCCCTCGCCCCACGTCCTGTGGCCGCCGGACGGCCGCATGGTTCCGGTGGTGGTGACGGTGGACGTCACCGACGCCTCCAACACCGCGGTCTGCCGGATCACCGGGGTGACCAGCGACGAGTC
>CAZYEA010000081.1:0-16839 GCA_964646485.1 uncultured Acidobacteriota bacterium
GGTACACGAAGCCCACCCACCTGCTCATGGCCGCTCCCCTGGGGCTCTCGCCCCGGTTTGACGCCTCCATGAAAGCACATCGCCGGGTGCTCGAGGTTCTGCGCCGTGGCGCGATCATGGTGGGATGCACGGTGGTTCTGTTCGGGGCGAACACCCTGGTGACCGGCGAGTGGAACTACCAGGGAGGCGAGCGCAAGACCTTCGGCTCCGAGTTCCCCTTCGACCGCGGCGAAGTGAAGGACGCGACGTTCGGGAACAGCGGGGAGTGGATGACCACCATGAAGCTCGGTCCGCTTGAAGAAGGACAGGCGGCGACCCGCGGCGCCGGAATAGCCCAGTCGGCGGTGGAGCTGCGGCAGATGTTCCTCGCAAATCTGACCGACTTCTGGTTCGGTCGCTACGCCGGCGTGCTGCCCTATTACGCGCCCGCGCTCCTGGCCCTGATGTTCTTCTTCCTCCTCGGCCCGCGGGAAAAGGAGGGGTGGTTCGCCATCGCCGGCTTGTTTCTCTTCTACCTGGTCAGCATCCGCCTCATTCCCGGTCCGACGAACTGGTACGGAGGGGGCGGCACGGTGGGCAATCGCTATTTCACCGCGGTGCTGCCCCTCGCCATGTTCTTCCTGCCGAAAGGGCGCGAGTTCCTCGTGACCGCGCTGGGGGTGGCAGTGAGCGCTCTTTTCCTCCTGCCCGCGTGGCTCCAGCCCGTGGACCATTCGATGAAGCCCTCGCTCCTCGCGAGTCGCCCGGAGGGCCCGCTCAGCTATCTGCGCGCAGAACGCGCGATGCTGAACGACCTTTCCTTCTGCACTGATGCCTGGAGGAAGAAACAGCCTTACGACGATGCCGAGGGTGACCCGCCCATCCACCGCCCTGGTTCGCGCCACGGCTATTGGCTCTACTTCCCCGATGACGGCACCTTCGGCCGCGAGATCATCCCCGGCATGTTCCTGCCCGATGGAGAACCCATGGAGGGCTTCCGCGTAAAGCGGGGCACGACCACCGAGGTGCTCCTTCGCGCCAACGAGCCGGTGGACTGGATCGACGTCACTCTCATCGGCATGCAGGCCAATGACGACATCGAGATCTTCGCCGGAGCGGCGCCCCAGAGGGCCCTGGTCCCGGGCCTTGGCTCGGTCCGGTTCCGGGTCTTCCCCGGAGCGCCCGTCATGTACTACGACTCTTTCGTGTACAGCCTGACCGCACAGTCGCGGGGCATCGTGCTGACGCAGACCCCGGACTCAGGCCAGACCGAACACGCGCTCATCCGGCTCGCCCTGCATGTGAGCCCGAGACCCCAGCCGGCCCCGCGTCCCTAGGGTAGGGAGGCCCTCAGCGGCTGGCGCCGAGGACCAGCTTCACGGTTCGGGTCTTGCCGTCGCGCCAGACTTTCACGTTCACCGCCGCGCCCGGCTCGATGTAGGACAGGCGGCCCGAGAGGTCGGCCTGGCTCGCCACCGGCTTGCCGTCGATTTCGGTGATCACGTCGCCGATGCTGATGCTGTTGCGGTCGACGTCGATGCCGCTCAGCCCCGCGCGCGCGGCCGCGGAGTTCTTCTCCACTTCACGGATGACCGCCCCGCGCACCCCGAAGCGGCGAGCCACCAGCCCGTCGAGCCGGGCGTCGAGAGTCACCCCGATCACCGGCCGCCGCATCTTCCCGTACTGGATCAACTGAGGCACCACGCGGCTCACCGTGTCCACGGGAACCGCGAAGCCGATGCCGGCGTTCGCCCCCGACGGGGAGTAGATCGCGGTATTCACGCCGATGAGCAGGCCCGAGCTGTCGAGAAGCGGCCCGCCGGAATTGCCCGGATTGATGGCGGCGTCGGTCTGGATGACGTCCTCGATCGGGGTGTTGAGCACGCTCGTGATGGTGCGGCCGAGGGCGCTCACGATGCCGGTGGTGAGGGTGTGATCGAGGCCGAAGGGATTCCCGATGGCGAACACCTTCTGGCCCACCTCGAGGCCTCCGCTCGTGCCCACGGGAATGGGCTTGAGGTCGCTCTTCGGAGCCTGCACCCTGATGACCGCGATGTCGAGTTCCGGGGCGGCGCCCACAAGGGTCCCGGCAAGGTTCTTGTCCTGCAGGGTCACGGTGATTTCGCCGGAGCGCGACCCGACCACCGGCTCCACCACGTGATAGTTGGTGACGATGTGGCCCTGGTCATCCCATACGAATCCGGAGCCCGAACCCGTGGCTTGCTCCGACACCGTGCGGCTCCAGAAATCGACCTGCTGCTCGGTGGTGGTGATGAAGGCGACCGCGGCCTGTGACGCCTTGAAGAGGGCGATAGTCGCCCGTTCGTCGGCGTCGAGGTTTCGCTCCTTTCCCCCGGGCTGGGGCCGGGACTGCGCTTCGGCCACGGCCGGGCGGGAGACGGACTGCCTCAGGTCGCCGCCGAAGTAGGCGCCCAGGACCCCTCCCAGAAGGAGTGCAGGGAAGAAGACTCGTCCAAGTTTCATGACGCGATTCTAGGGTTTCGCTCCGCTTGCACGCCAAAGGAGAGGGCCTGGTCGCGGATAATGCCGCCGCTCCCGTGAATTCCGCTTCCGATCCGCCCCGCGCCCTCAAGGGCCGCAGCGTCCTCGCCGCCCTGTGGGCCGGGGGAGTGCTTGCGCGTCTCGCCTTCATCTGGCTGGAGCCGAAGACTCATCCGGTGGCCGACGAGACCATGTGGCTCATGGCCCTGAACCGCATCCCGGCCGCGCATTTTTCACCCTTCGCAAACTATCCGATCTTCCATCCCCCCCTCTACCCGTATTTCCTGGCCGGTGTGAACGCTCTCTTCGGCAGTCTCTTGGCCATCAAGGTCGTTCAGGCTCTGCTCGGCAGTCTCATCATTCCCGCGGTCTTCCGGGTCTCGGAACGCATGTTCGGAGCCCGGGCCGCGACGGTTTCGAGCGCCTTCGCCGCCTTCTACCCCGAGCTTGTCTGGTATGCGGCGCACTTCTGGTGCGAGACCCTGTTCCTCGCTCTGCTGTGGTGGACGGTGGAGCGACTCATGGTCGCGGACGCTCTCTCGTCCCCGCGTTCGGCCGCGGCCGCGGGTGTGCTGTTCGGCCTCGCGGTGCTCACCCGCGAAACCGTCTTGTACCTCCTGCCTCTCGCGGTTCTCTGGCTCGCCCGCGGCAGGAAGGAACGCCGTATCGCCCCCGCCGCGACCCTCCTGATCGTCACTCTCGCCACGGTGGCGCCTTGGACCGCGCGCAACTGGATCCAGTTCGGCGCCTTCATCCCGGTCTCCACCGGCGGCGGCCTGAATCTCTATCAGGGAAACGCCGAGATCTCCCGCGGTCAGGTCTACGACGAGTACTACGCGAACGAAGGAAGGGTCGAGCAGTTCCAGTGGGCCCGGGCCGCCGGCCTTCAGGCCATCTGGAAGCGCCAGCCGATGTGGATCTTCGAGAAGATCCGGGACGAGGGACCGAGGCTCGCGGAGGTCGACTCCCTGGCCCTGATTCACATGCGGCGGGGCGCTTATGACGAAGTCAGTTGTCAGGCCTATCGGGGAGCGGCGGCCCTCGTGCTGCTCCCCTGGGTCGCGATCGCGCTTGGCTCGGTGGTGGCGCTCGCCCGGCTGCGAGGGACGCGTGGCACGACCCTGCTCGTGGGTCTCCTCGCCGCATACCTGCTGCTCCACATCGCGACTCACGGTTTTTCTCGCTATCGCCTGCCCGTGCTCCCCGCGTTCATGATCCTCTCCGGGGCTCTAGGAGATCTCGATTGCGCCCAAGGCAGGCCACCTGGCGGACGTCTTCTGCTCGCAGGCCTCGCCTTTTCCCTGGCCTTGCTTTGGGCCCCCTCGCTCCTCGATCAGGCAGGGCACCTGGGGCTTGTTGCACCTCCTGCCTACGAGGGCTTCTCCCCCGTCTGTCCCCGCCCCTGAAATGGAAAAGGCGGCGATTTCTCGCCGCCCTCGGACGAGGCTGCAAAGAGACGGGCTAGAAGCTCGCGGGACGGCAGGTGTATCGGCCGCCGATGTAGGGGGTGTGGCTGCTGCCGATGATCACGTCGACGTTCTGGGACACGTCGTTCGTGGTCTTGATCGCAACCTCGTCCTTCGAGAAGGACTCGCCGTTCCGGCCGCCGCCGCGCGCGCACATTCCGGGGTTCAGCGCCATCAGCTTCTTCGCGAGGAGGTCGGTGTACTCGAGCTCATCGAGGCGGAGGGAGCCGTCGGAATTGAAGATGTCGGGCCGCGTCCGCTCCAGGTCGGCCTGGGCGTCGTTGATCTGCGCGTTGAACATCGCAGCGCCTCCTTCCGAGCAGCAGCCGCTGTTGCCGCAATCGGGGCGCGTCGGGAGGGAGCAACTCGCGACCGAGGGGCTCGCGGTCGGGGACGGGCTGGGCGTGACCGTGAGGTTCACGGTCGGACTCGGGCTGGCGCTCCCCCCGGCCGCCGAACCGGTGGGACTTGCCGGGCTCGTCTGGTCAAGACCGTCGCCGCAGTTCGAGAATGCGAGAACGAGAGGGAAGGCGAGCAGGGCGAGCGGGGAACGCAGAGATCGGATCATTGTGTTTGGACTTTCTTGGGTTCTTGGGAGCGAGGCGCCGCGATCGGAGGCGGTTCGTGAGCTTGAGGGAATCCCGCAAATTTACCGGAAGAGGCGCATCCGGGCAAAGGACGCTGACCCGTACGGAGTCAGGCCGGCTCGAATCCCACGATCAGGATCTGGCACGGCGACCGCCCCGGGTTGAACCAGAGCCGGAGTTCGCCCGGCAGCAGGGTCACCGAGTCGCCCGCGGCAAGCGCGTATTCGTCCGGGCCCAGCCGAATGCGGACCCGGCCCTTGAGGACCAGAGCGAACTCCTCGCTGCGGGGGGCCACCGGGTGTTTCCCGCTTCGCCCGCCCGGGGCGATGGTGATGAGGAGGGGTTCGAGGCGCCGCTGAGGGCTGTGCCGCCCGAGCGACTCCAACTCCGCATTCGACCAGGTACTCGGGAGGGGCTTTCGATCCGCGCGGCGCAGGACCAGCCCGCCCTCGCCCGGGCCGATCGCGGCGAAGAAGGAACCGAGGTTCACACCCAGCGCGTTCGCGATGCGCTCCATCGAATGGATGGAGGGTGACACCTGCCCGTTCTCGAGTTGAGAGATGAAGCTTGGAGAGAACTCGGTGCGGGCCGCGAGGGTTCGTACGGACAGGCGGGCCCTCTCGCGAAGCAGGCGCACGTGCTCTCCAACCTGCTTCTGCTTGAGTGCGAGGCCCTCCGCAGAGTGTGACATGCACCGTGATCTTAGGCGAAGGTGGGCGGGGCGGCCGCGCGGTGATCCATCACCGGGACCGGGCGGGTCTTCGCCCCCTGTCTAGCTATACTGAACACTGTCCTCCAACGATGAACAGGCCGCCCTTCTGCTAGTGGATCAACCCGGCCCCTCGGCGACGCTCTCCGCGCGGTTCTACCCGGCCCTCGACGGACTGAGGGCCCTGGCTATCGTGGCCGTGCTCATCTCGCACTTCTTCCCCGAGCGGTCCCTCATCCAGCGCGCCTTCCACTGGGGCCGCTTCGGCGTGCTGCTCTTCTTCGTGCTCTCCGGCTTCCTGATCACCGGCCTGCTCCTGCGAGGCCGCGACGCGGTGTCCCGGGGCGCCACCTCTCGGGCCGCCGTGTTCCGGGCGTTCGTGGCCCGGCGCGCCCTGCGCATCGCTCCCATCTACTACCTCGTGGTGCTGCTCGGATGGTGGGTGGGTTACCCTCCCATAGCCGACCTGCTGCCCTTTCACCTGACCTACACCGGCAACATCGCCCTCACCTATTTCCACAAGCCCCTGGCCCAGGCGACCCACTTGTGGTCGCTCTGCGTGGAAGAGCAGTTCTACTTGTTGTGGCCGATGGCCGTCCTCTTTCTGACCGGAAAGCGGCTGCTGATCCTCGCCGTCTCCCTCGTGGTCTTCAGTTTCGGGTACGAGGCGGTGGGCGCCTTGCAGGGTCGGAGTTTCGAGCAGACGCATCTGGTTCTGCAGGGATGCATGGATGCTCTGGGTCTGGGGGCGCTGCTCGCGATCTGCGCGGCGAAGGACGAAAGCGGGGGACTCTCCGCCGCAAGGCTCTCCTTCTACGGCGCTCTCCTCGGCGCGCCGCTCTTCTTCTTCGCCCAGGGCTATCGGTATCAGGTCGGCCTGAGGGCCACCGACCAGCTCGCCTACCGCATTTCCGGGGACCTCGGGCTCGCCCTCATTTCCCTCGCCCTGGTCTACCTCGCGACCACCACCGGCCCGTCCCTGCTTCGCGCGTTTCTGGAACTCCCTCCCGTGCGGTACATCGGCCGCATCAGCTACGGGATATACCTCTACCATCTCTTCCTCATCCCGATCGGACGCGTGGCGGCGAGGGAGTTCGCCTTCGTGGAGCCGCCGCGTGGACTCTCGATGTTCCTGAGCTACGGAGCGATCTCCATTGTCCTGGCCACGGCCTCGTGGTACCTGATCGAGGCGCCGATCAATGGCCAGAAGCGGCGATTCCCTTACCCGCCCTCGAGCCCCTAGTCGATCGGCTGCCGGGCAGGCCCGTTTCCCTGGGACTCTGAGCGGCGGGCGAGCCAAACGAAGAGGCCCGAGACCGACAAGAGCACGGCCAGGGCGGCGGCGACGATTGAAAAGGCGAGGGCGCTCTCCTTGGGCAGGCCGACCTGCCTGAAGTAGACGACATACACGCCTTCGCGCACGCCCCAGCCGTTGAACGAAATGGGCAGGGCCTGAATCAGCGTGCAGAGGGGAACCATGAGCAGGCAGGTGCCCGGATCGAGGGGAATCCGCAGGGCCCGCGCCACCACGAAGAAGTAGGACACGCCCAGGAACTGGAGCGCCATGGACAGGAGGAAAGAGTCCCTCATGGCTCGCGGGTTCGCGCGGAAGGCGGCGAGCGTCGATTGAACCGACGCGACCCGGTCGAAGAGCCAGGGTAGCCGCTTCAGGCCCAGGCGTTCGATGAGCGCGGCCACGAGCCCCGGGCGCACGAACAGGGCGCCGCTCACCATGAACCCGACGGTCAACGCCAGCAGAATCACCCTTGCCCCGGTGAGGCCGCGTACCTGAGGGCCCCCGAGCAGGAAGGCCGAGGCGGCGATGACATAGAGGGCCACGAAGCCCACCACCCGGTCCATCGCGGCCACGGTGAGGGAGGCGGTGTGCGATCCAGCCGCCCGCGCGGTTTCTCTCGCCCGCACCACGTCGCCTCCGATGTTGCTCGGAAGGAAGTTCGCGAAGAACGCCGAGACGAGGTACGAATCGACGAGGGCCCGGAGATTGGCGGACCCTCCGAGGGCGTCGAGCAGGACCTTCCACCGCACCGTCGAGAGGACGACCACCACCGCGTACACCACCACCGCGATCGCGAACAGAGGGTGGTCGCCCTCGGCCAGGTGACGCAGGACGGCGTGAACATCCACGCTCCGAAGCAGATAGATGAGGAGCCCCGCGGACAGGACGAGCTTGATGGCGAAGGGCGAGATGTTCTTCAACGGGAGGGCCGGGGGTCGATGAGGATATACCGTGGCCCGAAAGCGCAGCGCCCCGCCGTAATAGGATCCTTGGCCCCCATGAGGATCCCCGTGAGCATCGTGATCGCCCCTGTGCTCGCCGCCGCGTGCTCGGGGAATTCCGGTCCCGCCTCACCCACGCCGGTGAGCCGGGAGGTGACCTTCACCGCGTTTCTTGACGAAAACCGCAACGGGATCCTCGACCCTTCGGAACTCATCCGGATTCCGGGCGCCGAGATTTCCTTCGGCGCCGCGGTGGGCCGAAGCGTCGCGCCCACGGGCGAGGTCCGCCTGTCCGTGCTTCAGAGCGCGCAGCCGCTTTCCATCGCTCCTTCCTCGCTCCCCCCGTACTATCGAGGCCCGGAAGGTTCCGTGGTGACCCCTCCTGCCGACGCCCTGGTCCCGGTGCCCGTCACTTTGCCGCTCGGCGCGGGAGCGGTTGCGGGAGTGTTCCTCGCTTTCGGGGACAGCATCACCAACGGCCAGGCGGGGGTCGGCGACGGGCAGGGATATACGGGCCTGCTGGAACGCAGGCTCGCCGCCTATTTCGGGAAGGCCCGGGTCATCAACGACGGCATCGATTCCTCGAACTCCGAACGGGGAGAGTCGCGCCTCGCCGACTCGCTCGCCTCCGGTCGCCCCGCCTTCACCCTGATCCTGTATGGCACGAACGACTGGGCGGACTCGCGTTGTGGAGAACCGCCCTGCTTCACCATCGACAACCTTCGGTCCATGGTTCGCAAGGTGAAGGCGCAGGGCGGGTTCCCTTTCGTGGGCACGCTCCTCATGACCAACGTAGGCAACGATTTCCGCGCCTCGCCCCAACGCAACGACTGGATCTCCGCCCAGAACGAGTTCATACGGGGGATGGCGGCCGAGGAAGGCGCGGTCCTCGTCGACCTGCACCTCGCCTTCGAGCGCTCGCCGCTCCAGTATTCGGAACTCTTCGCCGACTACATTCACCCCTCCGCCGCCGGATACGGCGTGCTCGCCGAAGCCTGGTTCGACGCGATCACGAAACGGCGTTGACGCGCCTTCAGTCGGAGGGAGGGTGTCTCGAGGCCTGCCTCGGCGGAGGCTGCAGGACGGACTCGACGATGGGGAGCAGCGCCTGGGCGGCGATGCGCTGAGCCAGTTCGTTCGGATGCTCGTCGCGCGCTCCCTCGACGACCAGAAGGCGCCAGTCCATGCCGCGATAGTAGGGGAGGAGGTCGACGAAGGAGACTCCGGTCTCGCGGCAGAGGGCCGACATCTTTTCGTGGATCGAGGTGAACGGGTAACGCTCGTCGAGAGGATTGGCGAAGAGGGGGAAGATCGCCACCACGAAGGGAATCCGCCTTTCCCGACAGAGCCGCGAGATCCGCTCGATCGACCGCTTCACTCCCTCGAATCCGGACGCTCCGTCGCGGTACAACGCGAGGTGGTTCTCCACGCGACGGCGGTTCTCCCGGGTGGCTCGGAGGCGCCCTTCGATGAGCCGGAGCAGCGCCGATCTTCGCCAGAAGGCGGGCATGGCCTTCTCGGCCTCGGCCTCTCTCCATTCCTGCCCCCGCCGCTCCTCCGCCGAGCCTGGGTCCTCGGCGTCGTTGAGGACATAGCCCATCACCACGAGGTCCGGCGAGTACTTGAGCCCCTCGGTCTCCGCGATCACGGCCTCCTGCTCGCTGCCGATGCCGGGCACGGCCATGACCACGGACTCCCATCTCTCACCTCTGGACCGGGAGAGGGCACGCTCCGTGCGCTCCGGATAGGTGTCATCGAATGGAATCCCCACGCCGTAGGTGAAGGAATCGCCGAGGAAAAGCGCGCGGTGAACCCCAGCCGGCTTCTCAATCGTGTGCTCAAAGTCTCGATAGCCCGCAGCATTCATGGGCTCGTGCGACCGGTGACCCCTCACCGGCGAATAGCCATCCTTCGAAAGCCTCGACTCCTCGATCACGCGTGCACCCGCCTCGCCGACGAGGCTGAAAACAGTGAGGCTGAGGACCAGAAGCGCCAACTCGCCGAAGCCGTATCCCGGTCTCGGCGCGCCCGGGGCCCGGTCCCGGCCCTCCCCTCCTGGAGCGGGTGGCACCTGAGTGGTGGTAGGCATGAGGGGTTGCAAGATACACCTCGCCCCTCGTCTAAACATTTGTTAATAAACACTTAACGCCTTGGGCCCTCTGACCGCGCAACAACCTCGGGGCCTCCATGCGGAGGCCGAGTCACCGGGCTACTGCCGGCAGGAAGCGCCGCGACAACGGCTCAGGGTGGCGACGCGCGAGCTGAGCCTTGCGATCGTGGAGGAGGAGGCCTGGCGGGCCAGGTTGCTGAGCTCAAGCGGATCGGCGCGCAAGTCGTAGTACTCGCTCTCGCCGTTGTCGTACTCGACATACATCTCGGTCTGGGTGCGTATGCCGAAGTACCCGGGGATGCGAATGGGCAGCCCCGCTCCTCCCGGATGTTCGATCAGCAGTTCGGACCTCCAGGCGGACAAGGCCGGCGGGGTCGCGGAGAGAAGTGGAGTGAGCGACATCCCGTCCACGGAGGCGGGAATGGAGGCGCCGGCGAGGCTCAGGAAAGTGGGCGCCAGGTCCACGAGCCCGGCCAGGTGCTCGATGGTTCGACCCGCGGGAACCCCCGGCCCTCGAACGTAGAACGGCACCTTGATGGACTCCTCGTAAGCCGTGTTCTTGCCGCCGCGCAACCGATGCTCGCCCCGGTGCAGGCCGTTGTCGGAGGTGAAGAAGACGTAGGTGTTGGAGCTTTCACCGAGCTGATCGAGCGTGGCGAAGAGGGCGTCCACGGCCTCCTCCACGGCGAGGAGGGCCTGCAGCGAACCGCGGTAGTCGCTGTCGAGTTCCGCGATGGTGGCGCCGTCCATGAGCGGCGCCTGATCCTGAAACCAGCGCGGCTTGTCGGAGATGTCGGCTTCGTTGAAGGATGCCGTCCTCGGAGCCTGGGCGCCCGGGAACGCGGAGAGGTGGCGCGCGGCCGGAGCGGTCGGCGTATGCGGCGCCGCCACGGAGAGAAACGCGAAGAAAGGCTGGGAGTCGTTCGCCTCCGCCGCCCGGATGAAGGACTGCATGCGCTCGGACAGAATGTCGGTCTGATATCCGCCGGTCGCCGAGGTGTACTCCTTGAGCACGCCGTTCTCGTTGAGGGTGTACTCGTCGTTGTAGCCGACCCGGTCGGACATCACCACTCGCCAGTCGTCCCAGCCCGGAGGCACGAAGGTCGGCCTCGGCGCATCGGTCGGGTAGTCGTTCTGATACTTGCCGAAGATGCCCGTCTTGTAGCCCGCCGCCTTGAGCCATGGACCGATGTTGGCGTTGTCGAAGCCGCCCTTGAGCCAGCCCGGGTATCCCGATTCGCTGCCCACGTTTCCGATGACGCCGGTGTTGTGAGTGAATTCGCCCGCGAGGATGTTGGCCCGCGAGGGCCCGCAAAGGGGTGTGGTGGCAAACGCGTTGGTGAAGCGAAGGCCCTTGTCGATGAAGGCGGCCTTGAGCTTCGGCATGCCTGAAGCCATGGCCTCCTCGCCGTCGTCGAGGAGGACGAAAACGATGTTGGGCTTTCCGGGCGTCACCGTTGGAGTCGGGGTCGACGTGGTCGATGGTGCCGAGGGACCGAGGCCCGAACCCCCACACGAGAAGGAGGTGGCGCCGACGACCGCCACCAGGGCGGCGATTTTGAGCCGATTCACCGGGGAGATCGTAACTTATGGCCCCGTCCCGCGCCGCCTCGGGAAGCCTTTTTGGCCCGGGGTGTACACTCCCCGCTCTCATGGCGAGCCTCCGGCAAGAGTCCTCCTCAGCCTGGGGCCGTCGGGCGAAGAAGGCTTCCGAGTTTCTCTTCTACTCGGTCCTCCGCTTCGTTCGTGGACTCTTCGGGCTGACCACCGCCCTCTCTACTCCCGACCGGCGGGTGCTCGACGGAATCATCCTGCCTCCCCTGGTCAAGGACCCGAGTTTCAGAAGGGTGGTCTTCATCGGCTGCGACTGGTACACCCAGCACTACGAGAGCATGTTCTCCGGGCGCGACTACTGGACGATGGAGGTGGATCCGGCGCGCGCGCGTTTCGGCGCGGCCCAGCACCTGATCGCCCCCATGTCCGAAATCGCGAGCCGCTTCGTTCCGGGCTCCGTCGACCTCGTCATCTGCAACGGGGTCATCGGCTGGGGGCTCAACGATCCTTCGGACATCGATGCGTCGTTCTCGGCCTGCGCCAAAGCGCTTCGCCTCGGAGGAGTCCTGGTGCTCGGCTGGAATGACATTCCCGAGAAGCGGCCGGTGGCCCTCGATTCCCTCCCCTCGCTCGGCGCCTTTCGTCGCTTCCATCTCGGCGGCCAGACGGAATTCCAGACGGAGACCTACAACCGGCACACCTTCTCGCTCTACGAGAGGGCGGACCCGGCTCCCGAACCTTCCGCCCCTTCCGACTGAACGCTTACCCGGTCGGCTGGCCGGAGTCCCCGCCCTGGGCGAGCGTTCGCCCCCCGCTTGCAAAGCGCCACTTGAGTGCGGGAGGGGTGAGAAGAGTGGTCACGATCACCATCATCACGATGGCCGAATAAAGCCGTGAGTCCAGCACCGGCGCGCCGGCGACGGTGAGGCCAAGGCCGATGTTCGCGAAGATGAGGCCCACTTCTCCGCGGGGCGCCATTCCCAGTCCCACCGCGAGCTGGTCCACGCTCCCGCGGGGCGCTGCATAGCCCGAAACCGCCTTGCCGATCAGGCCGGCCGCGGAAAGGCCGAGGCCGAGCACCATGACGTCGAGGTCGAGCAGCTTGCCGACGTCGGTCAGCATTCCCATCTGCACGAAGAAGATGGGGGCGAGGAATCCCGCGATCGGATGGACCAGATGCTCGAGGCCGTGCTCGCCGCGCTGCACGAAGTCGCGATAGTGAACCTCCTCCAGGATGAGACCGGCCGCGAACGCGCCGATGATCGGAGCGAGGCCGAAGAACGACCCCAGCCAGGCGAGGAAGAAACAGAAGGCGAGTCCGGTCGCGAGCAGGGCGCCTGCACTCCGAAGTTTCGAAGCGGCGGCGAAGAGCCCGGGCGCCACGCGGACGCCGATCCAGAGTGAAGCGCCCAGGAAGAACCCGGCTTTCGCCGCGATCATCACGACGGATGAGAGGGCGAGCGACTCGCCCGCGGCCGCGGCGTTGATGGCGCCCGCCACCACGGCGAGGAGGATCAGGCCGAGCACATCGTCCAGCACCGCCGCGCCCAGGATCAGGCGCGCTTCGGCGGACTGGCCCCGGCCGAGGTCTTTGAGCACGCGCGCCGTGATTCCCACGGACGTGGCGCACAGCGTCGCCCCGATGAAGGCCCGCGTGTAGGAGGAGGCGTCCGGAAGGAGGATCGTGGCGACACCCACGCCCAGTACCGTCGGGGCTACCACTCCCAAAACCGCCACGCGCAGGGCCGGCCATCCGACCCTCAGCATCTGGGGAACGGTGGATTCGAGCCCGACTTCGAACAGGAGCAGGAGCACGCCCAGGCTCGCGAGCAGCGAGACTTCCGGGCTTCGCGCGGCCTGGTCCAGCGAGGGAAGGAAGGATCGCCCGGCCACCCCGAGGACGATGCCGGCAATGAGCTCGCCGAGCACCGCCGGCTGGCCCAGGACCTCGGCCAGGTGCCCGAACAGCTTCGCGGCCGCGAGGATGATGGCGAGGGCGAACGCTACCGGGACCACCGGGTCCAAAGACCCGGCCGCATGAGCCGGGGTGGCGGCGAGAACCAGGAACAGGGCTAGGGCGAGTCGGGGCATCGAGCCTCCTCGTTTCGACAAGGTGGTTGAAGAGGGAGCGGCCCGGCTGCCCTCGATGTCCTGCCCCTCGCGAGCATCGCGTCTGGGGGCACCCTTGAGGCGGCGCCCCTCAGGAAGGGCGTCGCCGGAGTGGAGGATATCAGGCCCGCTCAGGTGCTCTCAGCACCCACTTCACCGCACGCCGGGCGGCTTGACCCCGCTGACCGTGACCGGTTCCAGCTTGCGACTGGCCAGACGCTTGTTGATCCGGGGCAGATCGACCGCGATCACCGCGTCGTACTTCGCCATGATCCCGTCGAGCTGGCCCTTCTCGAGCTTGAAGACCTCGTAGGAACTCGCGTTCGGCCGGCCGTCGCCGGCTGAGACCACCCGCAGCAGCGCGCCGAGCTTGTTGCCGAGCTTGATGGGGAAGTTGAGGGGGTCCTGGCCCGAGCGGTTCCTCACCTGGTACAGGTCTTCCTCGATGGCGGAGAGCTTGGCGAGGACCACCGCGACGTCCTGGGAGAGCGCCTTGTTCTTCGCCTTGGCGTCGCGGTCCATGATGTCCTTGCGGATGCCGCGGATCTTCCCGACCGTGGCGTGGGCGGCGGAGGTCGCGTTGCGCACCTCCATGGCCAGGTTGAACTGCTCCTGAAGGTCGGCGACCGTGGTGTTCTTGAGGCGCGGGTCGATCTTCACTTCGAAGGGCACGGTCTGGGTTTCGGGCCCCACCGTCACCTTCGCGGAGTACATCCCGGGGACGGCGAAGGGACCGGCGGAGGAAGCGCTCCAGAGGATCATTCCCTCGAAGGTCTCCGGTCCGGGATAGCGCAGATCCCAGCTGAACCGGTTGAGTCCGGCCTTGCGGGTGGGAGGCTTCACCCGCGGAGGCCCGAAGAACTCCTCCTCGCCACCTCCGCCCGCCCGCGGCTTGTCGTCCTCCGCGGTTCCGGTGAAGGAGCGCACCAGCGCGCCCTTGCTGTCGAGGATCTCGATCTGGACCTTCTCCGCCGGCTGCTTGAGGATGAAGTCGATGGGCACCGGTCCGTTGCCGCGGGTCGCGGGTCGCGGGTTGAAGACGGTGAGCGAGGCCGCGGCGGCCTGCGGGGTCATCTGGCGCAGGGGGCCGATGTCGTCCATCACCCACATGGAGCGCCCGTGGGTGGCGATGACCAGGTCGTTCTCCTCGACCACGAGGTCGGAGATCTGGGTGTCGGGCAGGTTCTGGTTGAAGGCCTGCCAGGAGGCGCCGTTGTTGAAGGAGACGTACACCCCGTGCTCGGTGCCGGCATAGAGCAGGCCTTCCTTCTTCGGGTCCTCGCGCACCGCATGGACGTATGCGCCGCCCTCGATGCCGCTCACGATCTTCGTCCAGGACTTGCCGTAGTCGTCGGTCCGGTAGATGTAGGGCGCGCGGTCGTCGAGCTGATACCGCTTGGCGCACAGGTAGGCGGTGCCGGCCTTGTGCGGCGAGGCGTCGATGATGCTGATGCGCGCGAACTCGGGAAGCCCGGGGGGGGTGATGTTGGTCCAGTTCTTTCCGCCGTCGCGAGTGATGAAGGCGAGGCCGTCGTCGCTCCCCGTCCAGATCGTGCCCTTCTCCTTGCGCGACGGCGCCACCGCGAAGATGGTCGCGTAGATCTCCGGCCCGTTCATGTCGTGGGTGATGGGGCCGCCGGAATCCCCCAGGGTCTTGGGATCGGCGCGGGTGAGATCGGTGCTGATCTTCTCCCAGGTCTTCCCTTCGTCCGTGGTCTTCCACAGGTGCTGGGAGGTCGCGTAGAGAGTGTTCGGATCCAGCGGATCGAAGACGATGGGGAAGGTCCACTGCCAGCGCTCCTTCAGGTCCTTCGAGGGCATGCCGGAGAAGAACTCGGGGTAAATCTGCACGTCGCGAAGGTGGCCGGTGGACCGGTCGAAGCGGGTGATGAGCGCGCCCTGGCTGCCCGCGTAGAAGATGTTGGGGTTGGTGGGCGAGGGGGCGATGTAACCGCTCTCGCCGCCGCCCACCTGGTAGAACCAGCTCCCGGGCGCGCTCGGGCCCATGCTCGGGGGCTGGAGCGGATCGGGGCGGGAGGGCGCGCACAGGGTGGTGTTGTCCTGCTGGGCGCCGCAGACGTGGTAGTTGAAGTCCTTCGTGGTGATCACGTGGTACAGCTGCGCGGTCGGATAGTCCTCTTCGGTGAAGGTCTCCCCGCCGTTGGTGGTCACGGTGCCGCCCCCGTCGTTGCTGGCGATGAAGCGCCGGTTGTCGTTGGGGGCGATCCACATGTCGTGGTTGTCGCCGTGGGGCGGACGGATCTGGGTGAAGGTCTTCCCGCCGTCGGTGGACTTATGGAAGTTCACGTTCAGGACATAGACGAGGTCCTTGTTCTGGGGATCGGCGTAGACGCGGGTGTAGTAGAAGGCGCGCTGGCGCAGGGCGCGGTCGTCGTTGACCTTGGTCCAGGTGGCTCCCGCGTCGTCGGAGCGGAAGAGGCCGCCGTTCTCGTTCTCGACCATGGCGAAGACGCGGTTCGAATCGACGGGGGAAACCGAGACGCCGATTTTGCCCACCACGCCCGCGGGCAGGCCGGGGTTGCGGGTGATGTCGGTCCAGGTCTCGCCCGCGTCCGTCGACTTGTAGAGGCCGGAATCGGGACCGCCGGAGTTCATGCTCCACGGGGTCCGCCACGCTTCCCAGAGCGACGCGAAGATCACATTCGGGTTCTTCTTGTCGATGGAGATATCGACCCCCGCGGCCTTGGGGCCCTTGTAGAGGACCTTCTTCCAGGTCGCCCCGCCGTCCGTGGTCTTGTAGATGCCGCGATCCTCGCTCTCCGCGTAGGGCTTGCCGAAGGCCGCGACATAAACGATGTCGGGGTTCGAAGGATGAACCCGCACGCGCGCGAAGGCCTGGATCTGGCCGAGCCCCGAGTGCTTCCAGGTCTTGCCCGCGTCCGTCGACTTGTAGAGGCCGTCGCCCTGCATGATGTTGCCGCGGAACTGGGTCTCGCCCATGCCGATCCACACAACGTCGGGGTTTGACTCCGCGACCGCGCAGGAGCCGACCGAGGACGACTTGATCTGGCCGTCGGTCACCGGCTTCCAGTTGAGCCCGCCATCGATGGTCTTCCACAATCCGCCGCCCACCGCGCCGAAGTAATACTCGAGAGGCCGCTGGGCGGAGCCGGCACTGCACAAAGACCGCCCGCCGCGGTTGGGCCCGACGATCCGATACTGGAGAGCGTTGAAGGCGGCCGGGTCGAAGGGCTGGGCCAAGGCCAATGGAGCGGGGGCGAGCGCCATGACGATGCCGGCGCCGACGCCGAAGAGGAACGAGGAAGCGGACTGACGATGCATGCTTTGTGGAACTCCTGAACAGGGGTTAGCGACGATTCTTGAGTTTCGCCCCGCCTCACGTCCTGATCAAGGCCGGTGCGCGAATGAATATTGGCTATGTCGCCGCGATCACGCGCCCGCGCCGGGCGCTACCAGCTGAGGTCGAACACGCAGCCCTCGTCCCCCGCGCACGTGCACAGAGTCTCATGCACCCGAATGGGCCCGGGAGCCTTCATGGTCTCGAGCGCTCCCTGGTAATACCCGAGGGCGCTCAGGCAGAAGACCGGCGAGTATTCCGTGTAC